>CALKLP010000173.1 GCA_937991965.1 uncultured Verrucomicrobiales bacterium
ACAGCCAAATTCTACGCGTTGCATTACCTCAACTGGGGACGCCGGGTTGCCGAATCTCCAGACCTGAAAATATCGGCAAAGACATATTGTCCAAGTCCAGCCGCGGTATTGCTTAAGGTTGCCGAGACTACATTGATTGCCCAACCGGCCGACATTGGCCAGCAAATCCTGCAACCCTACCCCTATATTTTACAAGTGATCCGAGGTCATCTTTCAAGACATTGCTCAACACACCCTGACAACCTGCCTGAATGCCATCCTTGTACCAGTTATTGACAGAGGGCCTTAGAGCGCGTACATGAATTATTTCCTGCATCGAGCACACATCTACTTTAGCCCTACACACACACACACGCATCGTATGGAGCGCACAAGCTAGTTAAGCAGCAAGACGTACTGCGTGGTGTACACCGGCAGGTTCGGGGTGCAGCTCCTGGCAGATCCGAAGCAATGCACCCTACCGACTTCTGTCCTAAGGCTACATAACTTCTCGCCCAGGGATATGTGTCAGATCCGGTTATGTAGCAAATAGCCGGTCAGGGTTACCAACCCAACTGGTTCGGAATAGGCTTACGCGTTCGATTGCCATCTGATTCTCGTGCTCCCGTGGTTCCTGTCTGACCTTGGCTCCGAAAGGCAACGCGTGCGGAGTTCGGCTGCCGGCCTCCGTCCCCTAACGCTGTTAGCTGTGCGCCCTCTCTCTTGAGGTAATAGAAAATTGAAATATGAATCAAAGGGGAGGTTAACGCACTTAGAGTATCGGGGGGGGTTATGCTGAGAATATAACGTACGATTCATCTAGGAGTATAGCATCGTCATGTTGAAAGGAAGCTTGGTTAGGTTCATCTTCGATTGTCGGATGGCAAATGAAATAATAATAATATAACGTATGACCCCGGTTATGTTCCTGCGACGGCTAAAACAGCGTGTGCTCAGCCGGAGACCACGTCTCTAAATACCTTGAACGCTCCATGGCCGACCGTCGCCGCTGCTGTCTACCGCGTGGGCGTGCGCGTGCGCGCGGTGATTATTACCGACACACACACGCAAAATATTGTTTAGTATTAGGGGAACTATTGTAGCCGTGTAGTAGACTGCAATCGTAGTCAGTCGTGTTCGGACTTCAGAGAAAAAGTCCCTCGTCCGGGCGGATGTTTGCAAAGTTCTGTTTTGGTCTCGCCACTGCCGACTGCACCAGAGGGCATGCTATACGCATTTTCGCGCCCGGTTATCTCGCCTTGACGAGACCTATCGCGTTTTAGGCTACATACGTTATTTACGCCTTTGGTGTTAGTCGCTTGTCCCGCTGCTCTGCGTCTTGTTCAAAACTCGCAGCTGCCTCAAACTGGAAATCAACGCACGCGAATGTCTGTCAATCGGCACGGTGGTACGCCACGTTTGCAGATGAGGAGCTTCCATCTCGTCATGAAAGTCTCCATGGAGTTATTCCTTCTCACGTTGTGTTGGCCTTACTTGACGGGTGGCCAAGATGTGTCGGGACGTTCCACACCAACGGGGCAAGTTCGAGGTCAGCCACAAGAAGATCCGTCCTTAAGCCAAGGAACGAGCACCACGCAACCTCTAGTCGGGGTGTCGTATGACCTCACCGTCTCGGAGAAAGTCAATGTATACGTGTATGACACACCGCAGCTTGACCACAGCACTCTGGTCGAATGTTACATGGATTCCTCCGAAGGCATACCGCCTTGGCAACACGAACAGGAGGAGACCGCTCAGAACATGGCTGAAATTTGGATTCATAGAGCCCTTCTAGCTCACCCGTGGCGAGTTCTAGATGCTGAAAAGGCCGACGTATTCTATGTACCGGTCTATCCCGTGTTGAGTAAGTTGCACGACTGCAGTGGTGAACTATGGCGCCATCGGAGAAGACACCAAACGTGCGGAGGGATCACTCACAACGAGCGGATGACCGCCGCGGTGGACTACCTTCGCCATGAGAGTATTTTCTTCAATCGTGTTGGCGGCGCGGATCATTTCCTTACCTGCGGATGGTGGGCCTGCCATATGGCCTTGGAACCACTCCACAGGATGGTTCTCCGCCGTGTCATCTTCGGGAACTACGAGCAAACATACTGGTGGGTACGATCGGGCTGTGGCGCAGACAGAGTTGTGACAATACCCTACGTTGCGAGCAGCATGCTAACAACTTCAAGTATGCTTGAAGGCCTGGCCTTCGAGGAGCGGAACATCTCTTTCTACTTCGCTGGTTCGAGTCGTGCACGTCAAGAGCGACGGAACCTGGATGTAAGTCGTGTCGAGAGAACCACCCGTCCTGATCCCTACATGTCGCGGTATAATATCGTGTTCGACACAGTAGTGCTGATAACCATATCTTTGCGCAGCATGCAGTGGCGTGACAGTGATGAGTTTGTAAAACTGAGTGCCACGCGTAGCTCGACGTATGTGTGTGGCTGTGATCTGGAAAGAAGAAATTAAGAAGTTTGCCTGAAGCGTTTATATCCATCCATGTTATTATTATTTCATTTGCCATCCGACAATTGCAGGTGATTCCACAAATATTTTACTCAACTTCACAATTCACGATGCTAATGCTATTGATATATACATATACACCCTGCGTAGATTACTCTCCGTATTGTACCAATCAAATGTGTTCTCTAAT
>CALKLP010000174.1 GCA_937991965.1 uncultured Verrucomicrobiales bacterium
CTTGTACCTGACTCTGAGGACGAAGTAGTGGCTAATGGATAATAGCTCGATCAAAATAATGAAGCCACAGGCGAAATATTTACTGTTTTGACAAGAGACAATAATCGCTGGGACAATCATCAACTGCGCTTTGAAGAGCAGGTTTAAAGTTGCGATATTGCTCTTCTGCCAAGGCTCGATGTTCTTGTTGATTCCCTCCAAAAGAATGTCTGATTCTGCTCTCAGAACTTGATGTTGGAATTGGTTCACGATGAAGTTCGGAGATTTTGGATTGTTGTTTTCGAGGAAGCAGATGACCTGTGCTCTGGAATAGACCGATAGATAAATGATCGTAGCTCTAGCCATTATATAGAACGAAACAGCGAAGGACAATATCCTCCAAAAACCCTTCTCACTGAATCCAGGAAACTCACTAATATTCAAAAAAGCATAAAAACTGTAATCAGTCAAATTCATCTCCAAAACTGCCAAATGAATCCCGGTCAGGAACTCATGCACCTTCTGTAAACAAGGCTTCTGAGGCAGTTTCGGCTTCCCACTCTCCCCATCCAACTTGCTTTTCTTACTTTCCTTGGTCATCTTTTTACTTGGCCCTCCTCCGGCTGAACTGTCCCCTCTTCCTCTCCTCCTCAACGGGCGTTTCTTGCTGAACAAGGCCTTCTGTTGGACAGCTTTATTGTACCTCTTGGCCTGTAAAGCGTCTTTGTTTACACAAAGACCAGTCAGGTAGACGATGGCGTCCAGGAAGAGGAACATGAGAGCGGAGATTGGGAGAGACTGGAGCAGGTTGCCGTACTCTCCGAACCAGAAAATCTTGCCTTTGTAGCCGCTGAAGCTCTCTATGTGCTCCCCGTCCATGTAGAGATTAGGGGAAATGTCCACCGGGTCACTCACCTGTGTCACGGAGTTGAGAATGTTCTGTAAATTTCCGCTGAAAATGACTGGGATATAAATTAGTTTAGAGAGAATTTCGATAATCTGGAACATTTTTATGAATGCCAGACCCACGTTCGCGCACAGGGGAGCAGTAGCAGTCAAAATGCCCTAACTAAGGGCGAAACTTGTCTTGGCATTGTTACTAGTTAGAATCTTGTTACTTCCAACTATGGATAACGGTTCGAATTTTTTGGCGGTGACGTTGACTTCAATAGGCTCCCCGACTAGAGTAATTCTAAAACCGTTGTCTAGGAGGAGTTTATTGTTCACATCCACCGTGAGGGTGGTGTCAACCTCGAGCTCCGGTTCGAATTCCACATCGAAGGTCGCGGTGTGGCCTGAGACACTTTTGTCGATATTGTGAATGCTCACAGTGGTCTCAGCGATTCCAGAACTCACGCTCAAGTTAGTGGCAAGGTCGTAGTCTTCCCAAGGTGAATCGTCCATAAAGGAGTAGTTCTTGATCTCGAAGTGCAAACTGTAACGTCTTTTCCCATTCACATAACCGAAATCGTCAGTCCCTGCGAATTCATAGGTGTAGAAAGCACTGTTGTCAACTCCTCCGCTAATACACCGTTCAGGGTAGACTTCGTATTGCGGGAGGGTGGAGCAGAACGCACATCCACCGAAGTTAGTCCTGGATTGGGTGACCGGATCACAGGTCGCCGGATTGGTCCGTTTGAAGAAATAAATGACCTAGACATCACCATCAGCCTGTCCACCGGTGAAGTAAGCCAGCCAGAGGTCATCAGTCTATTCCGCTTTCAGTTGTTTGAGAGTGAGGGATGGGACTGCTGCTTCCCATTCACTGTTGTTTTCCAAACCGATTCGGGTATTTGGGAAGGCTGTCTAATCATAAAATTTCAAATTCCAGCTGCTGAAGGCTGAGACAGACAAAATATTCCCATCTGTCCGCTCAGCCATTGTGAAAATGAATTGTCCCGTATCGTCCTAAGCGAGTATTGTCAGATCCGGCTGTCCACCTGGATTACTTTTCTCGTAGAACTCTATGTCCAAAGACGACTATCCAACTCTTTCAACAATTACCATCAGTGTACCGGTCTCTTTAAGCACCATCATGTCGTATTGATTCCCATCCGAAACGTAGCTTCTTTTCAAACCAGCAGCGAAGTTCGTATAGTCCAGCACTCCGATAGTCCCTGTGGCGTAGATATCGGCTGGATCTCTATTAACGAAGACGATCTCAGAGGTAGTGTCTCCCATCCCAGTGGCGATTTTGAAGATCAGTTCAGTAGTAAATCCAAGGGTGTCGTAGTCAAAAGTTTGCACAGCGTTCCTTGTGCTTGGGTCTACAACCACGATTCTGGTGGCACTAGAATAGCAAGCGTATTTGGTCGTTCCGTTGTCTAGCAGCGTGTGTAGTCCGAATTGATTCGGATGGAAGTAATATACCGAACCCCATAAAGGGGTAGCAAGATCACCCATATCCTTAGCAAAAAATATTCTTGTAGTCACCTCAGTCCCCACATTGAAGTTATTGTAGTGCATTATAATCAGCGAAGTTCCTGGAATAAAAATCGGATATTCGTGACTCCCAGCCTGATAAAGAATCGGAGTAGTGAAGTCAGGCCCTGTGGGAGTCAAATTCACGATCATGAGGAGATGATTGAACGCGAAAACGAACTTGTCGCCGTCTATAAAGTCGAAGCCCTGTATTCCTCTCAATTTGTATTCCGGAGTGGGATTTACCCGTGTTTGCATGGTGTCAGCAGCGATCGGGAAGTTGCTA
>CALKLP010000175.1 GCA_937991965.1 uncultured Verrucomicrobiales bacterium
AAATACGGAGCCCAGAAACCGTTCGAGGAGGACCAAATAGGATGAAAGTTGTCGGGGTGAGGGGTGTGGGTTGGGGGATTGAGGACAAATGATGCCTTGGACTCGGGCTTGGGCAAACTGATAGGAGGCTGACGATCGTGAAGATTGTCGACCCTTGGTTTCTTGGACGGTGGAGAGCTTTTTTCTGGAACTGGAAGCTGAATGACCTTATTTTTCTCCTTGGGCTTTTTATGACCACCATGCTTAGGCAATGAACCTGTATCGTCACATAGTTCCCCCTCCACCCTACTGTACCGGTCAATCTTCAATATTTTTACGACACCCGAGAGCAGCTGACGTATAATTTTCGCCGACATCCTATTATCATTGTGGATATAAACCGATATGGAACCTTCAGTGGTGTATATTCCGCAGTACTTTATAGCGTACTTGACCCGGATTAAATCGAATAGTGTCCTTGAATCTACTACACCAGTAGAGATACTAATCTTGAGCTTGGGGTGCCTAAGTGCCATGTTTTGATCTCAATATACAAGGCAGACATAAAATATTTCATGATAAGTAAACGAGAATAGATGGTTTATTATATGGTTTAATGTATGGACTTTTAGTGCAAGCGTGCCGTATTCTCAATATACTATTATATTGACCATGTATGGGGGTAAATTGTAACATCCGTCAAGTATAATACATTTATATCTCATAGCTACCCCCACAAAAATTGGAATGTATTTTAAAACAAGTATCACCTCCTTTTAAATAGCAATACAAATGTTTATTTGACACAATAGTAAACACCTCCTTAAACATATACATCTGCTTTGATCTATATATTCCCTCGTGAATTATACTATTATAAATTACTCGGATGGACACGTTTTTGCTAAAAATTTTCAAAAAATAGTGGATTTGAAAACTACCTTCAGAATTTCTTGAATGAAATTTTTCATTCAAGAATTAAAATTTGAACCAGCTATTTTTCCGCGCGCTTTTTCGGTTATGTATGAACTCTTGTAAGAATGAACCGAATAGCGTGGTATATATATGTTTCCATATTCACGAGGTAAATAGTGATCTGATAACTACATGACATAACCCCTTAAATTGTTCACACAACACCTGTCCATCATATATATTGTAGATGGACAGACTATTGCTACCGTAATAACACAGCTTACATTATACATCATTACATTTCATGCTTTATCTTACAAGTTCGTTTTCGTTATAACCCAGTAACCAGTTGTTGTATGAAGTTTTAATATAATTGGGGTAAACATGTTACTTATAGGGAGTAATGATACATAACTGTAGTTCTTCATGTGATCAGGATGCATATATGGTGAAGTATGAACTAAATCTCATTATTCCTCTATCATACAAAATACATGTAATACCGAGGTTAACAGGCGGCACATTACATACAGAAACATCCGTTTCTACTCGAATTACTTCATACATAACTGAAAAAGCGCGCGGAAAATATTAGCCTCCGAAAACTTTTTGAAATTTCAAATTTAGAAATGCAACATATTTTGGATCTAGTTTTCAAACCCACCATTTTTTGCAATAAAATCACAAAAAAGTGAAAATTATGTATTGACTATTCTTGTTTTACACGAGGATACTCATATATCCAGTAACTAGTACATATTATGGGGGTAAAATTTGTTACATAATTTGATAACTATACTTTTTATTTTACGGGGGTAATTACCATATACCGCTTCATGTATGTTGTACCAGTTCATTTCAAATAATACGATCGGGAAATAAATAACGTCAGGCTTCCTATTTAAAATGTACTGTGAAATATATTAAAATACACATGTCTTTGTTACGTTAATGCGGGTACTACGCGAAAACAGCAACGATTGAATTTTCTTCATAGTTAACATTCGTTTAATTGTGAAGAAATATAATATTTATGTAACTACAACCATGAATTACCAACCATGAATTACCACCCTAAGCTAAGACTGTTGATTCAACCAACATGTGTAGATTCGAAAATTATTTATGACATTGTGAGAAAAAAATACAACATTGTGTACTGTGGTATACACGAGGTCGACGATGAATCATATGTATACATTCACAACAGGGAGAGGATGGTCCCTAATGTATTGACAAGGCTACTCGGAGACACTCTCGAAATAAGGAGCATATCGAAATTCAAATCTCTTGACGGAAACACTCTGGATTTTACGGGTAAAATTTTGAAACACGGGGGTCACAAGAAATCGAAAAAGAGGAAAGCAAGTGATGTCTCATCCATCACAAACAACAATATCACTAACAATGATAATCGTGTAGACAATTCCATCAACAACAACATCAATTTGATCATCGTGAATCCAATCGGTCAAGAGTCTTTGGAGCACATAACTCCGGAGTTCATTCAGAATCTCTTGGCGGAGCACCATGGTCCTGACGTGGTTTTCAAGTTTGGTACCAAGATGTATTCATTGCAGGAGAATATGAATTTCAAGACTGATTTGAAGAGTGGTTACATAAGTGGTCGTTTGGAGCAGGATGGTGCTTGGGAGACTCACCGTAAGAATGATGGTTTTGGTATGTTGATGGATAACTTGAAGGACAAGAACGAGCAAGCTGTCCTAAAACACATGGAGTCTCTCCCCTACGACGATCTACTCAAATTCGAGCGTGACATGGGTTGGATCCACGAGCACAAGTACTCTGGTCTGCAGGAGGATGTCCCGGTGTACAACAAGTTTGTGAAGGAGGGTTTCAATTTGCTCACTGCCAACATGGCGGACAAGGTCCGACGAATGGAGAGGGATGGTGGGAAAAAGGTTAAGTTGGTGTAAAGTAATAATGTAATATTTGTATTCACTAATAAGAAAAGGAGTCATTCCCGAAGAAATACCCCTCCTGGATCAATAGAATCAATGCTGGCTTCTATGGGAGGATTCAGGGAAGAAGGTTAAGTTGGTGTAATTATTAAATATCAAAACTTACAAATCAAATACGACAACTTTTTTCCCGTCTAGTATAAACGAATCTCCTGGTGAGTAAGAATTACTTTCTACCGTAACCGAGTTTGTTGTCTCGTCGTACGAAACCACTGAGGTGGTGTTGTTCGAGAGAGTCATGGTGACTTCCTGTCCCGCTCCCGCGTTTTCATCGAATGGTGCTACTAGTGCTTCGGCACCATCTATAGCAACCGTGGAGCCTCTGTTTACGAACGTGGACATTCTGTATACAAGGTCCGACGAATGGAGAGGGATGGTGGGAAGAAGGTGAATCTTGTGTAAATGTAAATTTGTTATATTAAGCACATGTGGCAGAACTCAACCATATTTATAACTCTACAACAGTGACTTTCTTACCATCGAGAATAAAGCTATCTCCTACAAAATACTCGATACCATTGACAATTATACTATTTACTGCTTCATCAAAGTCAACGTCCACGTTTGAGGAATCGGATAGGGTAATCGTCACGCTCTGACCTGGTGTGGATGCCTCGTTAAATGGTAGTAAGACTCCGTTTAGATCGGAAATACTTAGGGCATCTCCCAGACCTATGAATGTTGTGTCAAGACTACCCTTCACATTGACGTTAACTATGTCTCCTGTATTCAATAGATCACCGATAACCTCGTTGATGCTACTGATGGTGGACTCTGGTAGAGAACTGAGATTGGTCACACCATTCGAATCTTGGAAGTCCGATATGTCGTAGTTGGCAGCGACATTGGCAAGTGTTGTGGTTGTAGATTCTTCAACCGATTCATACCCACTACCCGTATCCGCAAAAAGTCTGATGATGTATTCGGTGTCGGGATCAAGACCGGTGATGTTGTGTTCCAATGTTGTGACATCTGAGAATGCCGTAATTTGTACACCAAGAGGACCCTCGTATGTGATATTGTATCCAATGGCACCCGGAACCTCAGTGATCACAATAGGAATGTTGACAGAACGCTCGTTTAGTGACAACAGACTGTGTATAAATACAGAACCATCTTGGAATACTACTTCACCGTTTCGTACAAGGAGGTGGGTATCAGAGAAGGAATTGTTCCCAGAAAGATTACCAAACACGAAATCAAAATCGTAAGAGTTTCCCGTACTGTCTGTGCCTTGAAACAAAAAGTAAGGTAGATCCGGGATTTCGGTGAGCGACAGAATACCTATAAATACTGCATGCACCGAATCTACGACACGGACGCCCGTTTCGTATGTATCGGTAGTAAATACCAATCCAAAATCGGTATTGACTTGGATGTTTGTTGTTAACAAGAAGTCAAAATGTTGAACACCGATGATTGCATTGGAGACCGTTCCGTTCATGGCATTGATTGAATTTTCCAGTGATACACTTGTCGATGAATTTCGGTAGTATCCGATCAGACCCCCTATCCCGCCATAATTGTTAATTCTAGATATATCACCAGTCATGTAGTTGTAAATGTTGGTGATATGGTCGTCAGATTGAGCGTATCCGAATATTCCTCCTGCAGATACATATGTACTATATGTACCAGTAAATGTGATGTTTCCTGTCATGGAGTTGACGAGCTTATCAGCGTCTGCAGATGATAAAGTTATAGCTGCCGCTATCCCTCCCGCATATTGATCACCATTGATGTCCCCGGTCATCGCATTTAAACACTTCTCTAACTTCTCTGGGTACCGATTCAGTGAACAACGACCTGCTATACCACCTGCATACACGCCATTTATTCCAGATGGAAAGGTAGCGAGATTCTGAAATAGTTGCGAAGAAGTAGGAGAATTCAAGTAACCAACTAGTCCACCGACACGTTCATCACCGTGAGTATTTGTACGGAAATCAATAGAACCTCTCAGAGTGATTCCCGCGATCTCTGTCGCACTTCCTGTAAGTCCGATGATACCCCCGAGTTCATCCCCAACAGAACCGGCCCTATTGTCTATATAAGATCCCGTTGAAAAGTCACACTCGATATTCAAAATGGTCGAACCAGTCGACGTTCCAATAAGGAAACCAGCACTTGTTGCGTAGCCTTCGAGGGTACATAAACCAGTCATTCTGATATTTTTTATGGTGCCGAATGTGTATCCAAATAATCCAACACTTGCTTGTAAAACCCCTGTTGTAGTAAACTCCGGATCAACGTATGACCAGTTTGAAATCTTGAATTCACCCCCATCGTAGTCACCAAAAAAAACATAGTTCCTCGTATAATCACCGATAGGTGCGATGTCGGTACTGTCACCAAGGAGGTCGATGTCGGCCGTTTGGATATAATTTGTGCCGTCTTCCCAGTACGCAGTTGGGGCAGAGCCGGCGTCGGTATACAGGGTACCCCGATTCATCAATTGTTTCAAGTGGTTCGCAGAAGAAACCTCATAGTTGCCATTACCGTCTTGTGTCCAAGTTACAGTCGTTGCCATAATATATGTGTTTAATTGTGTAATATATTATTATTGTTCAATATCCTTAATTATTTGATCAAACCAACAAAAAAAGTATTCCCCCGTGAATCTCGTGGCAGAGACGAGTCCAATGGGAACAATGTTTTCATGGTATTAATACGGTTACGTTGGTGTCAATATAAACTTATTTTGTTGGTATATAATACAGGTCCACATTTTTCAATGTCTAGTGGGTTAAACATTGCCGATGTCCCATGGAATACACATCCAGAAAACGATCAAAACCTCATCCCTGAGCATTTTGATGTTTGTGATGAATTGACCTTTCGTATAATGAGTCGTATAGGAAGTGTTTCCGTAAATGGCCGGGTATATGAAGTCGAACAAATCACTACACGTGCTAGGGTAGCACTAAAGTTTATGACAGTGAATAACGAACATGAATGTAAATTGGCATCATATCTGGGTTCTCTGAACCCACGGTTTTTTCCTCGCGTGATATCGTGGCAAACATGTCCTAACGTCGTCGTGAGAGGAGCAAATGAGGCAAATTCTGATGCATTCATTGATCATGCAGAGACACAATTCATAAAATCCTACATTGCTGAGAATATGATTGGTACTGCAATTGAAAAGAAGAGAATGCGGATAAAGCTGAGAAAAGTACATGGTACTAAAAGTTCAATCATGAAACAAATAAGGGAACTAGGAGTTTCTCATGAAATTGTACAAGGCATACAAGCACACCGAGGGATTGAAATGACTGTTATGGCGAGTGAACTCATGTCCGGAGACTTTGGAACGTTCATCAAGGAGAATCCAAGGAGTATCGAAATACCTAGATTGATCGGAGAGGTTTTTGCGGGTCTAAGAATACTCGTGAGAGAACGAATAGTCCACGAAGATTTGCACCTGGGGAATGTCTTGATAAGGTCTGATGCTGATGGTAACTTATCATCTGTGATTCATGACTTTGGTGAGAGCACGACTGATAGATCTCCATATGAACATATTAGAGACATTGTGAAATTCTTGAACTCACTTATTTATCTCCTACCCCGAGAATACGAAGAAATATTAGCCTCTTCCCGCATCATTGTTGACGAAATTCAAATTAGAAAAGGGAATGACATTGATACCAACGACATGAAGAGTCTACTTGGAAATCTTCAAAATCACTTTTCCTCCCTATAAAATCCACATCGATCTACAAGTTTGTGAAGAATGGTTCCATTTGATAGTCTCGTGTTTGCAGTGAAACTTTTAAAATATTTGACGCATGTATCATGCTCACAAAAAAATGGACTTGTTTTTTGAACGTTGTATTGAACTGATCAACTCCCACGACAATGATCTATTGGAATCGTATATAAACAATAATACGGAAAAAGTATTCGTGATTATAGAAGAAAACGACTACGCGTCTCTGTACAAAACGGCATGCAAGTCCCATAACCACGATTGTATTTCCATTCTGGTAAGGTATGGGATGGGCCCAGAGAACTTCATCCATGATAACGACGATGAATGGGACGCGTGGAAAATAAATCCTTTCAGAATGGCTATAACTCTTTCGAATGTTGACGTCGACATGACGGAAAAACTTATGGAAGCGGGCTTCAAAACAGGACGCCAGTCATCCTGTCCTGATTGTCTCGAATGTGGGTGGCCGGAAACCTGTTTGTTCGTAACCCTCTTTTCTGAAAAGATAATGAGTACAGTCACGGATGACGATCTGACAAGGATCATCCGGGTTTCTGATTGGTCACATGTTCTTTCTACATACAATAGGAAGGTTTCGGACTTTCTTGGAAAAGAGGAAATAAACAAGTCAAATATGGATAGGGTTCTCGGAGTGATATGTAAGGTCATACCGGGGATCGCTCTTAGGGGGCTGATTATTACGAACAAGAATTTTGGCTATGTTATGGACCTAGTTTCTAGCAACATTGTGGACATCGACGACCTTTTGATGGAAACCATGAAGAGGTTACTTCGGATAAGAATTCCAAGTATCGGTGATTATTTGGATGTAGAACGGTATGAAAAATGTCTGAAGGATCTTATCGATTATGGTGCAGACATTACTACCCCTTTCGTATGTGATTATGTACAATACGTGACGGGTCTTCCAACGAAGAAGGACATGCACTACACAAATTCGGAATGGTCATGTGGATCTTTCGAGGACATAGTGCGTGGTATCATCGAGTACAAGGAGGAAAACATAATGAATGGAACCAGCGTTTTTTTGAGCGATGTGGATGAGGTTATTGAGGCGTTGGAAAAAGTGTATTCACATATTAAGTTCAAGAAGCGGGAAGCTTTCCTTAGGAAGAGAGTGGAGAATTTTAATGAGGGAGAGTATCCCGACACGGTTTCTAAAATGTTCGTTGAATTGGATGCTCCCATATTTTCGAATGTAATGAAGTATATAGTGTGATTTGTATGCACTAAGCTGGTGTTTCATAAAAAAATATATAAACAGTTACTACACCAATGTCTGTAACGTGGGTTCTTAACGGTTCTTCCAACAAGTATGAGGTCTCCTCGAAGGAGCACCTCCTCCAGATAATGACCCAGGGCACCCTGTATGCGGACGCGGGGAATCCTCCTGCTGACTACTGGAGCGACGACTACGAGCAGACGGTAGACATTGACCTGGAATTTGACGCTAATATCACACCCATAGGGGCTTCAAGTGGTGATAATTTCAATGGAACGTACGACGGGGGCAATTTTTCTATATCCAACTGGTCCTTCGACGGTACCTTCTCAGGAGGCGGTCCCAATTATTTAGGGCTGTTCGGACACATGAATGGAGGAATGCTTGAAAACATCAAGTTAGCAGGTGTCTGGACCGTCAGTGGAATATCCTCATGGGTTGGGTTCTTAGCAGGTCAAGCCTTAGGTGCTACTTTAAGGAACATCGAGTGTACTTTCGACGAGGGTACATTGATCGACGTAAATGCTAGCTACGTTGGCGCGTTTTCCGGAGAAACGTTTTTTGCCAACACGTATGGTGTTACCGTGAGAGGTTTCATCAACCAGGTCATCAGAACAAACGGCAATAAAGGGGGGCTATTAGGCAGGATAAGAAATGGTAACCACGTAGGACTCAGGAACGCCGCCGTGTGGACCAATGGTATTTCGGGGGCCACAGTGGGTGGCATCGTAGGAGAATTGGGAGGAGACTCGAACCTAACATACTGTATGAATTCCATGGTGGGCGACATCACGGGTACGACATGTGGGGGGATCTGTGGGTCCAACCAGCGTGGTGCAGGTACCGACCCGTTCAACACGTTTGTAAACAGCATGCACGGAAACATCACCGGGACAGCTCACGCCGGGGGGATCGTTGGACACACCTATTGCGTCGCTGGGAACCTGGGCTTGTTCGATGCGACCAACTACATGACGGGCGACGTTGTTTCGACGAGTGGTACGAGTGGTGGTCTCATCGGGCTGGTGACCCAGGCATCATCGAACACGTGTACCATTTCGAACTCCGTGGTGGCCATGAACGGTAGTTCCGACGAAGCTGTTGTGGGTTTGGCGGATCCCGGGTCCGTCGCCACCGTCTCCACCAAGATTGACGCATCGTTTGGTTTCACGTACACCACGGCCACGTACGGATCAGTTTCGGACACCTTTACGGGGACGACGTCTGATCTGTTTGCGGCCCTCGACTACGTGCCACTGGCATTCACCGATGATGCTTCGAATCCGTACGAGTACGAGATGGTTTTCGGAAACGTTGGTGGAAACTCTAGTTATTCTCAATACACCCACGCCGTCATATCGAAGGGTGACGTTACCGGACCACTGTCTATCGATTTCGACCTCGCGGAAAACACCACGGAGTACCTCACTTACCTAGACACTGTTTCCAATAGTGCCTTCACCGACGCCTCCCTGACTATTCTCGACTCGAGTGCACAGGTTGTCAAGGACTATGCCGGGAATACACTTTTTCCACTCGTTCATTGGGTGTTGGATTCAAACTCCAAGTACGAGATCTCTTCTCCAAAGCATCTCCTCCAGCTGATGAACAACGGTACTCTGTACACCGACGCCGGTTCTGTCCCTCCCGACTGGACACTCGCAAGCTTCATCCAGACGGTTGACATTGACCTGGAAGGTGACAGCACCAATATCAAGCCGATTGGTACAGAAACAACGGTAGGGTTCAGGGGAGAATACGACGGCAACGGTTTCACAATCTCCAACTGGGTTTACGTCGACCCAGCCTACCCTAGTGTAAGCAGTGATTCCGGCGAGTACGACTCCGTCGGTCTTTTTGGTTCTCTTCAGTCTGCTGCCGTAGTGAAGAACGTTAGTATGGCGGGAGTGTGTTCAATCAGCGGTTTCAGGTCGTCTGCCGGGTTCCTTACGGGGGTGACTCTACAAAGTACGAGCGTGTACAACATAGAGATAGACCTTTCTCCCGGATCATTCATTACAAACAGTAACGACGAAGCCACTGTATTTAATATCGGAGGCGTCATAGGTTCTATTTCAGGAGCTGGTCCTTTCGTAGCCCTGACTTTGAAAGGAGAATTGGAAATCTTACCCAGCACGAGTACCTCCGGTGTAAATTTAGGGGGTATTGTAGGATCTGGAATTAGCACCAATTTTATTCTTTTCAGGAACTTGGCGAGGTTTACTTCTCCGTTAAACGGTACAAGAGTGGGTGGAATTGTTGGTAGACTAAGGTATTCTAACATGACCAAGATGATGAACGCCATGACTGGTAGTATGAACTGTATCACTACGGCCGGTGGTATCGCTGGTGACGCAAGACAGGACAGTGCAAGCCAAGTATTCTCTGAGTTCGTGAGCTCGATGAAGGGTACCATAAACGGGACTTATATAGGAGCTTATTGTGGGGGTTTATTGGGATATCTCGACCAGGATCCAGGTGGTACGGTCCACAGCTTGTTCAACTATATGACAGGTGACGTTATACAACCGACAAATGCTGACCGGGCTGGGGGATTGATCGGCAGAGGGGACTCCAACACAAACATTTTGACCTCTATCAACGCCATGAACGGGAATGTGCGTATGCCAACTGTAAGCGACCCCAGTTCTGGTGCTGAAGCCAATATAAACACTTCATTCGGTCTAACATACGAAGTCGATAGAAACATTACCACTACACCGATCACGGGTGTTACCACAGATCCGAATACCGGCCTCCCTATATTCGATCTGACGGCAACCGATCCCGACGGGTACGCTCACACGTTCGAGTTTGTGTTTGGTAACTTGCCTAGGGAGTTCAATCAGCTCAAGATCGAGACCTCGGGGGAATACATGAACTTTGCAGAGCTCGAGATAATGGATATGAATGGTACTAACATCGCTTTATCAGGTACAGCAAGTGGTACGGGTGGTGGTAACGGGGGTCCGAGTCTGGGAAACGACGGAGGAAAGGAGCACGCCTTCTCGTCCGACCCGCTAGTGAACACCGTGGTGGACATGTATGCCCCCGGGGGCCCCGTGTTTTGGTCCATAGACCTCGACAGGGGATATACTCTTGCGGAAATAAACAGGGTCGTATTCTACAACAGGTCTGGCACCGTGGAATCACTCCGTGCAAACGGCGCAACCGTGTCGTTCTACTCGGCGGATGGGGGAGATCCCGAGCAGGTCGGGGTGTTGACTTCCGATCTGATCCAACAGCTGGTTGTAACACCCCTGCCGGAGTTTCTGTTGCCTACCCCGAGTGTGTCGTCGATCGGTGCCACCGTAGCAGAAGTTACCGGAGCCACCGGATACAGGATAACGGTAACAGACGTTGCGTCTGGTACCACGAGAGTGGTACACGACAACGTGTCAACCGGTGATTTTGTTGTACGTGGTCTCGTCCCGGAAACGAGCTACATACTCCGTTTGTTTGCAAACTCCGGGAGTGGTTACGAGTTGGTGGATACCGAAAATGTCACCACCCTGTCGAACTCACCGTCGAACTACGATAAAGCTATTTATGCTAGCAACGGCACGTTCGACCTGAGTGGACTGGATGATTCTTCGTTTGCGTTATTGAGTGAGGTTATCAACGATGTGTTTTCAACGGGGGATACCCTCGAGGTTAAGATCGGTACACTAAACTCGAAAGTATCGTTTGTCAGGAGGGGGGAGGCGACGTCCACGGACGACTCGATCTTGGTGCCTTTCGATTCTGCTTCGGGGAGTGGTCAACAGATTACCATGCAGCTCTCCGACGCTTCCACCGTTTCGGTGTCTTACGACGAGTCTGTAAACGCTCTCGACGTTGGTGGTGCGACAGTACAGGTTGGTAGCAGCATTGTCATTGACGGGAAGAAATTAACCGTGAAGGACGTGTGAATCGATGGGATGTAGGGTTCAAGATGTTAACGGGGATTACGAAATTTATCCCCCCGAACATTTGAAACAACTCATGAACAAGGGTTCTCTTGTACTGGGCAACTGGTACAAACTATATCCAAACTTCAAACATTGCACCTTTCGGGTCAATCTGTTTCGTTCATTTTGACTATAATTTGTATTGGATGGTAAAAAGGTTACCATTGTAGATATATAGACTTTAACGAGAGATTCTCTAAATGACCAAATATTTTATTACAAATCCTTGAACATGATTAATTATCTCATGATGGATTTCATTTGTTATCACAGCTACCATGGAAAGAATCCTCGTAGTTTAGTCCAGGTCGTTGAAACCACCCCCTCATCCAAAGTTAAGGTTCTCTTCAGGCGTTTTATCTGGTTGAAGACGCTAGAGGCGCAATCAAAGTATCCTCCGTGTTTGCACGTAACAAGGAGCATTACCAAGATCGTCATTTCCTTGGTGTCTCCAGGGGGTAAGCTCTGGTTTCCTTTTCCGTTTCCAACGGCGTCAAGAAACATCTTGTACTTGGCCTCTTGTTGTTCGATGTCCTTGTTATGTACAAACTTCAGGAACTCCTTGTTGAGTTTCGTGTGGTACGCCGTGTCCTGGCGCCTTTGTCCTGCTACTGACCCTTGGAATATTTCAGTCTCTGTTGGTATGGAATCGAAGATTTCCTCTAGGTAGGCAACTATTTCATTGGCATTGTGATATTTCTCCCTGTACTTTGTGTACACTACCTTTCCCAGAGTTCGCAACGGATCTCTCTGGTCGAAAAAAAGCACGTTTTGGTTGTTGTCGGCATCGATCATCGTGTGCACAATTCGTGTTGCGTCCTCTCTACTGTTGTATTTGACGAGAAGTGGGTACGCCTGCTTTACTTTGAGTATCAACTCGGCCACATAAAGTTGTGACCAAACGGCACAAGTCCCGAACGACACATTGTTCTTGTCGCAATAATCCGACGCACACTCACCGGGAGTCAAGTCATGTGGTATTTTCTCCACGTCTGTTTCATAACGCTGACGCCCGTACCTTGGGTTTGTTTGCGTTGGGTGGTATAGCACAACGTCATTTTCCGCTCCGTGTTTTTTCGTCAACAGATATATCAGACTCATTGGATGGTATCTCACATATCTCGCGGAGGCGTCCGCACTTTTTTGGTTCCACTCGTCGAGGTCGGTGACGTGGGTACCACTACATGATTGCACGATATCTTCAAATGAGCATCGGAGGTTGTGACTCCACCAGAGTTTTCCCTTCTCTGACCTCTCTCCGGGAGAACCGGAGCAATCCCTGTACCTGAACTTCCTGTCCTCGTTCTTGAAGTATGTAATGTCGGCTTCAGATCCCCATGGGTTGTAGTACCAGATGTGCGTCAAGTCCACCACTTTGTATGCTATAACGAGGGTGCTGTGATTCGGAATCGCCGTTGTTTTGTAGATCATTAGGTTGTTCTGTATCTGTTTTTTTTTGGTCGTTAGAACCATTCTTTCAAAGTCGTCTGGTGTTCCAAGTATCAGGGTTTTGTGCAGGAGCTCCCCCATTTTCGAACCATGGAGTACCGCCAAAGCTTGACCTACGCATATTTTTCGCGAGTCGTACTCGTCGATTTCCGACACTCCTTCGCATATGTTGTTGAGGCAGATTTGTTTGCGCTTTCTGTTCATGTGTATGAGGTATTCATATATATAATATATACATTATTTGTTTTATGAGTAGGTCCTTCATCCCACGATTCCCATGTAAACCTGAGGATCATGTGAATTACTAAATAATAGAGCTGTCCGATTTATTTTATTAGTTGTATTTATAACAAACAAGTCATGAACAAGGGTGTGGTGATAGGAGTGTCTCTCGTTGCACTCTTGGTCATGGGATACATGTACGCAAACAGCGGCTCTACCGTTACGGTGAACAAGGAAGACATGGAGCAAGCAGCCAAGGTCATCATATCTCAGCTGGACCAGGAGGCCAGGGAGGCCCTCCCGCTGCAGCTGCAGCCCAATGTCAACGGTATGGGACTCGACTCCACGGTTCGCGGAGAGGTCCTTGCCATATTGAAACAGGATCTGGTTGATCTTGTGGGTTCTTCGTCACCGGGTATATTGGACACGCACCTGTTGGGGAATACGGGTCCAGGGGATTCGTCCGAACCACCACCCGGTAGCCAGGAGTACATTACCGTAACATTTAAAAAACTGATGGAGATCAGCGGAATCGGTACCGAGTTTTCTAACATCCACGCCCTCCCGGACCTGCACGAGGATGTGCTGATGTCCATGATGGTGTACTCGACGGAACGATCCCTACCGCGTCAGGCCAAGGTCTTTTCGGAAGTTATCGCATACAAGAGACTTCTTGCCCTCGGCCAGGAGATGGACTTGGATTTTTCAGAGTTTGGTCCCAACCTGGCCCTCATTTCGTCGTCGGATATGCCACTTGCGTCGATGGATATTGATCAATTGAGATCATATCTTGCGGTGTTCCAGTTCCCCCCTCAATACCGGGCTAGTTTCACGACCATCATTGGCGTTATTCAGAAGATGATAGAACATGTAGAGAACGATGCCACCCAACAAGAACTAGATGACTCTCTCCTGGCCATTGAAGATTCTAACGAGGCAGAGCGTGAAAACGCGGCCCCGGGGAGTGACCTCTACGACATAGTAACCAACGACACCCTGCGCCACATGGCCGGTGACGACTTTCCTCTGGGCGATCCTGCGTCCCTCCCCGATCTCGAGTTGTCTGTTCTGGAAGAGCTGTTGGATTACTCGATTAGGCGTTCCTATTGGGTCAAAGCCATCTCTTTTGCAAAGACGATTGCGTACAAGAAGGTTCTTGCTATCGGAGAGAGGGAGGGTATGGACTTGAAACCATATGGTCCTAACCTGGATAGGTTTAGCGTGAGTAGCGTTGACTATTCCAAGGTCAGTATCGCAACTCGGAACGAGTTCCTGGAAGCTTTAGAGGAAACCCACGAAATCCCTTTTCCCTTCATCAAGACGAGTGTTATCGCTGAAATCAAGAGATCTATTGCCGAAGACGGTGAGTTTATTAACATCGATGAAATAGAGTACATGCAGGAGACGATGGACCACGTGGTGGATATTGCCGGCGTGAGCGACATAGAGGATATCATGCCCGATGGTGTATTCGACACGTCATTGGACATGGACCTTTTTTTCCAGATCCGAGACTATGCCCTTACTCGAGAAGACACCATTCTGGAAGGTAAGGCTTCTGATGCGATGGAAAGGAAGAGGTTGTTGGCCGTCGGTGACGAGATTGGCATCGACTTGTCGGTAGTGGAAGTGTGGACGGTGGACCTAGAATCACTCAGCGTTGCACAGATGGTGAAATTGTATAATGTCTTGAGGGGATTCAGGGTGATTTCAAACACGGTAAACAACTTCTTGATTGACCTTACAACTATAAAGGAACGGAAGGCTCAGGAGGCTGTTGTTTCGCAGAACCTAGCCGATGAGGCGGAGGAAGACGCCCACGAGCAGGCCAAGGAAGAGGCACAGGAAGAAGCCGAGGTCTCCCTAGAACCAGACGACGACACCATCCAGCAGTTGGTCGAGAACGAACCAGTCCAGCAAACGCAACAGAACGAACCAGTCCAGCAAACGCAACAGAACGAACCAGTCCAGCAAACGCAACAGAACGAACCAGTCCAGCAAGAACCCGAGGTGACCGAGGCCATAAACAATATTCGATCGGACAAGACGAATCGCGTAGGGGTGGAGACGAGACATAACGATAACGGGTCGGTTTTCGTGGACCTCTCTGTCCCGAGCGACATCGATCCTTCCGAGACAGACAAGATTACGATATTCTTCACTTCTGAATCATGGACTACACTCGGTTCTTATAATTTGGTATTCGAGAAGATCAAGGGTTCCGAGTCTCTCGAGGGGCTGTCCACAGAAGAGATCAATGTTATCTCGTCGGCTGGGGTGGTATTCGACGAAGTCTCCAAGTCGTATATTAGGCAGATGACTGTTAGGATCAACGAGCGTGTTTCAGAGTTGGTTGAATCGTAGTGTAAAAATCATTCTATTTACAATATTAAATATATATACAGATATAACATAACACACTTTAGAACTTAAATGTCAAGACTGGTATCTCAACACTGTGACTCGGCCATAGGTGAAAAGTGCAAGGATATTTTCGAAGTCTTGTCACAACCGAACGTTTTGATCTACGTGCAGGATTCTATAGAGAAGGAAGTCTCACACCTCCCCTTCCTGAGGATTGACTATCAGCAATCCGTTGTGTCCACCGTGGTTTTCCTCCACAAGCTGAAGGTCATGCTAAGGGACCTAGCAGGGGACAGGTACATAGAAATAGGAAAGTCCACTATCCAGGACGTTACCGATCTTCTTGTAGCCGAAAAGAAACGGTTGAACATTAACACTGTAGACGAGAAAGGTGTTTTCGATAGGGTGGAGAAGCACCTTCACGAGAAGACGGGCAACTTCATTTCAAAGAGAGAGAGGTCTGTTTCCTATCACGTCCTTTACGATTATTTCTTGGCGTTTATATCAAGCGGGTGTGATGCCAAGAACCCATCATCGTCTTGTCCCAATGCAATAATGGACTTTAAGATATCCATGATTGCATTTTCTCTGCTATGGAAAGACGACTCGTACCCGTTTGCCCTGAAAAAACCCGAACGATCCGAGGACCCGCTAGTTGACCAGAAGAATATCGAACGTCAGTCCGAGCTCTTCATGAAGAGCCTGGTTGAAGAACGCAAAATTTTCACGACTGACTTGGAGATCAAGTTGTTATCTAATTTCCTGTCGGTGAGTGCAATCATATGGCAGAAATACGTGGGGGTCGCCCATGGGTATAATCCTTTCCACCCCGTATTATCATCCTCTAGTGTTCACCGGAAAAGCATATAAAAGATTGACCTAACAAATTTCCCAGGTCTCGTTCCCTGACGCGTCAATGTCTCTCCTTCTGAGGAACCCGTCCGGGTCTTTTCGTATCTGGGCCTTGAATTCTTCCGGAGACGTCCCCGGTATCAGAGTTTCATCCCCATTGTCGGTAGCGCCGAACCCAACTGCACCGTTGTAGTTGATGATACACACGGCGGGGGTAGTGGTTTCGACCCACCCTCCCGTCAACGCCGCGTACCCATCGTTCCCAGGGTTCGATTGACCGGCAGCGGGGTAATCCTGGTCTCCCGGGGATACAGGCGGCGAGGTGCCCCTCGTGTAATCGAATGTGAATACCATGGTACCAGAAGAATCGTATATCCTGGCTGATCCCTCGTATGGGCTGGCTATATTGATGCCCGCAATGGAATAGTTCGTGCTGAGTTCAATCGTTGAGTATATGGGGAACATCTGCGCCAAGAACTCGAGAGGCCATGCCTCGGTAGCGTTCGAGCCTGCCCCGTCTGCACCGGTAAAGCTCGAGATGGGCTTATCCGATCGTAGTATGAGCCACCCATTATCGGCGAACGCAATACCTGACCCCGCGATCGAGTCAGTCCCCAACAGGAAGGGCGTGCCGGCGTTAACCGTTACCGACCCCTGGACCATGTCTTGCCTATACCAGTCAACGTTCGTGTCGGTGAATTGCGCGGTAACCCGATTGAACCTGTTGTAAACGATGAGCTCTGTCCTCATGGGGGGGAGAAGACGGACGTCGAGTAGGGCATTGGATGCATCTTCGAAGTGAGCACCAGTGCCGCAGAATATGTCGGTGGTGCTTTTTACGACGAACTCGGCGTTTGCGTTGCAAGCGAGGGTTGTAGAACCGTAAGCACTGATGAAGTTGGGTCCATCTATGATTGTAGTCTCGTCGCCGGAATACAGGGTTACCAGCGAGTCCCTACCGGCAGACGTTGCGTAAACGAGGACACTCCTTCGAAACGCGTAGAACCGAAAGTAGGTCGAGGCGATGCACGACACGCCGAAAGGGGTGGGGAACGGATCGGTGCACCCCGTCAGTCCCTTGGAGGATTTAAACACCGTCCCCTTTGG
This sequence comes from uncultured Verrucomicrobiales bacterium, assembly GCA_937991965.1. Taxonomy (GTDB): domain Bacteria; phylum Verrucomicrobiota; class Verrucomicrobiia; order Verrucomicrobiales; family Akkermansiaceae; genus WTJZ01. The sequence goes on from CALKLP010000175.1 coordinate 17,779, forward strand.
GAAGCTGTCCTGGTGGATCTCCCCCCTGTTCAGGGTCCTTAGGAAAGAGAATGTCGTGTCGGAGGGTTCCTTCTTGTACACCGCGTTGTTGTCCCCGCACGAAGCCATCGCCAGGGTGTACCCACCCTCTACGGAATCCGTGAATGCAACACATACAGACTGCGCCGAGTCTCCCCTCTCTCCGATGAATACCGAGAGCTTGATTGCTGTAATACCCCCCACTGTTTCACCCAGGCCAAGCAGAAGAGACGACAGTTTCCCATTCTCCCATTGGTTCAGTGAAGAGTTCCATACAAGTACGTCGTTGTGTGTAACTGAATCCACGTGTACATCTAAAAAATCATTCAGTCTGACTGACGTGCTTATCCAATTCGTAGAGTCGTAAGCGATTGCCTGGTCGTGACTCGCAGAGGTTATAACGACATCGTTTAACCGAGTCAAGAACCCAGACTCGTTCTTGATCTCAACGCGCCTTGCAGCCAAAGTACCAGGCATAATGTGTATGCATATAGACGAACATTAAATTTCCCGTTATTATAACGTCTCCGAGAGACAATTGTAGAACAATCCCGGTGACTAACTATTTAAAATATTTGCCTCATTCTGTGTATTACATGCATTAATATGTCTCTCGATACCTTGTCGAACGGCGACATCGGAATCATCCAGGACATCATGTCGGAGCACTTTTCTTCCGTCCCAATGGGGGTGATCAAGTCTGGTATACTTTCCCTCCAGGGGCCGGTAATCGAATACGTGTCCAAGTACGTACCCGCCGAGTACGACGAATCTTTCGAAGACATCGAAACTTGGCTAAACACGCTTTCTGACATTATGATTCAACGGTCATGTTTCAGGTATCCCATCACGTCTTCACCCAAGGCTGCCGTAGAATTATCGGGGGACGATTCCCCGATGGTTTCCCGCGAAAGGTGCCTGCGCCCGTTGGAAGAGAAGTATCGGTTTCTGGGTCGAATCCGCAACATGGATCCTATGAGAAGGGGAACCAGGCCCATGATAATGACTGACTTTAGGAAAACAGTTGCCGTTGTGATCATGATACTAGCCCTGGCCCACTTGATAACAGAGGACAACCCCGCCCTGTTATTCACCCTCGAGAAGATTCAACGCCACAAGATCAAGTTTATGGAAAAGTTGATCAATCACTACAACACCCGTCGGGAAGAGAAAGACAAGAGGCGCATGGAGTACGAGAGAACGGGGGACATAGAATTCCTCGATTAATCAGAAGTGAACGACACAATTTCCGAGTACGATATATCCGGCCTTCCAAGGTAGGGCATCATCTTGTTTGCCCCTGGTTTCCGATTGCTCCTGTCTCCTCCACCAAAAGCCCTCTTGGATAAATCACAAACGGCGTGCGCGTCTTTTATCCTGGAGTTGTTGTAGGTCTGCACCATCTCGTCCACATGGAGCCTTATTGCTAGGCACCGGTCTAGGCACACGGTGTCTTCCAGTGCCGAGTTGACACCCTGTCCCAGGGAGGCGGGCATGGTATGAGCGGCATCCCCCACCAGGATAACGTCCCCCAGCCCTACATGGGAGCAATACACATACTTTTGTTGGTTCGGGCGCCTCCGTACAAACTCTTCCACACGGGAACTGTCCATGTTATCGAACACATGAGAGAATGTCGATGGATCAAAGTCATCCGTCCGGGAAACGTAGACCCCCGTGGCACCCCCACCGGCACTGGGAGGGCATATGAGCTCCGAACTGGGTCCCTGCCACACGTGAAATGCCCCATCCCAATAAAGCTCATAGCCTCTAAGTGACCTCATCTCCTCCTTCGAGACCAGAAAAGTCTTGAACATGCGATCGTCGTTTTCTTCCCTGAACGAGAATCTCTGGTCATTTTCTCCGAGAATAGACCTTAGCTTCGAGTTCGATCCGTCTGCTCCCACAAGGAGGTCGTAACCCACTGATGGTCTGTTTCCAAGATGTATCTGTTTATTCTCCATGTCCATGTCGTAAAAGTACGAGTTCTCTATCGTCACTCCCCATTCCTCCGCCTTCGATCGTATGCACCTTACAAGGTCGTTCCTGTCTATAGAGACGGATGGTTGACACCCTACTATTTCGGGCTTTTCCTTCCCGCTGACGTGTCGTACTGACCCGGTAACCTTTATGGACACGTGATCGTACTCTATGTCGAACCTGTCGAGGGCACCCCTCCCTCTTTCTGAGAGCAAGAGGTTGTAACTCTTGGGCCTTTTGAGACTCTCGGGAGTCTCGTGAGCGTGCTCAAACACGGTAACACGGTTCCCTTTACGAGCCAGTGCTATCGAGGAGAGCAGGCCCGATGGTCCCCCGCCGACGACAGCTACATTGTATGCATCGGTGACCAGAGGCACTGAGAGCAAAGGAATCGCCAACAATCGAACCATTGTCGTACTGTACCCCGGTGTTATCCTACAATGTTATATTATTATGACCATCGTATACACGCAGTTTTTGCTTGAGTTCCTCGTTAGTCGACTTGTTAATCACACACATCTTGTACGTACCAAACTCGAATTTTTCTACATATTCCACAAGAACATCCAGGAATCGATACTGAGCAATAGTCAGGGTGAAGACGTTGCATCCTTTCTTCTCCGGGAAACAGGCGTAATACTTGCTCATAATGTCGAACATGACGCTCTTCTGATTGAACTGGTTCGCCTTCCCGATAATC
>CALKLP010000176.1 GCA_937991965.1 uncultured Verrucomicrobiales bacterium
CTGGAAATGCAATGGGAAATGGCCTTTCAGTATCTGGAGAAAACAACTAGTGTTAGAGATGTTCTTTTATCTGGGGGGGACGCCTTACTGCTCTCTGATAAGCAACTCGATAAAATTCTCACTCGCCTCCGAGCCATTCCACACATCGAGTTTGTCCGTATTGGGAGTCGCATTCCCATCTTCTTGCCGCAGCGGATCACGCCAGAGCTATGCGCCATCCTCAGTAAGCACCATCCCCTCTTTATCTCCATTCATACGAACCATGGGAAGGAGCTGACGCAAGAGGTCAAGGAAGGTCTAGAGCGATTGGCGAATGCGGGCATCCAGTTGGGAAATCAATCTGTCTTACTCAAGGGCGTGAACGATAGCGTGGAAATTCAGAAGGATTTATGCCACCGCCTCCTAATGTGTCGTGTAAAGCCGTATTACCTTTACCAGTGTGATCTCATTCACGGTTCTGAGCACCTCCGCACTAGTGTGAAAAAGGGGATCGAAATCATCGAGGGGCTCCGCGGCCACACCTCTGGTTACGCCGTGCCACAATACGTGGTTGATGCTCCCGGAGGAGGAGGGAAAATCCCTGTGAATCCCAACTACGTGATTTCTCATGACGAAGAGAAAATCGTCCTGAGAAACTACGAGGGACGTGAATTCAGTTACCCTGAGCCACAGGGATAACCATAGTATTGTGATGTGATGACCAAGTTACTCCTTAATGAAAAGCTCTACCACGAGTTCTTCGCCGACCGCATCCCACAGGCGCAAAAGTTTCTCTGGATCGTCACAGCTGACATCAAGGATCTCCACGTCACCAAAGGTCGCCGCGCCGTGCCTTTTCTAGAAATCCTCTCCGACTTAATCGAGAAAAACGTCCACATCCGCCTCATTCACGCTAAAGAACCCGGTCCTCGATTTCGTAAAGACTTTGACCGCTACCCGAACCTAATCCACTCCAACCTCTTCGAGCGTATCCTCTGCCCCCGCGTGCATACCAAGGTCATCATCATCGACGGTCGCGAAATGCTCCTTACCTCTGCTAATCTTACCGGTGCAGGCTTGGGTGCCAAGTCACCCCATCGCAGAAACTTCGAGGCCGGAATTCACACTGATAATGCCGAGGATATACTCGAGATGATGAACTTCGTCGACACCCTCTACCTCGGCGACTTCTGCCAAAAATGCCAGCGCAGAAATGTCTGCCCAGACCCAATCGCTTGAAAATGCAACAGCGATTTAGGAGTAATCCCGTGGCTCGACCGTCTCGGTCGAGATAATAGAGCTGGCGAAGCCACCGTCATTATTCCTAACCTAGGCTTGCTTAGGGTTAGAGGATTCGCTTAAAATCATCCTAGTGGTAGAATTCATCAGGGAGAACTATAGGGCGTTTATCGAGATTTTGATCTTGTGGGGAGCGTTGTATACTTTGTTTCGGGCCTTTCGGAAGTCACGAGGAGCAAATATTTTTCTTGGGATCGGGGTGACGCTGCTGTTTTTGACGATCCTGACCGCACTCCTGGATTTAAAAGTTGTCGAGTGGATCATGGGACGGGTGGCCGCTCTGTTTGCCTTGGGGCTTCTTGTAATTTTCCAACCTGAGCTGCGGAGTGCTTTCGCACGGATCGGTAGCGCAAAGTGGTTTGGAATGAACCAAAAGGAGGAGCAGGAGTATGTCGATGAGCTGGTTGATACCGTGCAGTCGCTCGCACGGAAGCGACACGGCGCTTTGATCGCGCTGGAGGGGTCGATCGGACTGAGTGATTATGCTGACACGGGAGTGGAGCTGGACGCGGTCTTTTCCCGCTCGTTGACTGAGAGTATTTTTCACCCCAAAACCACTCTACATGATGGGGGAGTGTTTCTAAGCAAGCGCCGCATTGTGGCGGCGGGTTGTCTCTTCCCTGTGTCACAGCGAGAACTGAGCGATCGTGCGATTGGGCTCCGGCACCGTGCAGGCCTAGGCTTGACGGAGGAGACAGATGCGATTGCGATTATTGTAAGCGAGGAGACTGGTCAGATTAGTATTGCGAAAGATGATCAGCTGGAGAAAGGGCTGAGTGTGGATGAGTTTAGACTACGTATTAACGAGATTTTAGGAACCAGAGAAATTACCACCGATGAAGAAGTTAGTTGATTTAGTTGCCCGTAATTGGTTTTCGAAACTGATATCACTGATCCTCGCGGTCGTGATTTGGTTTTTGATACGCCAGCAGGTGAACTACGAGCCGTTTATCATACGCGAGCCTATTCCGAACGCGCAATGGACGGACTAAGTGGAATTATGAAGCAAGGGCTTTTTATCACAGGAACGGATACTGATGTAGGCAAAACGGTCGTTTCCCGTGCAATCTTGAAATATCTGAATGATGCGGGATTACGCACACTGGGAGTGAAGCCTGTCTGTTGTGGCGGGCGGGAGGATGTGACAACCCTCCAAGAGGTGAATGCGAGCGCAGGGTTTAGTTTTGCTGCTGATGAGGTAAATCCCTTATTTCTCTCAGAACCTGCGGCTCCAATCAGTATTGCCGGAGAGCTTCCAGAATTGCCGATACTCTTGGACGCACTAACCTCTCTCACGGACGCTCCCCTGCTTGTCGAGGGCGCTGGAGGATGGGCTGTGCCGGTCTCTGATTCTTGGGGAATGCAAGATTTGGCAGTAGCGCTAGGCCTACCTGTAATCATGGTGGTGGCGAACAAGCTCGGGGCGCTGAATCATAGTGTGCTTACGGCGCAGGCTATTCAGCAAGCTGGGTTGCCACTACTGGGCTATGTTCTCAATACAGTTGCGCAAACGGAATACGCGCACGCCCAGGGCACAAACCGGGTGATTTTAGATCAGGTTCTTGATGCGCCCTGTCTGGCAGAGGTGCCGCTTGGTGGCGGGTTCGTTCCAAGTGAACCACTGAGGACAGTATTGCAGAAGCCCGATTTAAGTGAAGCGCCTTTGGATTTTGTACTATGAATAAATCGTTGATAGCGATCAGTAGATGACACAGAGTTTCGCTGATTAATTGTTTAGGTTTAAGTAGCTTCTTGAAAAATCTCACATCGGTTCTTGATCATTGAGCGTAGTTTTCAGAGGTTGCGTGGAGATTAACTATTTATTACATTATCATGGCTGAAGAAAACTCCCGTAAAACGCTCGATGAGCGTCACCAAATGTCGGATTTTGAGCGTCTGAATCACTCGGCGGCACATGTTCTGGCGACTGCGATTTTACGTCTATTTCCAGAGGCTCAACTCGCGGGTGGCCCTCCCGTCGATAATGGGTTTTACTACGATATTGAAATGGAGCACCGCCTCACGCCAGATGACTTCGAGAAGATCGAGGCGGAGATGAAGAAGGAAGTGAAGGCGAACAATACCTTTGAGAAAGTAATCGTCTCGCGCGATGAAGCGATGGAGCTCGCGCAGTCTGGTCGTCTAGCGGCCGTGTCTGAGCGCGCAGTGCCATCGAAATTCAAGGTGGATTTGCTCAATGACATTCCAGAGAACGAGGAGATCTCCCTCTTTAAGAATGGCGATTTCTGGGACCTCTGTGCAGGGCCTCATGTCGGACGCACGGGGAACTGTAAGGCCTTTAAGGTAATGTCGGTAGCGGCTTCTTACTACAAGGGTGACCAATCACGCGAATCTCTTCAACGAGTCTATGGCACGTGCTGGAAAAATAAGACAATGCTGCAAGAGCACCTAGAGCGCCTGGAGGAAGCGAAAAAGCGTGACCACCGCAAGCTTGGACGTGAGCTCGGACTCTTCCATATCGATGAAATGGTGGGGCAAGGTCTTCTCCTCTGGAAGCCAAAAGGAGCACTCGTGCGTCGCGCCCTCCAAGATTTCATTACCCGCGAGCTCGATGCCCAAGGGTACTCCCAAGTCTTCACCCCCCACATCGGGAAGCTGGATCTTTACCGCACCTCGGGGCACTTCCCATACTATGAGGAGAGTCAATACCCGGCGATTGCAGAGCGTGATGTGCTCGAGAAACTTACCGAGGATGGCTCCTCCTGTGCCGACCTTATGGCGGGTCTGAAAAACGGCGAGTATGAAGGCTATATGTTGAAGCCGATGAACTGCCCACATCACATCAGAATTTATGCCAGTGAGCACCGTTCCTATCGTGATCTTCCTGTGCGGTTGGCCGAGTTCGGCACCGTTTACCGCTGGGAGAAAAGTGGCGAATTAGGCGGGATGACCCGCGTGCGTGGTTTCACGCAAGATGACGCCCACCTCTTCGTAACGCCTGAACAGCTCCAGCCTGAGATTGATGGCTGTCTGGACCTCGTGAAAAAGGTTCTTAAGACCCTCGGCATGGATGATTACCGCGTGCGGATTTCCCTCCGTGAACCAGGGAGTGATAAGTATGTCGGAGACTCCGCAGACTGGGACATGGCAGAAGATGCGCTCCGCCAAGCGGTAACCCGCATGGATGTGGATTACACGGAGGAAGAGGGCGAGGCTGCCTTCTACGGACCGAAAATCGATTTCGTGGTGAAAGATGTCATCGGACGGGATTGGCAACTAGGCACCGTGCAGGTTGACTTCCAACTCCCGAAACGCTTCGAGCTCGAATACATCGGCTCTGACAATAAGCCGCACCAGCCCATCATGATTCACCGCGCGCCCTTTGGCTCGCTGGAGCGATTCACGGGCCTACTGATCGAGCACTTCGAGGGGAAATTCCCTCTTTGGCTCGCGCCCGAACAAGTGCGCGTGCTGACCATCTCAGATAAGTTTGACGATTACGCCCAAGAGGTCGCGCAAGCCCTCGCAGCGAAAGGAGTTAGAGCCAAGATCGATACTTCTTCCGACAAGATCGGAGCGAAAATCCGACTTTCTAGACTCGATCGTGTTCCTTACTTCCTCGTGATCGGCGCGAAAGAAGAAGAGGAGAAAAGTGTCAGCGTGCGCCATCGCGACCTGCAGGACCTAGGCGTGTTCCCTCTAGACCGAGCAGTCACACAGATCGCCGCAGAAGCAGCTGAGAACGCTCTACATCCCTCCGAGTGGTAAAGGGGAGCGCGGGCGCGTCTCGCCCGCATCATCATACTAAGTTCTGAGAAGCTCGTTAATTGCTTACTTCGGATTCCCGCCCATCGCCACGAAGAGATCGACTTGATTCTGCAGGCGAGCGTTACGGATTCTGATGAGGCCTGAACGGGCATTTACCGCTCGTCTCTGGGACTCTAGCACGGAGAGAATATCAGCATTCTCAAGGCCTTCGGTATAGTTGCGCTGAGCTTGAGTTTCGGCAAGGCCAGAGACACGGACTTCTTGCTGGAGGAGGGCCGTTTGTTCGGTGAGAGACTTATCTGAAATGAGGGCAAACTCGACTTCTTGAAGGGCGACGAGCATGTCTTGGGAGTAGTTATGAATAGCGGCTCGGTATTGGCTTTGGGTTTGCTGGACGCGGTAGTCACGTTCCCCGTTATCAAACAGGACTTGAGAGAGAGAGCTCGCAATACTCCAGCTTAAGTTGTCGAGATCGAGTAGGTTAGAAAGAGAATTCGTGGTGCCTGCATTGCTAATTCCAGGGCTAAGCGAGAGACTGGGCAGGAAGGCTTTTTCACGAATCTGAATTTCCTTAGCGCTGGCGTAGAGTTCCGCGCGTGCTTGGATGAGGTCGGGACGCTGTTCGATCACGCCTTGGGGGAGTGTTCTCGGGAGGCTAGCGATGGGTGAAGGAAGTTCCTGCGCTGCACGTAATGTTCCTGCAGGATAGCGACCAAGGAGGATTTGCACCGCTTGGGAGGTGCGCGTGACGTTGAGCTTTGCGGCGGATAAGTTACGTTGCGCAGAAGCGATATTGTTACGACCGAATTGGACATCGAGAGCATCTGTGCCGGGAATCCCAGCCTTATAGTTGCGCTCGGTAATCTTAAAGCTGCGTTGGAAGTGAACGAGAGTTTCCTCGGCTAAGGCAAGTGAGTTCTGAGCCGAGACGAGATTAAAGTAAGCGCGGCACGTATTGGCGGCGAGCGAAAGGCGGGTAGCGTAGTAGTTCGCTTTTCCCGCAGCTGTTTCGGCTTGGGTTTGTTCGCGCTGGTTGCGTAGTCTACCCCATAGGTCAATCTCCCAGCGCGAACTAAGCGAGAGAGAATAGTTGACGTCATCGGAGAGCGAGTAATCTCCCAAATCTCCACTGGTAGAGAGTCCTGCACCAGCATTGATTCCTGGCCGTTGACTGGCCTTGATGAGGTGCTCAGCAGCTTCCAGTTGCTTGACGCGCTCGGCAGAGGCTTTTAGCGAGTTGTTGTTACGGAGAGCCTCATTAACAATCTTAGTGAGCTGAGGGTCATTAAACTTAGCAACCCAGTCATGTGCCGTGGTTGTGGATTCGAGCCGGGTTTGCCATGACTGCGGGATGAGGATGTCGGGCTTGATTTGGCTAAGGTCAGAAGTGGTAACCTGGCACGAAAAAAGCATAGCGCCGATGAGCGCTATGCTGGAAAATGTAAACTCACGTTTCATAGTCATATTTCTACTACGAACGCTAAGGGTGGAATGTTACACCATGGAGACCGCTTCTTTTACTGCTGCTACTGCGTAATCGCGGTTCAGCTTAGCAATGTTGTCTGCTGAAATGAGCTTAGGACAGGCGGCTTCACATTCATATTGGTTGGTGCAGTTTCCAAACCCTTCCTTATCCATCTGACGCACCATAGAGAGAACGCGCTTGTCTTTCTCAGGTTGCCCTTGAGGAAGAGTGTTAAGGTGAGCGGCTTTTGCGGAGACAAAGAGCATCGCGGAAGAATTCTTACAAGAGGCGACACAGGCACCACATCCGATGCAAGTAGCTGCATCAAAGGCCCAATCGGACTGCTCCTTAGGAATTGGAACGGAGTTGGCATCAGGAGCTGCTCCTGTGCGGACGTCAATGTATCCACCTGCAGCAATGATGTTGTCGAAAGAGGTTCTGTCCGTGATGAGATCCTTGAGAACAGGGAAAGAATTTGCGCGGAAAGGCTCGATCCAAATCGTGTCGCCATCGTTGAACTTACGCATGTGCACCTGACACGTGGTGGTTCCCACTTCCTTAGAGTGCGGTACGCCATTGATGGTGAGTGAGCACATTCCGCAGATTCCCTCACGACAGTCGTGATCAAAGTGGATAGGGTCTTTCCCTTCCTGAATGATTTCTTGGTTTACGATGTCGAGCATTTCAAGGAAAGACGCTTCGATCGGGATGCTTTTGGCTTCACGGGTTTCGATCTGGCCAGTGGCGTCAGGTCCAGCTTGACGCCAAATTTTGAGTGTTAGGTTGAGGGTCATCTACAGGGGAGGTTAGAGTTTAAATCTTTTTAGAGTGTTGAGCATGTTGCGCTCGGAGTCTTCTAATACAGCATTCTTGAATTTATTTTGTTCGTTCGAAGTGTAGTGTTGGAAACTGTCCTGCCAATTAACACCTTTTACTGCTTGTCCGAACTTTGCGTTCAAATTCAATCCCAGCATACTGTTGAGGCCTGCTGAAAGAGCTTTGCCTGTTGATACGTCATATACACGAATCATATTCGAAGCAACACATTGAGTTCGGCCCATGCCTAGAAAATATTGAGACAATTGCGAATACCCATTTAACTTAATTTGAGAGGGTGCTCCTGGAACTTGTTGTTGCATTTCAGTGTGTAGAACTAGAATACTTGCCCCAGTTTGTTTTGCGTAGGCTAATGCGGAAGCTTCAATTTTCTCTAAATCGACTGTCTGGTAAGAGGCACCCCATATAGTTTTACGGGAAACCTGGTAATTAGGGACTTTCAAGTGACTTACTCGACCAGGGAATTTCCGAGATAGTAGTTCAACATGCTTTTGCCCAGCGAGGTCAGCTAGACCGGGGAGTTGCACTTGATCTAATTTGTTGTTGAAAACTGTTGTTCCAACTTTTAGGCGGTAGAAATTGTCAGTGGTAGCATTCGCATAAGCAATTTTCCCTTGGCCAGTTGTAGCGTTGTTTAAGGCAACGCTAGTCGAAGCGCAACTTACAAAAAATAGGCACAAGAGCGAGCCTAGTAAGATAAGTTTTTTTGACATGAGTATCTATCGAGTTATGGATTAAGCGTAGCTTCGGATTGCGAGTTTTACGTTTTCGTATTCGAGCACTTCCTTGTGCAGGACAGGAGTTTCGTTATAGCCGGCATATTCCCAAGCGGCGGAGTAGCAGAAGTTTTCGTCATCACGGAGAGCTTCACCTTGTTGCGTTTTACCCGCTTGAACTTCTGGTGATTCCTCGGTGAACTGAAATTCTCCGCGGAAGTGACCTCCGCAGGATTCTTCACGGTTGAGGGCATCGACGTAGAGCATTTCAGCGAATTCGAGGAAGTCAGCAACACGCATTGCTTTCTCGAGTTCCATGTTGATTCCATTTGCGTTTCCAGGGATGCGGACATCGTTCCAGAATTCTTCGCGAAGCTTTTTGACAGTCGCAATTGCTTCTTCGAGGCCTTCTTTTCGGCGATCCATTCCGCACTTATCCCAAGTGAGGAGCCCCATTTCACGGTGGAAGTGGTCAACCGTCTTCGTGCCGTTCACAGACATGAGGCGGTCGATTATGCCTTTGACTTCACCTTCTACTTGAGCAAACGCAGGGTGATCGGTCGTAACCGCACCTGGAGTTTGCGTTGAGAGGTAGTTCGCGATGGTCGTTGGAATAACAAAATAACCATCGGCGAGACCTTGCATGAGAGCTGAGGCTCCGAGGCGGTTCGCGCCGTGGTCAGAGAAGTTTGCTTCCCCGAGGACGTGGAGTCCCGGGAGGTTCGACTGGAGGTCGTAATCTACCCAGAGACCACCCATGGTGTAGTGAACCGCAGGGTAAATCATCATCGGTTGCTTGTATGGATTCTCCCCTTGGATTTTCTCATACATTTGGAAGAGGTTTCCGTAACGTGCGCGGATGGCGTCTTCACCGAGGCGTCCGATCGCATCACGGAAATCGAGGTAAACTCCAAGGCCAGTTTTCGCGACACCACGTCCATCATCACAGGCTTCCTTTGCCGCACGGGAGGAAATATCACGTGGCGCTAGGTTCCCGAAGGCTGGGTATTTACGCTCTAGGAAGTAGTCGCGATCTTCGTCTGGGATGTCGGAAGCTTGCTTTTTCCCTTCGCGGATAGCAGCAGCATCTTCTTTTGACTTTGGTGCCCAGATTCTTCCGTCATTACGGAGAGACTCGGACATGAGCGTGAGCTTGGACTGATACTCACCACTTACCGGAATACAGGTTGGGTGAATTTGGGTGTAACAAGGATTCGCAAAGTAGGCCCCGCGTTTCCAGGCTTTCACCGCGGCGGATGCGTTACAACCCATGGCGTTGGTCGAGAGGTAGAAGACGTTTCCGTATCCACCCGTTGCTAGTAAAACGGTGTCGCCAGCATGGGAGGAGATTTCTCCCGTTTTCATGTCGCGCACTACGATTCCTTTTGCGTGACCATCGACAAGAACGAGGTCGAGCATCTCGGTACGGGTAAACATTTCTACGCCGCCCTTGTTAATTTCTTTTTCGAGCGACTGGTAGGCGCCGAGGAGGAGCTGCTGTCCTGTTTGGCCACGTGCGTAGAATGTTCGGGAAACTTGCGCTCCACCGAAGGAGCGGTTCGCAAGAAGGCCGCCGTATTCACGGGCGAAGGGAACGCCCTGCGCAGTAGCTTGGTCAATAATGTTTACGGAAACCTCAGCGAGGCGGTGCACGTTTGCTTCACGGGAGCGGAAGTCACCACCTTTTACGGTATCATAGAAAAGGCGTTGCACGGAGTCGCCGTCATTCTGGTAGTTTTTGGCGGCATTAATTCCTCCTTGGGCAGCGATGGAGTGTGCGCGGCGCGGTGAGTCTTGGTAGCAAAAGCATTTCACCTTATACCCGAGCTCAGAGAGGGTGGCGGCGGCAGATGCACCCGCAAGACCGGAGCCGACAATGACGACTGAAAATTTTCGCTTATTTGCAGGACTGATGAGCTTGGAGTTCATCTTGTGGTTCGTCCACTTTTCCTCGATAGGACCTTCCGGAATGTATGATTTGAGAGCCATGATGGGGGTAGGTTATTTGATGATGCCTGTGATTACTGAGATAGGGATGGAGATGAATCCGATCCAGATGACGAGGGAATATACTTTCGATCCGAGATTAATCAAAGATTCTGTTTTATTTGTTCGGAGACCAAGCGTTTGGAAGATGGAGGCGACCCCATGATGGAGGTGTGAGCAGAGGAGCGTTACCGCGATAACGTAGAAAATTGTGGCTGGTGCCCAGTTGAAGCCATCGATAACCATTTTATAGGCGTTGTGGTATTCTTTGCCATCATAGATCACGGTGTAGAGGTCAGGATTGTTATACTCGTTTCCAGCGCGGACGGTGAAGTGGAGGATGTGATAAACCACGAAGGCGAGAATTGTGAGGCCAGACCAGATCATAATCTTGGAAGATAAGCTAGAGCGCTGTGACGTCTCCTTCTGATACTTTTGACCCGCGGAGCGGTTCATTCTGGTGAGCTGAATAGTACCAATGAGGTGCAGCGTGAAGCAGGTAAGAAGGACAATGCGTGCAACCCAAACTCCAGCTCCATGTAGCATGTGGTGCAGGAAATAAGCATATTCGTTGAAGGCGTGTCCTTCATCAGGGATAAAGAGAAGCATGTTGCCGCTCAAGTGTCCCGCTAAGAAAAGGGCGAGAACCGCACCTGTGACTGCGACAACGATCTTTTTTCCAATAGATGATCCCCAGAAACCTGTGAGGAATGATAAAGTCTTGTTCATGAAACGTGTATTAGTTAGAATTACTGGTAACTTCGTTGCTGGAATTGGCAAGCGTAAAAAGGGAGTTTAGAGGAGATTTTTCCCTTTAGTTTACTGGGGTTTATTGAGACTCGATCTCACTTCATTAGAGGTAATTGACTAGGGAGAAAAACGCATGATTAACGGGCGGTGATCGCTGGCGATTTTCACTTTATCAGAGGAGAGAATTCCGCTTCTCTCGAAATTCACATGGTCGAGCATGGACTTACTGCAGAGGATGTAGTCAAAGGTGCTGTAAACGCGCTGGTAATCCCAGTAGTAGGTCCAAAACGAGCCGTTTGGAGCGGTAAGGTCAAGCGGTTCGAGACGCTGATCACTCCGATGGTTCCCTTTGAGAATATTTAAGGTTGAGGATTTGAAGGTATCGTTAAAGTCTCCGTAGAGGAAAAGCTTAATCTCTGGAGACTGAGATAGAATTTCATCTGCTTTCTGGCGCACGAGTTGAGCTTCTTTTAGGCGCATAGTTGCTTGGCTTGCATATTCTGCGGGGCGCTTAGACTTAAGGTGGATTCCTAGAGCATGAAATGCCTTATCTTCGATTACGATTTCAACATGGAGAAGGCCGCGGCGCAGCGGGAATTTCTTTTCTCCGATGTGGTATGTGAGTGTCGTATAGCTTTTTGACTTGAGCGGATGCTTCGATAACAGGGCGAGGTGGCGGACTGAATCCGCCGCATCAACGTGTTCTGAATACGGGTAAACGATTCCTCTTGCCGAGAGGAGCCTCTTAAGTTTTTCAAGGTCTTGCACTTCTCCGATTTCGCAGATCCCAATAATGTCGGGCTTGGCTTCGGCGATGACATCGATGAGGGCACTAATTTCATCATCAGGTTTATAACGAGTTCCTGAAATTTTTCCATCCTTATAGGTGTCAGATTCTAAGAAGTTTTTGACATTATAAGCCATGAAGGACACTTCCTGTGCAAGCGAGAGATTGCATAATAATATTAGGATCAAGAGTGTTTTCATAGGGCTTTAATATTACCGCTAAGGCCAAAGAGGCACAGTTGTTTTTATTGATACAAGTGCAGTTAAGTTCCTAAACAAAAGTAGCTAGACGTTACTGGCTGCTAGCCTTCACTTATTGGTTAATACACTCAGATAATTTAAAAAGAAAAAGCCACGAAGTGGTCGTGGCAATGCGTAAGAGATGGAAGGAGGAGATCTCGATTAAGACTTTTTCTCTTCGCTTTCTTCGTCAACAGATTTCTCTGCACGGCTGATCTCATTTTCAAACTCGGTGCGTGCCTTTTTGAATTCTCCGGTGGCTTTTCCAAGTCCTTTAGCGAACTCAGGAATCTTCTTGGCTCCGAAAAGAACAAGAATAGCAACGAAAATGACTCCGATTTCCATAGGGCCAAGAGGGCCAAAAGCTAATGAATTCATAACTGGATAATACTAAGTTAAGTCAATTTGTCGATAGAAACTTTTAGAAGGGGGAGTTTTAGTTGGCCGGGAAGAGTCAAGCATCGAATTACAATTTGGATCAGCGAGCGAACTTATCGTAATTTCTTTGCAAGTAACCAAGCATTAAAGGCCTCATTAATTTCCTCAATACTTGAATATCCACAAGCGACAGCTAGACTCGTAGGATTGAACTCTGAAGGGGTAACAGTGGATTGATATAAGAAATTAGATAGCCCGAGTTCCAATTGCATATCTGAGTGAAGGAACCTTCCAAGGGCGGCGATTTTAGAAGCGAAAATGAGATCTGAAGCTTTGTTACCATCTTCTCTAAATAATTCTTCAATACTAATTTTTTGCTCATTGTTTTTGAGTGATTTCAGTAGTCTTTTGGAGATGTCTTTTGGGTGCCCTACTGAGCCAGAGCCGCCAATGTCATTACCTGTAGTAGAAGAAATTTCATCATAAAACGTTAGTTCTGCGTCAAACCCGATGGAGAAGTTTAGAAAACGACCTTTGCCGGTCACAAAGTTGAGGTGATCTGTTGCTCCTTCGTAAGAGTAATTCAAAAACCGAGTGTAAGCCGCGACGAAAGTGGCTTGTTTGTTTTCTAGATCGAAATCAACAACATCATTTCTAAAGATGTAAGCATTCCTGCTGAGATCTCTTTTTAGAGCGATATCAGGAATCATGTTTATGCCACGCATAGATTGCCCCCAAGACCTATTGTAGCTATCTTTATGTTCCTGCGACATGCGGGGGTGATTTTCTGTTATCCAACGGCTTAAGGTCCGAGCGCTTAATTCAGAAGCGGGAATAATGATGAGGGACCTCTTTTTTTTCAGTGCACGGAATTTGACATTCCGCCACGAATTATAGAACCACATTTTTTCTATCAAATCAGCGAAGCGTGCGTGGTCAATTTTCTCCTCGACCCAAAATTCAAAATTAGGGGTTCGATAACTTTGAAAGCGTACTTTGGTGTCATTTGATTGGATATCAATGGAATCGCCTTTCTTCACTAAGGTTCTTTTGACTTTATACTTTTTCTCATGATCTTCCTCGAATCCCGTAAGCATAATTTTCTCCGAAGCTCCGTGCTCATGGATTAAATATAACTTATCGACAATACTTAAAGTGTTGATTGGGAAGCTAGCGACTTTTCCTTCCTTTGATTTGAGCTTCACGGTGCTTCCAGAGAGGCTCTCATAAGTAGCTTCAAAAGCCAGACCTGTATTGTTGAGCCAAATTCGTTCAGCGAGAGCCAAGGGTAAAGTTAAAACGGAAAGTGTGAATGCAAGTAATCTTAGAATAACCATCCTAGTATTATAGTTTCCCGCAAATTAGGATACAAGTTTAATTAATTATGAAAACTTCTTCTTTAGTTCATTGATGGAGTAGTGCGACATCGTTGGTTTTCCGGTGGCGGTGCAATAAGGCAGGTCGCACATCATGAGCTCGGCTACTAAAGTGAGGGCGAACTTGTCATCGGTAGGTTGAGTATAGGCAGACTGTTCCGCGATATTAATAACGAGTCGCTCTAAGGCTTGTTCCCGAGCATGTCCAGAGCGTGTAATGGAACTTGTTTCTAGTTTATCGATGACTCCTAAGATGAAGTTTTCCGCGTCGCCTGATTCGGAAATGTCTAGCAGACTGGGCAGGGATTGCACTTGGAAGGTATTGCCGCCAAGAGAAGTGATTTCAATCCCTAACTCGTGCAGGGTGGCAAGGTGGTTTTTGAGCGTGACCTGGTCGTGCCCATCCAGCTCAAGCAGAAGCGGAATGAGGAGATTTTGCGAGGAAAGGGAATTCTCTGCGTAAGAGGCTTTGAGTTGCTCGTAGGTAATGCGAGAACGCGCAGCTTTGGGATCCATGATGACCATGCCCGCGTCATCTTCCATCAGCCAA
>CALKLP010000177.1 GCA_937991965.1 uncultured Verrucomicrobiales bacterium
GTATGGACACAGTCCAAGAAGGAAGCGGGTATAAACGCGGATAGAATAAGTGTAGAGATCGGCAAGTTAAGTAAAGAACAAATGATATGTCGTATCCTTACAGGAGCACCAGATGAACCAGAAGTGAATCGAGTGAAAACACTCTTGAAGCAGGTTATTTACCTCAGGCACTTAGACAACCTCTGCAACCACCAGGCTAAAGTTGAATCAGGGGAGTCAGAAGAAATTATCGCACAGGGTTCCGATAGTCACCTTCGATGGATACAGGTTCTCGAAGAGGCACACGGACTTCTGTAGGTTTGTGATTTATTGGTACTTGAATATTTGAACCTCCGATAGTAATTGTTTAAGTTTGTTTTCAATAATAGACGATACTTGACCACTTGACCACTTGACCACTTAACCACAATCATGTGGATCCCAATCCTTAAGCACAGAGGGTACGAAGCGTCTACCGATGGTCGCATTCGGAATGCCAAGACTTTCCGGGTGCTGAAACAGCACACCGGAATTCGCGGGTACAAGAGGATCTCTATTCGGAGGCACACGAGATCCGTGCACAGGATCATAGCTGAGGTTTTCTTGAGCAATCCCGAGGGAAAGGAGGTCATAAATCACATTGATCACGACCGCAGGAACAACAGGGTTGAAAACCTGGAGTACATGACAATCGCGGAGAATAACAACCACAAAAGAGTGTTTACCCCCTCTGGGATGGTGAAGCGTTCAGCAAGGGCTATCTGGGCTTGTCGCCCCGTCGATGATCCGAACGAAAGGAAAGAGAGGATTCAGTTGTTTGCGAGCATCAAGCATGCGGCCGACTCGGTATCGCGCAGTAAGACTGCGTCCAATGGAATCTCTCATTCCATGAGGGGTAGGAAGAGGGAGGACGGATCCATGTGTTACAATTTCCAAGGGTTTTCCTGGGAGTATGCGGACACCAAGTACATCTATGGCGAAATCTGGAAACAGCTTGATCCAGTGCACGTTCATGGAACTACCGGATATATGATTTCATCAGAGGGGAGGGTCAAGAACAAGAATGGTCGCGTTTCGGAGCCTTGGGGGCAGGAGAATGAATATGGATGGGTGACGATCAAGAGTCGTGCGTACCTTTGTCACAGGCTCGTTGCACTGACTTTCGTAGAGAATCCCGATAACAAGCCGGTTGTTCATCACGTCGATGGGGACAAGAAGAATTGTAGAGCTTCGAATTTGAAGTGGGTGTCTTACAGCGAGAATACTAGAGAGTATGTGGCAAGCAAGAAGATTTAATTATTGTAGGAGTGTTAGATATTTTAATGAAACCATTTCCGCTTTCGGGTATCTACATTCTTGTTTTCAATGGCTTGACCAAGAGCCCTTCTGATATCCTCAATAAGAACTGGTATCCTCCTGTTCCATTCGGGTTCGTAAAGACGATAGACTCGATCCCCGCTGGGGAGTCTTGACCTCTTTAAGCAGGGATCGGACCCATCACTGCTCTTGTTCTCGCATGTTATTCCTTCTCTCTAGAAAACAAAACTACATCATCCTGACAATGATAGGAAGCAGCGGCACGTCGGTACTCATACACGCGCTGTTGAAAACGCCAGAGTAGTACCTAAGCATCTCCTCGTTAACCGTCTCTTCCGTACCATTCAGATAGACGATCCTATACTTCACCCCGGTCAGTCTTCCCTCCATGTGCTTCTGCCCGACCACTTTTCCCGGAGTGATAATGGTGCCCCCATCCTCTCCCCCTCTAGGAAAACTCTTGGCCACATTGACTCCGATTGAGTCGAGAGGGTCAAGCTTTCCGCGAAAGTCTACCTTAACGACCCCGGAGTAAGTCATCGAATCAAACCCGGTTGCCTCGACTACACCGAGTACGCGTGTAGGGTACATTCCCCGGAGAGGTTCGAGCTTAGTCCTTCCGTTCACACCAAACTTCTGGTTAGGCGACAGGGAGCGCGGCTTGGACACCTTTGATACCCCATTCTTATTGGATGACTTGGATGCCTTGGTCTTGGACCTCGACTCCCTCGACCCCCTCCTACCAACACCAAGCTTGGGAATCTTGTACCTGTAGTCTTTCTTCGTGTCCTTGATCTTGCTTGAGTCAATCTCAATACCTGTTAACTCGGGCGCCGAATTGGCCCTCCTAGACGCCTCTAGTACCTCTTTCAGGCGATCGTCTATGTCAACTCCGGGACAAAAGCTGTTTACTCGCTTGTACTTATCCGCGTTGAGACCGGGCCCATGTTTGTAGTCCGGGCTTACATTTGCGCCAAACTTCTTGTCTTCTTCTACGCAAGACACCATGGGTTTACTGAGTGCAGCAGGGATTCCAGGGAAAAGAGGTTCCAGCGATTCCGATGGGTGCAGTTGACCGCTCTCCGTCTGAAGCGGTCCGACTCCACTGGTAAAGTGATCTTCGGCCATGAACGACCAGTCTTGCGATGATCCAGACTCCTACATGTTGTCAGGTGGTGGGTTGTAGAGGTGTGTATGTACGCGTAGATCCAAATACAATCACGGGGTGTCGGCCGATTTCAACATATCCAAGAAAAACTCACCTCTATAGCTTCTTCCCACTCCTTATACAGAGAAGTGAAGTTCTTATCGTTTCCCTCCGTGTCGCTCATGTCTCTAGACCGACGCACGCGTGGTCTTTTAGGAAAAAAAGTCGAATAAAGTGCTTCTCTTTGAGAAAGAAAACACACCTTTTTCCACGCGATGTTACTATTCAACACACTGCGAACCGGTAGGCGTTTCGGATGCGGCGAGACTAAGGCAATGGTGTGGATCTTATACCATTGTGAAGAAAACCCACCGCATGTTTAGCTAAAGTTTCACCGCGCAACGTGTATATTTCATTTTATTCCGGTATGGGTCTGGACATGAACAGTATCGATAGCCTTGGTCGTACGCCTCTCATGGTATCCATGTCACAACCCAACATATACTCCCTCTTGGCACAAGGATGGGACTGGGTGGTCGAGTCGGTACTGCTGCAAACATTTGTGCGGGGCTACCGTTTACCCAGTGTGGTGAATCTCAGGAGACGTGACTAGAAAGAAGCATGTTGTGGATTTTGCCATAGGGATGCAGGGAGGTAATGAATTTATTTGATCTGATTTTTCATCCCACCAGTTCAAGGATGTATACCCGACGTAACACGCCCAATACTATAATCACTACTTCATTACCACGCTACGGACAGTGACCACGATGGGTACGAGCCCCGGTGTGTCCAGGAAGAGCTGGCGCGCACTCTTTGTTTCCTCTAAATCCCCAACCCACCCCTCCCCGTTGGAAAACATCACCCGGTACTGGATGGGAAAATCCACCCCCTTCGTGTTCTCCCCCGTGATCCGAGAGATAGCCATACCGACTAGTATGTCCTTGCCATCATCGCTCCGGGTGGCGAGGGGCATTCCCAGAGGGTCGTCGAAATCGGGTTTATCACTGGGCCTGTACTTTATGGTAAAGCCCCCCTTCTCATCCTCTGAAACAACATCCCCCATCCTTTCCTGGGGTACAGACTCGTCGTACAACTCCAACGTAATTTCAGGCGAGATAAACGGTGGCACGGTGTTCTGTACGGCGCCCAGTGTCTCCACCAGGGGGAAATCGTGGACCATCCCGTCGGTGTATATACCGCGGAAGATCTGTCCCTCGTCGTCTCCCCCATCGAACTTCTCGATAAGTACCCCGTGGTACATCTTGCGACCCCACTTCTTGGATATCTTGGCACCGAGGGGTTCTTCGTAGTCGGGGAGGAAATCATACTCGACGCGCTTGAACCCTGGAGATTTTTTAGGGGAAGGGGCGAGGAAGGGACAAGAGATAAGAATTGGTTCCTCCCGGCATGGTAGACAATAGAAAAGAAGGATGGGTGAGAGACCAAGGAACCCTCTTCTCTGTTACCAATACTACTATCGTGTTTTAGTATTACCCTTGTTGGCAAGCTCGCTTGGTTCCGCCGATACAATGGGAACCGCAGGTCCGGCCGCACCGTCCGGTCCTTTTCCCTTTCCACCACCGTCAGTCCTCGCCTTCTTGGTTTCCCCACCTGTGGCAAAAATTATTATGTTTGTTCAAGACAACAAAACAAGATGCGTGACATAGTAACAGCTGATACATTCTTCAAGAGCCCACGTACATGCTGGGAATTCAATCGTGAGGAAACACAAACTGAAAGCACAGGCTGCGAACCATTCGACGATGCTCTGAAAAACATTGCCACGGAGGACTACCAAGATACTATCTTTGTTTACTATGAAATATATGCTTGTAGAGATCAAAGATGGGTTCCATACTATACCAATATGCGCCTTGCTGGGACAAAAGGTTCGGAAGAGAAAAGATGGAGAGAGCTTATATTTCTCGCAGGTTGCAGTATAGGCAAGAAGTCAAGACTTCTAGTTGAAGATGACGAGAAAATACCGACACCGACATACTTTCGGTATTGGCCTAATTGTTTTGAACCCGAGACACTAGCAAAGACGAAGAAAAAAAAAGAAATATTTTTGAAATCAATAGAAAGCTGCATCAATCGAAGGATGGGGTTCAGGGAGAAACATAAAATTCCCTGTAGCAAAGCCGGCAAGCTAAAGGATACAGATGACGAGTTCATGGTTATACTCCAGATACTACGCGCCAAGCTGATTTTAGATGTAGATCGGACGTGGGAAAACTGGATATAGAGTATATGCACAACTCACCCTTGTCCCTGGAACCCGGAGAGATGCTCCCTGCTGCCGAACCTCCTCCGTCCCCCACCCCTTCTCCGCCGCCGTCAGTCCTCGCCTTCTTCTCCTTCTTGGTGTCCCCACCTGTGTCATGTGATATGTGCGAGGAAATACCGCGTCAAAAAATATATATCGTTATTAATATTATAACCATGGAGTTTTCAATCGGCGACCGGGTGTTTGTCGGAAGCACCGGCGAGTACGGTATCGTTACAAAAAACAGGTTTCTTGGGAGGTATGGCTTGGTAATATTAAAGGACCAAGGATCCATAGAAGCGTACAACACGGCACGAGCCAAGGCTGAGATCTACGACAAGGAAACAGGAAAGAACGGAGATGGGGACACGATAGAACCACCAC
>CALKLP010000178.1 GCA_937991965.1 uncultured Verrucomicrobiales bacterium
CAACAAAAAATGTTGGTAGACGCGCAAACGCCCTATTTGTGACTACAGATGTCCGGAAATACGCCACTTTGACGCCTTGACCGACGGCAATTTTCGAATAGTTTGCTTTGACTGACGTGCCTTGACTACTGACGTCAAACTACTACCTTGGTAGTTTTCAGTGTAATGGAACGATCGGTCTTGCGCCCCTTGACCGACGGCAACTTTCCGATAATTTTACCTTGACTGATGGCGAAGACACTTTGTTTTAGTGTGGAATGATAGGTTTTGCACCCTTGACGGACGGCACAATTTTTTTTTACTTTCACCTTGACTGACGCCAAACTACTGTAGCATCAGGTAGGCTTTTGGTGTGGAGACGGCACTTGCACCCCTTGACTGACGGCAATTTTCCGATAATTTTTACCGTGAGTGACGCCAAGCTACTAGTTCTTTAGTGACTAACGATCGGTTTTACTTACGCCCTTGACCGCTTGGACGTTTTCCCTTGACTGACCTTCGTCCTGAGACATACTGCCTTTCACTAACGATCGGTTTTACTTACGCCTTTGATCGGTTTTACTTACGCCCTTGACCGCTTGGACGTTTTCCCTTGACTGACCGTCGTCCTGAGACATACTGCTTTTCACTAACGATCGGTTTTACTTACGCCCCTTGACCGCTTGGACGTTTTCCCTTGACTGACCGTCGTCCTGAGACATACTGCTTTTTCTGCCCGAAATATGTAACGCCGACAACCAACCATGCAATCAAAATCACCACCCGGGGCCCGCTCGGCAGACTTCAACTCGTTTCATCAAATAACGCCGATAATCAACCGTCAAAGTTCGAGCCACCGCGCGGGGCCCGCTCGGCAGACTTCAACTCGTTTCGTCCCTAATGCCGACAACCCAACCATCCACAATCGAATCACCGCCCCGCTCCGCTCGGCAGACTTCAACTCGTTCATCAAGATTGTGGCCAGCCAGAAGAGCACGCTCAGCGTATGGAGTGGAGATGGTGGTGATCTGGGTGAGGCATATACTTTAATAAAGTACTACTGATAGTAGGAAATTAGCAGGGCTTTTCACGGGTCGTACCAAATCTCGCGGGTCTTTTGATCGGGTCAGGATTTGACCAGGCCTGACCCCGTGACATCTTGACAAGTACTTGGCAGAAACCTGATCCGTGGGACTTCGAATACCTCATGGCCCGGCCCGACTCGACCCGCGAATTTTGAAAACTTTCCGACCCGACGACCCGCGGACCGGATCATGACCCGTGAAAAGCCCTGGAAATTAGATGGCACCCTGCTAGACTCCTCGTATTAAAACAGTATTAATAGAACATGATGCTCAGCTCACATTTCCATCGCCACTCTCGGATATGGAAAGTAGGTGTTGGAGGTCCTCTGAATCCGAAGAGATCCATTTTAAATGCGAAAGAGCTTTTTTTGGGGGCGTTGTGTCGTTGATGGAGATCCGCGTGAGAGCGTGGCGTCAAGACTAATGGTTGAATCAGTCGTCTTTCTCGGATACGGAAATTAGGTGTTGGGGGTGCTGAATTTTGAAGAGATCCATTTCAAATTACCATTACCATTACAGTGGACAAAAAATAGGACCCCTCGTAATAAAAACTCACCCATATAGACTAGAATATTACACGTACCAACAACGCAGCTTACAAAGATGAGTATTGACCTGAAATTCGTCGAAACTCACGGCTGACGTCCTTGATTTTTTTTAAATAAAATATATGAAGAGAGCATTTATTTGGCGTTGCATCGTGGATGGAAATCTGGGTGAGAGCGTGGTGTCTGGGCTAACAGTTACAGCCCTTCGGGGTGGTTGCATGATTGGAAGCTGTGTGGGAGATGTCGTACAGCAGCAGTTCGTGTGTCGTGCTGTACAGGTTTTTGGTTCGTGGAAGCTCTCGATTCTTAATTCTTAATTTTCGCCGCTGTTTTTTTTTTTTTTTTTTTTCTTTTCACCTGTGTATAGAGTGTGTGTGATGGTAGACAGAACAACGCAGAAGAAGTCCTCGGAGGCGTCCAGTGTTTTTGCTTTTCTTTCGGCAAAAGTTCCGCCGTAAAAAATGCACGAAACTTGTCCACGCATGCCAATCACCGTACAGACAGGTAGAGGTGGAGGACGCCCTCGCTGCTTGCGGCGGATATCCTACATTAACGTATTTTTCCTCAACCAAGGATGAAAAACTAACCCTAACCCGAGCCCATGCGAAATATCGCTCGAGACCGCCCCCTCATGACGCCATTGGGGTGAACTGATTGAAAAACCTCTTTTTTTTCTCTTTCTTCTCTTTTTTTTTTTTTCATCCTCCGGCGGATGGGGCAAAAAAGAAAAAAAAGCTTTAAGCTCACCACGCTTCCACGCGTTTTCATACGCGTCGTGTGTCGATTTAACTCAGTTGCTTTTTCGCAGCCCAAACGCTAGCTAGCTGGCGCACCCTTCGGATCCCATTGTAGGTATAGCGTGAGCTGTCCCTATCAGTGGTCTTCGTTACAACCCATTGAAAAACTACGCTCTGCTTGCGGCCCGGAAAATCCAACCATTCTCGAATCTCGTCGATATGTGTTTTTACTCGAATCCGGAACTCAAAACAGTTTACCCCGCACTAATATATTAATATAGGTGTATCCCGT
>CALKLP010000179.1 GCA_937991965.1 uncultured Verrucomicrobiales bacterium
GTCTGGGTAACTTACTTTGAAGATTTTATGGTTACAGATGACACGTGGTCCTTTCCAACTTCCTCGAGTACAACATCGTTAACCAGGTAGAACTATCTGGTCTGGGTAACTTACTTTGTAGATTTTATGGCTACAGACAACACGTGGTCATTTCCAACTTCCACCAGTACAACATCGTCAACCAGGTAGAAGAACAATCTGGTCTGGGTAACTTACTTTGGAGATTTTATGGTTACAAACAACACGTGGTCATTTCCAACTTCCACCAGTACAACATCGTCAACCAGGTAGAACTATCTGGTCTGGGTAACTTACTTCGAAGTTTTTATGGTTACAGACGACACGTTGTGATTTCCAACTTCCCCAAGCGTGACGTCTTTCATGTCAATTATTGTCCAATTCGCGCTTTTGTATTAGTTTCTAAAATGTATGTTTTTAGAGTATACACGATGGGTTGTGTTGGTCACGTGGTGTTTTGTCCTCGAAAGACGGGGTCGTTTTCGGTTGCCCGCAGCTGGAGTTTGTTGCAAACTCCCGTTCTTCACACGCACAACCTGTACCACTTTGTCGTTTTGGACAAGAAGCATTCAAGTTTTTACGATTTCGTTCTGGAGTACTTTGACATGATGAACCATGTGGACTTCGGCGATTCCGACATGGTTGAGTACGCTATCGAAGTCAGGGAGGATGCCAAGGTTCGCTTTCTGTTTTTGTTTTTTGATTCGTTGAAGTTCGTAACGACCGTGAGAGACCCGCTGGCCCGAAGAATTTCTCAATTTTTGCAGTCCGTGACTGTCGAACAAGTCAATGCCGTCATGGACTGCGTGTATCCCGAGTGCAAGAGGCTGAAGCCTCAACGGCCGGATGTAGCCGAGCTTTGTCACTTTCGTCAGAAGATGAAGCGTGGTTCTTCTTGTCCAATAATCCTGGACGCTTTGGACATAGTACTGAGAGAGTTTCGATTGCTGAATGCCCAAGATATACTTGAGCTTTTCGATAAACATTTCATACAGGCGGACATTACCGAGTTCACGGAGTTTTTCTCTTTTATGCAAGACTACGTCACACCCGACTTCGACTTAAAGAAGGTAGTCAAGGATGGGTGTGATGTCCAGGTGTATTCTTTCTGTGGTGTCGATGCCCGCCACCTTTTGATCAAGCTGGAAAACATTGCCGATCCCTCGGTTAGGTCCAAGTTGGAAATGTTTACTGGAATTCAAGAACTCGGTCGAGAACACAACTCTGAAGCCTCCCATCACCTTTTCTCGTACGACGTTAAAAGTGTGAAAGATTTACTCTTCCTAAACTACGGCGAAACTATGAAAAGAAGCAAAAGAGATTCTATTGAGGGCCAGATCGTGTCTGGGTTAGGGTACTAGACGACAATGACGAGAATTCCTTCCGTGTGGCTACAATGGTAGTTGGAGGTCTCCCTTTCTGAGACAGTATGACATGCACTTCTTTGTGGTCTATGTGACCCTTCTGTACATGGGAGTCGGCGACATCGTCATAGAAGTTCGCCTTGAGCCCAGCGTACTTTTGTGCCAAGGGCGTCAAGTTCTTTTCGTGGAAGGTTCTGGCATGAAGGACCTTGTTGGCGGTGAGTCCTTTTCGAATCTTCTCCGTGGCACTGTATGGCGGGAAGAGGATGGGTGAGAACACCTCGGCTATGTACTTGACGCCAAACTCGTCTGCAGGGATTCTTCTCGTCGGGTCTGCGTGTCCGCGATAAAGAATTTCCAAAGACCATTTGCCTCCGGGTACATGATCACATGCGGGAGCGAGTTCCGCCAAGTACAATGATACTTTCCCCGTCTGGTTCGTTTCGATCAGTGCTTCCTCGAGGCGTTTTTGAACACTGTTTGAGACGTCGATGCACATGTCCTCCTTCTTGAGGGTAGCGGACAGAATCTTTACACTTTCTGCCATGTTTCTCGGGGAGTCGGCGGAGGCTTCGTCGTCGTTCAGATTGAAAATCCAGTCTCCTACGGGTCGTAAGGAAGCATGGGTGTTAGGTCGGTGTCTCCACCTGTACTTCGACCTGGTTTCCGCATAGACTCCAAATACTTTTGATATCCCTGAAGTAAGAAGTTTTGATAGTTTTGATACGTCGATTCCCGTGAAGGCCAAGAGCATCAAGAGTGTAAATATCACCAGTATCAAGAGTATCAACAGTATCAACTCTACTACCGAACCCTTGGGCACTTCGGACACCTCGGACACCTCGGGCACCTCGGACACCTCGTATATCTCAATAACATCCATTTTTAGACTTGGGCGAGTTTTTTTTTGGTCCATATTTTACGCATAATACTTGACGTAGAAACCTGCGAATCTCCTGATCTGTTCACCGAGCAACTTGATGTTGTCGTGCATGCAGACCTCCAATGAAACCTTCAAGTCGTTTGGTTTCTCCAACAGTAGACCGATGGCACCACACATACCGCCGGTTACGAGCCTGTTGTAGTCTCCGTGTTTCATTGGGTTGAGCAGAGCGTTGCTTATCTGGATGTGCCCGATTCCATCCGTCGCCTCTGGGAGTCTGTCCTTCTCCATGTAGGCATTCCCCGTATCGTAGTTGAGAAAGAAGTTTCTTTCTCCTCGAAGGTCTACACATTCGTCAAGTGTGGTTCCCACGCAACACTTGTACGCCTTGGAGTTTGGTTCGAGGCAGACCTTCACTACCGTCTGTTCACCAGTTTTCTCCAGGAGATCCGCAAGGGCTTTCCGGTCACAAGTCTTCCCCCTCATGGTAGGACTTCCCATCACCAGGACTTCCGCTCCAACGACCTCGCAGAAGCGTACGACCTTCTCGAGGTGTCGCTCGATGTTTTCGTCGCCGAATTTTCCTTCTACTCCGTGGAGGACGGACTGGACGGAGTAGACAGTAATTCCATATCGTCGGAACACGTCGAGTTTGTCCTCGAGGTTGTTTTGGAATACTTCTTCCCAAGATGCGAACTTGGTTGGCAGAATCTCCAAGTAATTTATCCCGTACCTGTCCAACAGGAAGGCTGCGTGTTCGTCGTGTTCGGTTTTCCATGCCATGTTGGACACGACCATGTGGTTGGAGGACTTCTTCTTCATCGCTTCGAGTAGAATGTAGTCCGCCATGGCCTCCAAGACTTCTTTGGCAGATCTCCCGCCATACTTGGAGGAATGGGAATAGAAGACTCGGGGGCCGACGCTTAGAGAGCTCGCTAGGTCGGGGAAGAAGGTTTCCACGATGGCGAGCGTCTCGATGGACTCGGTGTAGAGGTTGACAACTTTTCTCCCGTCTTCGTGGGCGATGTTGATGTCTTCCCAGAGCCAAGAGAGTGAGTACCACTGGAAGCTGGAGTTGATGTTGACGTGTTCCAAGTTGTTCATGTTCATGAGATCGTAAAGGTAGTTCTTCTTGAGGCCCACGCCAAAGAGGGCTGGAAGGCGTATGATGACAAGATTGTCGCCAAAGTGTTGTCGTAAGAATACTTCCAGGAAGTAGCGATTTTTCCCGTAAGTCTCGGTGGATGGTACGACCTCGTCTTCGTCTTGATCCAAGACTTCCCAGCTGTGAACGTCGATTGTGCTGATGTGGAAGAACTTGTCACACCTGATCGATATCAGTATGTTCTTGAGAGCATCGATCTCAACAGCGTCTTGGTCGGGATTCGCATTAGCCCTCCACTTTACGGCCGGAGCACACGCGCAGTAGACATGGCAGAATTCTTTTCCAACGACATCTTTGATATTCGCCGAGTTGAAAAGCTCAGTTTGTGAAGGACAAAGGTTTTCACGAAGGTGTGAACCAACGAACCCGGTGTATCCCAACAAAGCGTCCTTCATCTTTTCGTTTAGTGGATATTTGAACCATGTTTGAACTATTTTGAACTAAAATATACAATCCTTTTTCGCCAACTTCACCAAACGAACAACATTGAATGTACAAGACGTATTATTGGAATTCTTCAATGACGACGTCTAAGTTCATGCAGGGTTATAGTATGGACTTGATTGATGCTTAAAATCCACAAGTCCAAGTTGACACAAATTGAAACTGTCGATTGTTGACACAGCTTGTACGGGGTAAATGTGTTGTCGTTGCAACATTTAGTCCTTTTTTCTGATCGCGAAGGCAAGTTGATACTTTGAAATCTCCTGCTTGGTGACCTCTTTGTTAGAAGTTTTTGGTAGGGTTAGAGTCGTCGTGGCAGCTCGTTAAAAGTGGTGATCTGAGGGCAAGTTGATACTATTTTGACGAGCACACTGTTTCTGATCCATTTACAGGGTAAAATGACGGACCGGTGTCGAGAACCGAGTCAAGTTCGGGAGTATCAACTTGAAATCTCCGCGCGCGTTCGAGGAATGCCCTAAAATTGAAATTCAAAAAGTAAAACTGGAAAAGTGAAATCGTTCTAGGGTCTGGGCTCTCGGCTCTCCATCCCGATTCCATCAAAAAAGGTATAGTCATTGAACGGTACAATCATTGTTATCTTTATTTGACTCGTGTACCTTTTGCGACCACACGAGTTCACACGAGTTGACACGACTTTGTTCGTATTCCACTGTACTAGATGTTGTATGTGACGAATTCCTCAAGGACGCCATGACGTACATATTGTGTAAAGCAGATTCTTCGATGACGACGTCTAAGTTCATGCAGGGTTATATGTTTATAGTAGTATGGACTTGATTGATGCTTAACATCCAGAAGTCCAAGTTGACACAAATTGAAACTGTCGATTGTTGACACAGCCTGTACGGGGTAAAAGAGTTGTCGTTGCAACATTTAGTCCTTTTTTCTGATCGCGAAGGCAAGTTGATACTTTGAAATCTCCTGTTTGGTGACCTCTTTGTTAGTCCTTTTTGGTAGGGTTAGAGTCGTCGTGGCAGCTCGTTAAAAGTGGTGATCTGAGGGCAAGTTGATACTATTTTGACGAGCACGCTGTTTCTGGTCCATTTACAGGGTAAAATGACGGACCGGTGTCGGGAACCGAGTCAAGTTCGGGAGTATCAACTTGAAATCTCCGCGCGCGTTCGAGGAATGCCCTAAAAATGAAATTCAAAAAGTAAAACTGGAAAAGTGAAATCGTTCTAGGGTCTGGGCTCTTGGCTCTCCATTTCGATTTCATCAAAAAAGGTATAGTCATTAGAAGGTACTATCTATTTTATCTTTTTTCGACATGTTGGTCAAAAAAAGGTTAATATTAAAATTGAATCATATATATTTTATACTTGGTGTTCTCCCCCCCCACTTGGTCATTCTTCTTTATTTCGTCCGAGAAAAATAATGGCAGACGCGGAGATGACTTTCGACGAATTTTTAAAGGTTTTGCTTCGTAACTCTTCGAACGTTGTTGCGATGCTCCATGGTACCGTTGCGGAAGCCAATTCTCTCATTGCCAGGAATCTCGACAAAGACGGCCTAGTCTGTCACTACTTCTCAGGAGAAATGGTGGACTACATGAAAGCCGATGAGAAGCACACCTTCATCGTGGTGCCCGGTGAATGGGCTCGTGCAATTATCAGCGAACTTGGCGAAGAGTTTGTGAAGGGTTCGTTGGCGACAGATGCAGAAAAATCGGAGCCTGACTTCGACGACAAGTACGTCAGGGGTGACCACGGGGTAGTTTTTGAGAGATCTGTCACCAGCGCAAGTAAAATTTTTAGCAACATGACATCGATGACTTGTCCTTATCGTCTAATTCGGTTCACGAGGGTTCATTCAAGTCCCTGATTAGTTTTGTCCTAATGCATTGTACGTTTTGTAGTTTTCCCCCGTAAGCAGCAGCGGCGTTGAGAGCGTGATGATCATAAGGGATTCCGATCGAGATTGCCCACCTTAATGTTTGAATATGGCCTTCTTCTGCTAAGACTTGTACGACTTGGTCCATATTGCATCCTACATGTCTAAGCCACCGTAGAATCTCTGCCGAACCGACGAGTGCGGCTCCTGTGCTGGACCTGTTGTCTGGAAAGTATCCGAGGTGAAGCATACTTTGTAGAAAAGGAAGTGAACTTGAACTGGTTTTCGCACCCACGGCAAGCGCCAGCTGTGGGTCCCACTCGAGCGAGGTCGTCCTAAGCCATCGGAAGAAGTCTAAGTTGTTGTGTCGCGCCGCGGTGTTCACCGAGAAGGGATCCCACTCAATTGTGTGCTTTAGCTGGTTTGCCAACTTTGGTAGGGTGTTGGAACTATCGTAAGTCTTCTTCGCCGCCAGAAACGACCATGCGTTTCGTTTTACCAAGGTTTTTTTGCCTTCTCGGTGTTGACCTGCTTCTTTTATAGTTGACGGTGAAGCCATCATTTCCGCCATGTTGGTATGAGATGTATGAGACGTCTTTGCCAGTTTTTGCCATCGTCGGCAGACTGGTGACAGGAAGAGGTACTTCCCCTTGAAATCGAGGAAGTCGAGAATGTTTGTCCAAGCATCATCCATCTAACCCTAACCCACTTATGTCGACATAAAAATATTTCCTTGAAATAGTTAAAACATGGATCTGGAGGAGCTCGATGATACTTGTCTCCGTTTGTTGTACGAGTCTATGAAAGATTCTATTATCGACGTCGCTTCGATGGATGCCGCTGGAGTATTCGAGATGAAGAAGTTTTTGTACGAGCACGGGAAAACTGGAGATATGTTGCGCGTGAACGTAAGTTTAGAACCCAAGAAGAATTTCGTGACGGAAGCGGTATTTGTGGAAGATGGCGCTGAGGTTCCGACTTTGGATACGAACATATTTCTCCCCTTCGAAGGTGTCCCCCACGCTCAGGACATCATGATCTCTTCTTCCAAGTTTGAGTATGTGGATGACAAGGTTGTAGTTGACGATGTAGAAGTAGGGTTCGGGTGCCCTTTCTTTGTCGGTGGGCGTCGGGTCGTTCTCGCGAAGGGGTCAATCGTCTTGTTGGTTGAGGATTCCTTGGTAAGAGTATTTCCGGAGGAAGGCGTTGAGAGTGAGATCGTTTTGAACAACGGCACTCTTGCCGTCGGTGACATAATGACTACCGGAATTTTTCAGCTTGAGGAGAAGTCTGTCGACTCAGATACATCGATTGCGTCGTACGTTTTCTTCCACGATGCGTCTACTGATCGGCGCACCTGTGTTTCCAAGAGGACACACAAAGTGGATTTTTTGCAGACAGCGGGATCTTCGCTGTTGGACCTTGGTTACTTGGACGGAAGTCTTCAAAACGTGTTGGACTATGGTTCTTCTTCCGTGGGGATTCGAAGTGTTTCCGGATCGGGTGCAGATTCCGGATCTATAGTCGCGACTACCGCGACTATCGACTTCGACGGCCTCTCTTTCAGTTCCAACGACGCCGCAGTCATAATTGGTAGCTCATCTCATGGTAGCAGCTCATTTCGAATGAAATACGACGAAGCTTCTGACACGATGCAGATTCAGCACCTCGACGAAAACTCTGGGGAGTACGTCACTAAGAGAGAGTTTGGTAGGTGATGTTAATGTTGAACGTAAAAGTTGTTCAATCTTGTACATGGTACGCCAGATTTAATGTACTTGATGTATAACCCTATACTCCTACATGTCTTCTAGTCTGAAAATCGACGGGATGGGGTCGTCTTCAGCGCTGGTTACGTGGGACAGTGTGTCCGACGGATCCGTCTATACTCTACGTGTAGAAGACGAGAGTGGGAATACCCTACACACCGTCGACACAGAGGAGAGCTCGTTTTCGTTCCAAGACTTGGCTCCTAAAACGACGTACGTTTTTAATCTGTACGTTCAACAACAAGTTGAACAACCTGATTATTATACCAAGATCAGAATCGATCACCCTTTCCCTTCTTGGCTTTCATTAAAAGAAGTTGAGGTTTACTCGACGAACGATACGATCTTACCTAGTACATCCTTCGACATCTCGTCATCTACCACCTTATCTTCTGGGGTAGCGGAGAATGCCATGAATGGTGACAATACAACAAATACGTGGACAATGACAGCCATGCTTGACCACCGCCAAACTTCGTTACAAAACTACTGGCAAGCTTCTCTTTTGCAACCTACACAGCTGTCAAAAGTACGAATCTACGCGTCATCAACTTACAGACTGCAACCTGTTTCTACCCTCAGTATGACGAAATCAAACGGAGAGGTGGAGAAATACTCCTTGGACCCTATTCATTACCAAGAAATACAGATGCCAACAACACAATCACCAGTGGTACCAGTAGTACCAGAATCATCAGAAGAAACATCATTAAAACCCAAATACAAGAGCATACGATTAGAAGGGATCGATACCAAATATATACTCCTCATTGAGGTCCGAGTTTTTGATGGAAACGGTGAATATCTCGACAGATCCCACTTCAACTTCGAGAGCTCAGGGGAACTTAGTCCATATACTGCCGACCAGGCTATGAATGGGAACACCGATACGGCGACCTATCGAAACGGAGCCGCAATTAGACCACTGATTGGTCCATATTGGCAGGCAAACGTCGCAAGCACGGCTGGGACAGAAATAAGATTCATCGAAGTGTATTATTTCATCAGTACCACCTATTTAGGGTTTTTGGCGCAGAGCAAACTTCTTTTGACGAGCGTTGACGGCACAGTGTCGACGTATGACCTACAAGGCAAAAGCTTCCAAGCAATCTACATGTGATATATGAGATATAAAACTAAAATCAGGAAGATATTTCCATCTTTCTCTGATAGTCTTCTGTGATGGAGGAGAAGGCTTCCACAAGAAAGCTCCCGTCCCCGACTCTAATCCTGAAGTCTTTTCCTGCACCAAAGAAGATACATCCCTTTTCTTCTCCGGCCACAAGGTGCACTCCTTGCGACGAGAACACGACAGAAGAAGTTTCATCGGACTCTACATTTGAGGAGAATGTGGTTGTTTCCGGCGTTATCTCGATCGTTTTTTCGAGGGCGTCGTTGTGCCGAACTCGAAGAGTCTCCGATGCGACGCCCGATGTGTCTTGGGAGTGTTCAATCCTCGCTGCTTCTTGGATTTCAGAATTCTCGTCTAGGCAGAAGAAGGACTGTGTCAGGTCTGTCCCCGTCGCCTGTATTCCGTAAGTGGTTCTGCATAATACATTACCGGTCATGATGGCCGACCTCTGCTGTGTGTTTTCCGCGTAGTGCGTCGCAAGGTCTTCTTCGAAATTGGGTCCTACGGAAAACATGTACTGCACGACCGATTCCTCTAGTGAAGTATCCCAAATCCGCACGTCGAGGATGTATCCATGAAAGTATTCTCCCTTGCCGTCGGTCCCTATTCGCAGCGGGTCGGTCGTGCCTGTGGTTAGGGTGATGCTCTCAGTATACCATAAAGTTCCATCAACGAAAATGCTGAGAACGCCGGCTTTGCAAGAGAATGTAAAGAATGTCCACGTGTCGGTGTTTACAACTTGGGAACTATTGGAGATAGAACTAACCCTGGTAGAGTAGTCGTAGTACTCCGGGTAGCCGTTGTCATTCCGAGCGTACAAGACGAAAGCATTTGGTGAAGACAGTTCTCCGTAGCATAGCACGGGAGAACTGTTGTTACTCGAAAGTTTTGCCCAGAAAGAGAAGGATCTGTCGATGTCGTCGGCAATGTTCGTTAAACTCCCCGTTGACAGGAGAGACGTGGCGCCGTCGAGGGAGAGGCAGGAGCCGTGAATGGCGTCGTCTTCAGTGTCCAACGATCCGGATTCCACGGCGAGGTCTCTGAGGCCAAAGTCTTCCTCTGCGACGTCACTTGCGTTGAAGCGATATCTCGCGAAGTATTTTAGAGACATTATACTTTACTTTGGACATTATATTTTATTTGATATTTATTAGCTTCAAATATGCATCCCCTACTCGTGGAGGGGTCCAAGGAAGCTTCACGTTTGTACGACTCTCTTGCTGACGCAAGGTTGGACTGGTCGCGTTTGAGGGTGTCGACCCTTCCGAAGAACATGTCGAGTGCCGAGTTTTTGAAGGTATTAAAGAACGGTACAAGAGTGGTATCCGTCTCTTCTTTCAAGGCTGAATTCGCCAAGGCGGTGTTTAA
Source organism: uncultured Verrucomicrobiales bacterium (assembly GCA_937991965.1). Taxonomy (GTDB): domain Bacteria; phylum Verrucomicrobiota; class Verrucomicrobiia; order Verrucomicrobiales; family Akkermansiaceae; genus WTJZ01. The sequence goes on from CALKLP010000179.1 coordinate 9,995, forward strand.
ATTCAAGGCCGTGCTGGGAGAAAAAAAGTGGTTCGCTGTCCTCGAGCCTTCTTTTTCGCGCAGTCTCTACTTCTTTCTGTTGGCATTACAGGTTTGTCCCGAGATTTTCCGCAATCTGCAAGGAATACTGAAACTCCCTCAAGGTTTCGCGTTATCGGATGCATTCACCGACTTTGTGTACGTATGTTTCGACGACATGGTGTCTTCTGGTTGTACGATCGAGTCCACTCTCAAACCGGTTTCAAGTATGCCCAGGGTTGTGGTGGCCCCTTTTGTCGGTGAAGTCGCGAAGGAATTTCTCTCCAACATCGGTGTCAACGTGGTCCATTCGGAAGTCGTCTTGCCATTCGTAAAAATCGATCCGTCCAGGTCAAACGCTGTTGACTTCAAGTACGATGCGTATCCGATCGTGTTCAGTCATCGGACTTTAAAGGATGTAGAGGGGTTCCCCGAGATATACAAGAAGGCTAGGGTTGATGTCAACTTAGAAGAGGAGTTCCCATTGAAAGATCCTTATTCCCGGTACGAATACCTTGTCCGTGATATTGTCGACAAGTTCGTGTCATGAATGTAATTTTATTATTTCATGTCATATTTGCATCAATCAAGGTATGCAATCAATCCAAATCATCTGGAAGGGTGACGTCTTCGAGGAAACGGCAATCGGTATCTTTGATGCTCTCTTCATTAGCGGGTTCCATGCCGACCTCGTCTTTGAAGTTGAAGACTCTTTCAAGTACCGTCAAGATGTATTGTATGTGATACTTGGTCTTCACAGAATCAAGAAAGTTCCGTATAACTTCATTGCAATTCAGGCCGAGCAAGTGGGTTCCAAGTGGATGACAGAGTTGTATATGAACAATTTACGCCGGGCATTGTGTGTTTGGGATTTCTCTCCACGTAATTGTTCGTACTTTCGCGAGAAAGGCATTCATTGCTACCTTGTTCCGACAAGAGTTCCGATGGAAATATTTTACCCCGAGAGTCCGGGTATGAGAAAACATTTCTCTTCTATGCCTAAGGATATTGACGTCCTCTTCTATGGCGCCAGGTGTGCTCGCCGTGAAAGACTTGAAAGGGATTTCTCCAAGAAAACATCTCTCCGAGTCGTGTTTCGATACAATGACCTGTTCCGGGAGGAAAGGGAAGATCTCATAGCACGTTCAAAGGTCGTTCTCAACGTCCACTACTGGCCATCTGCTTCACTGGAGACTCACCGAGTCGAGTACCTGTGCTCTCGGGGAAAGTGTGTACTATCCGAACGATCGAGCGACCCCGACTTGGATCTGAGGTATTCTCAGTGCGTAGCCTTTGTAAAGCTTGATGGGATGGCTGAAGCAGCCGAGCGGTACGCTAGAGACAGTCAAGCCAGGGCGGATTTGGAAATAAAATCGCAGAGACAAAGCTTCGCTACACAAACTGACGTTTCCATCATTAAGGAAATAACGGGCATCCTCACGTCTACCAAATCTACCAAATCTACCACAACCACTCGTTCATCGGGTCTTTAGAGTTTGCTCCAAGCAAATCCGACACAGATATTGGGCTCGAGGAACTCGAACCTTGTCGCTCCTGTCTTTTCCTTACCGTCTCAATTTTGTTCGCGATAAAACTTTTCGCGAGTATCGAGAGTATCATAACGGTGTCATCAGTCGCAGCACACCCCGTGGCATTCTCTATCTTCTCCCTCACGACCTCGTCAGAAACGACAGTTCTCGTCGCAAGAAAGTACCGTTTCTTGTCGTAATTGGATCCCAGAAGGTTCAAGTCCAGGGTACCCCCGCAGTGCTGCACCAAGCCAGAGTTGGAAACCGAAAACTCAGCTCGGTATAAGTCGGCGACATCAGAGGCATCCTCTTTGGGTTTTGACCCTAACCCTAAAATGTCCCCGTCGTCCATTGAATGAGATGCAAATGTGGAGTGAATGAGATGGGGTGATTATTTTTCAGTTCAGATTATATTTTTCGTTAATTTTTTTGCGTGAAATTGTGCCCAATTTATTTCCTTGCAGTTATTAAGTGCTAAGACTTGATTTTAGGATGCCTCGCCCATCCGACGACTTATTCTCGGATTCCGACGAGGATCTTGTGTCGCCACGCCAAGAGGATCAAGAGGACCACACCAAGAGCAAAAAGGATTCGGTGGCAAAGTCGGTGGCAAAGTCTAGGAGCGACGTCCGTCGAGAATACATAGAATACAAGAGAAGGGAGAAGAAGCAGCGAGAAAATGTTCGGACTACTGGGACTACTGCTAGGACTACTGGGTCTACTCGGACTACTGGGACTACTGGGACTACTCGAACTACGCGGACTACTCGGACCCCGCGTGGTAAGGCGGCGTACTTGGCTGTAAACAAGTACTTCGAGAAAGCTTTTAAGGACACGTCAGCAAGTGGTGACTCGGAGGCATTCAAGTACTTGTTGAAGAAGACGCCCGTACCTGTTGTGCTTCACCACATGCACTTCCTCTTCGACACCAATCGCGACAACGCCAACAACGTACGGTTGCTCGTGGCCTACAACGACAGGTACAACATCGTGTCCAGGTACTTCCTGAAGGCCATGAAGTCGAAGGATAGAGCAGCTTTGGCGGTGCAGTCTTTGGCGGAAGTGTCCAAAAAACTTTTTAAGAAAACTGCCTTGAAAGACATCGACAACCTTCACCATTTCACGCCGGAGTTTATCTTGATGACGACGATCCAGGCAGGGGACATGGATTCATATGACAAGATAGTTTCGGAGTGGGAAATTATGGATGCCTTCAAGCGCTCTTGTGATTTGATCGCGGCTTTCTTCGGGGTCAAGAATTTCTTTGCGGACACGTCAAGGTTTGTCGATCGACAGGCATTGTTCATTTCTTGCATTTGCGGCGGGAGCGTGGATACCTTGTCAAAGATTGTCAAGAGCACCGATACAAAGTGGCTTTCGGATTTCACGATGCGTAAGACGCGCGAGATGAGCACTCCCCCTCAGGGGATGTTGGAGCACCTAGCGGAGAACTACGGCTTGAAGATGTAGTATTCAAATAGTTGAAATAGTTCAAATAGTTCAAATATCCATTCTTGACTGTTTGGAATTGTAGGTAAACATTTCAAATATTTACACATTTATCAAGTTCAACATGGATCTTTACCTCCACGACATCAATGTCGAGAATCGAAACCCTAGCCCCAAGTCTACCGGTTTCAAGAGTCACACGTACGTGCACATCTTTGCCGTGGACTCTTCCGGTGACCCGGTTTTCGTGGAGGCTAAGAATTTTCGGCCATGGATGTACGTCGAGTTGGGACCTGGTGGAGACTTCGCGTCGTTCAAGTCGGAGCTTCAGCAGCACTTTTGGTACCGGAACGTCGTGTCTTGCGAGTTCGTGAAGAGGAAGCGATTTATTGGGTTTTCGGACAATGCCCTGTTCGACTACGTCCTCTTGCGTTTCACGGGTCTCCTACCGATGTACTGTTGCCGGAAGGCACTCCGAGAGATGACGTTCCAGGGAGACAAAGTCATCATTTACGAGGACAAAGTCGACCCCGTGTTGAAGTTCTTCCATGAGACGAAGGTTCGCCCTTCGTCGTATTTCTCGATGGAGAACTTCCACAAGGTGTTGGGGGCAGGCAAGACGCACTGCGACCTCGAGTACACGGTGGATTCCAAGTTCTTGTCCCCCTCGTCGGACCATGAATCTCGTCCACCGCCACCGATGACGATGTGTGCGTACGACATCGAGTCTTCGGGTCTGGATCCCAAGACTGATTTCGTCTTCCAGGTTTCCTTGTGCTTCTGTCGCTTGGGTGACAACTTGGAACCCTTGGAACCCTTGGAATCTGGTTCGGACCATGCCTCGTCGGCTTGCAAGGATGGGATGGTGATCTGTGTGGGCAAGACGGACTCCCTGGACGGGACCCCCATCGTGGAGGTTCCGAACGAGATTTCTCTTCTCGAGAAATTCCGGGACGTGATCGTCGAGCGGAAAGTCTGCATCCTTGTGGGCTACAACAGCTACCAGTTTGACGGCCAGTTCATGTACAAGAGGGCAGTCGAAACGTATGCCAGTAAAACCTTTCGAAAGATCGGTCTTCTCAGGGAAGACGAAGCAGAGCTCAAGGTCAAGATTTTGGAATCCTCAGCTCTAGGCAGGAACGAGTTGGTCCAGTTCATCATCCCTGGTCGTTTGGAATTCGACGCCCTCATGACTCTTCGTAGGAACCACAAACTCAGCTCTTACAAGCTCAACGCCGTCTGCGACAAGTTTTTCGGAGGGACAAAGGATGACGTCTCTTACCAGGACATCCTCGAGGCTTGCACGACGAAGGATCCTCAGAAGCTCGGTGTAATCGCGAAGTATTGCTTCCAAGACTCGTGGTTGGTCCTGCGCCTCGTGGACAAGCTCAAGGACGTGTACAACGGGATGGAGATGTCTAAGCTGTGCAGGGTGCCTCTTCGGTTCATCGAGTCTCGTGGGCAGCAGGTTAAGTGCATGTCTCTTATCCTCGACCGGATCCACGGTTCGTACGTGTGCAACCATGTCCCGGCGGATTCAGCGGGTTCAGCTTCGTATCAGGGAGCGACTGTTATCGACGCGTCAGTGGGGTTTCACGTGAAGGACCCGGTGGTTTGCTTGGATTTCGCTAGCCTCTACCCTTCCATCATGCGTTGGAAGAACCTATGCTACACTACCTACGTCGTTAAAGGCTCATACCTTGGCATCGAGGGGGTGCACTACGAGGACTACGAGACTTCACCTGGGCACATCGAGACTTTCGCCCACCGCCCCGGTGAGAAGGGCATCTTGTCCTTGATAGAGGAAAACCTTGGCGAGTCGAGGAAGGCGACGAAGAAGCTGATGAAAGAAACAGACAAGGAAAAGGACCAGTTCAGGTACAACCTGTTGAACTCGAAGCAGCTCGCGGAGAAGGTGACCATGAACTCCCTGTACGGTTTCTGCGGGACTTCCAACGGTGTTCTTCCCCTCGTAGCCATCGCCGCTGCTGTTACCTGCACGGGGAGGAGAATGATCGACGAAACAGCGGAATTCGTTCAGAAGACTATGGGCGCGACAGTTGTATACGGCGACACGGATTCGGTGATGTGCACCTTCCCGGTTTCGAACGAGATGAGGGCCCAGGGCGACAGGGCCCTTCTCCATCACGCCTACGCCAAAGGTTTGGAGGCGGAGGAGAAGGCTTCGGCGCTCTTCGGCCACCCTGTCTTGCTGGAGTACGAGAAAATGTATTGGCCCTTCCTTCTATTGTCGAAGAAGAGGTACGCGACGATGATGTACGAACACCCGGACGACGTCCCCAAGATGACGTCTTCTGGTTTGGTTACGGTGAGGAGAGACAACGCTCCCGTCGTGCGGGAATGCGCGAACGAGGTCATCAATCTACTCATGGCGAAGAAGTCCGACGACGAAGTCCTTGGGTATGTTCGAGGAGTTCTTGAATCCCTGGAGACTTCGGAGATTCCGTTGGAGAAGCTCGTCATCTCGAACGAGTTGAAGAAGCATGCAGAGGAGTACGCCAGCCCTGCCCCGCACTCGGTACTCTCGGGGAAGATCAAGTCGAGGTCGAAGAACCAGAAGGTATTCCGCGACGTCGTGAAGCCTCTATACGAGACTCCCGGGGGCTTTGACGACAACGAGCTGTGTTCGGTGTACGCCCAACTGGAGAACCTCCGCAAGCAGATCTCTTTCCTGGAGAAGACGGATATAAACATGTTCGACTTCATTGAGGACCTGGCCAAGGGAACAATAGAGGCAAAACACGAGGTGGTTAGTTCAAACTTGGCAAACTTGGCCAGAGCTCCTGAGGGAAGGTTGGTCCAGGTAGGGATCAACAACTCTTTCGACCTCGGGCAACACTACCGCAAATTTTCTTCCTACGACAAAGTCCACTGGGAGGAACCTAGGCTAGGCAACCGGATACCGTACGTGATTGTGAGGGGGCGTGGGGCTGTCAACGACAGGTCGGAGGACCCCAAGTACGTGGCGGTGTCGACTCACCTGAAGATCGACACTCTGTACTACATCGTGCAACAGCTGAAGAATCCCTTGACTGGGATTCTGAAACACACTCTACAAGACCCGGACAGGCTTCATCTTCTATTTACAGAGTATTCTAGGAGGGCGGCTAACGCAAACCAGGGGCGACAGGAGATTACTAGTTTCTTCACTAGGAACGTGAAGTCGAAATTGTCGTAGGTATATGAATGTATTTTTGATTTATTTTTACTTATCTTTGTTTCTTGGAGGTATTGGAGGTATATGGGGGTATATGGAGTATTTCAACTTGAATGGACCTAGGTTAAAGGATTAAAAGGGGTTAAAAGGTTAGGGTTAGGTTAGCCGATGCAAAAAGACTAACGTTTTTGTATTTTTTTGAGTTATATACAATGAGTTTCGGAAGCCTAGATAAAAACAAGGTTTCCTGGTGTACCAACGGTTTTTTTGGCAGCAAGTGCTTCGCTGTGAAAAGGGTCGGACAGGTTCCTACAGGTTGTTTCAAGACCCAGGACTCCACATTCCGCTTCTCACAACGAGAGCTGGGGGTTTGTGTTAATGAAAAAAATCGACGAATGTTCACACTAGAGAAAACAATACGATGGATCAGTTCCTTTAACGCGGTTCCGACAACATGTACTCCGTGTACTACTCCATAAGTTGACTATCGTTGATCAGACATGTCTTTCTAACATATAAAATATGAGAGAAAATAAGCGAATGTGGAATATAGCCTCATGCCCGGGCAAGGTAAGTCAAGCCTAGGATTTGTTTATCGTCTGGTTGTGTTTCCTGTAAGAGTTCTCTTCTTCCATGGACCAAAACTGTGGGGGTACGGATTCGGAGGAGGATCCAGTCCAGAAGATATGTGTCAGTCTTTTACAGACGTCAGAAGCGAGTTCTGGCGTTCTTCGGACACGACACAGAAGGAGTGTTTTGAGATACTAGAAAGAAGATTCGATGCGTTCGTTGTCGGAGCTTTCGCCCTTACGACGATCGCTGTTTGCATCCAGACCATGTATCTGTCAGTCAGCAGATATTTTATACTGAGGCCGTTGAACGAAGTAAACCGGAACTTGCAAGAGATTTTACGTGTTATACAAGACAAGGAAGAAGATTAATAGTACTATTTGTTCTTAGTAGGCGCTAGCGTAGGCTTCAATCAGTGGATTGATGACGCTCTCTTTCATGTTTAGCTTTTCCACGTACTCTTCTCTGACGGTCCTACGAAGGGAGTCTGACATTGTTTTCGAGTACTCCGGTACTGAGTTCGCGGTCTGGTAGGCTTTCTGACCAACGGGTCCCACAGATTGGAGGAAGTCGTGTCGTATCTTCGCGGCCAGTTGTGCGATCTCCTTCTCCACGAGGTTGATGGAGACACTCTTTTGGGCCTTGTCGAGGACTCCTTCGAAAACCGAAACAATTCTCGACACCTTGCCCGTGCCGCACACGACGATTCCGTTTTCGAATCCGCTTGCCAGTCGTTTACACAAAGTTTCCCTCATGTTGGATTTTATCGACGTGTCTGAAATGGTTGAGATTTTCCACAGAACCATATCGAGGATCTGTATCTGAGAAACTCCTGTCCCGGAATACTCATCGGGTGACAACGAGACGATGACATGGTGAGCGTCAGCGACTTCGTCTTTTGAGACAACGGAGTCTTTGCATAGCTGAATGGCTTCGTCTAGTACGACGTTATCCTGCCGAAAAGATTTCCCAGAACTCTTGAAGTCATCCGCCAAATTCTTGATGTTGGTTTTGGTCGCTGAGGTGACGCCGTGGTCATGGGTGTTCTGCGATCCTCCACCTAGTCTACCTAGTCTACGTGCAATAGTTCTTGTGGGTCTCGTATGTCTGGTATTCTTCGTCTGTCTTAGGTTTGCCTTGTTCGCTTCCCTCCTCCTTTTAGAGTTCCTTATCTCTAACTCTGTGGGTCTATGGTCTGGTGGTTGTTGTTGTTGTTTTAACTTGTCGAGCGATTTCTGAACTTGTGAAGCGATTTTTACAAGGGAAATTCCGTAGGTCGTGCTTATTCCATCTCCTTTTTGGTCTTGCTCCGACAACGGGCTGTCCGTCATAGAAGTAATCTTCGCCTGTGCATTTCCCCGGGCAATGGGGTCCGGGCACGTTGTCGCGACCTCGTAGCAGGCTATCGCCATTTCCTTGTTGGGTAGGAGGTACGGAAAGAAACCCCTGGCGTACACGTCCCCCATCTCAACAAGTGTGTTCCAGTCTTGAAACCTTTTGAAGTCCTCCAGCATCTGCTTCATCTCGTGGTATTTTTTAGGCACAGCTCTTTGTTTCGTGTACACTTGCTTGGCAACCCCGATGACGGATGGTTGTCGATGTTTGAGGTAGTTCCTTTGAGATAAACCTATTGCTACGACAAAGATGGAAATCACGAGGGTGAGGAATATCTTGGAAAATTTGTTCATATTTATCTTCGACTTCGTGTGATGAAAATATATATATACGGTGCACAAATTAAATTAGAATTGAAGCACGCAAATATATTTTTTTGTTTTTTTATGTTATATTTTACCCCCCGTGTTTCAGTCTCTCAAGTTATCATAAAATGAGCAGCTCAACATGTCAGACGTGGTTTTCCCCGCAGTTGAAAGATTCTGTGGCGGCACTCATGCACGCCTACGGAGACGTTGAAGCTCCCCTCGAATCTTCAGTGGAATTTATGTGTGGGTTGTTGTTCAGGTACATGGACGATACCATAGTTGAAGCGATGAAGGTCGCCTATCACAAGGGGGGGAAATTTGACGCCGACTGCCTTGTGTTTACCTGCAAATACGATCTCCCAACCTTCAAGGTCGCCAAGACGAAGCTCCAGAGGAAACGGGCTGTGGAGGCTCTGGTCGGTTGTAACTTAGCTGGTTGAAGCGGGGAAGGACACGTTCAGCTTAGTGCCTTCCACGCGGAAGCATCCCTTGGGCTTGTCGCAGGCGCCAAGATCGGAGTCTTTGCAGAATTCGGTATTGTCGAAGCACGGAGGGTTGTTGTAGGTCCCGGCAACGTAGTCGAAGCCGGGCAAGATGATGTTGTAGTTTCCCTTCGATTTACCCTTCACGGCATGGTGTTGTGCGTGGTTGTACATCATCCACTCAAACCATACCTTGGGTACCCAGCGAACTATAGTGTTTTGGTATTTGTTGCTAACTCCTACGGTACTGGGAATGATTATGTCGTCGGCTCCGTGTAGAAGGGCGTGAAAGTTGTTCCATAGGAAGCTGTAGGTCAGGGTGGAGAAAAGGCCAATGGCCGCTGTGGTTCTTCGTCCTACTCCGAGGTTAAGGGCACGGAATTGCAGCGTGAGGATCACGTAGAGGACGACCGTGAAGAGGACGGTGGCCTGGTATTTGAAAAACAGGCCCTGGCGTTGGTCTTCCTTTTGTTCGATATCTAGACTCATGTCACTGTTTACTTCGTGGTGGTGGGCCCAGTGCTGCGACGATTCATGTTCTATGAGTCTTCCAACAATGGGAAAGTTGATCCTGTCATATCCGTGCATGACGTACTTGTGCACGAGCCATTCCAAGGTGGTGAGATTGGCATACACAACCAGAGTGGTAAGAAGTACGACAGAGGAGCTTTTCAACGTGCTTTTCGATATTTTCGGTATTGTTGGCATTCTTTTTTATAAACTTTGACGCATATTATTTTTTATTGTTGCACCCATATTTCTTACTCTTTTCGTGTTATCCGGTCTTTTTATTGAATCAAGTGAGTAACAGAAATGAGTAAAAGACATGAGTAGACATAGATCCGCTTACCTGAAGACATTCTTTTTGGTCGTGACAATTGCAGGAGTTATTTACGTTCTTGACGAGAAATTCGATCAAGTGCCCGCGGTAGAGAACAATCCTAACTCAAACCTTGGGAAGCCCAAGAAGAAAAGGAAGACATACCAGGAGTTCGTTGCACTTGCCAAAGTCGATCACAAGTCCGTAATCGGTGTACCGTGGGTTCAACTCCCGGACCTCGACGGTTACCTCCCGTCGTACCTGAAGTACAAAGAGAAGCTGCTGACTCCCGTGGTAGACCAGGGCAAGTGTGCTTCTTGTTGGAGCATATCGGTGGTTCAGATGTTGGCGGACAGGGTTTCCGTGTATACAGGGGGTAAGGTGAGGAAGACGTTGAGCGTTCAGGAAATGATCAGTTGCTGGGACGGTCACCAGGGGAAAGCATGTTCCGAGGGAGGAATCCCGGAGCTGGCGTACCACTACATTATCAAGAACGGGATTGGCTTGGAAAAGGACTATCCCTACGAGCAGGCTTCTACGAATAAGATCAAGCCTTGTGACAAATCTAGGCTCGGCAGGGAGAGGCTTTTCGTGGAGCCCGACAGCGTTCGGTCGCTGTGCATCGACCCTTACAAATTCAAAGAGGGATCCTCGAGGTACAACGACATTATTGACTTGAACGTGAAGAATATGAAGAAGGAGTTGTTGGTGAATGGCCCGTTTGTGTGTACCATCATGGTCTACGACAACCTGTACAGGTACGACGGTTTGTCGGTGTACGAGGGAAACAAAGGGTCGAAGTTTGTCGGGGGACATTCTGTTGTCTGCGTCGGCTACTGCGACGAAGGAATTAATGGGGTCGAGCCTGGGTTCGACACTCCCGGGGGGTATTGGGTTATCCGAAATTCTTGGTCGGACTGGCCATCCAAGTCTCCTAGCTCGGAGGGGTATTTCTACATCAAGAAAGGGTCGAACGTGTGCGGGATTGAATCGAGAGCGTCTAGGGCATTCCCTATTTTGTCGGCGCGAGCAAAAACGTTGAAGGTGAAATCTTTGGACGAGTCGAGGTATACGTCGTACACGGACTATGTGAACGACCCGGACCGCCAGCTCCTCATCACAAAGGTCGGGCGCATGCGTGGGTGGTTGAAGTAGTAAATATGGAACGCAATTTTTTTTTATCATTTAAGTGAAGTTGAGTGTAAGAAATGGGTACGTTGTCATTTCCAGGCTTGGAGACTGCCGTCATAGAATCGACAACGGGACCGTTGATGATCAATCAGGCAACTTTTCCCAGTACGGATTCTACTCCTCGAGCGACGGCGTCGTTTGGAGGTTCGGAATCCTTTATCTTGCGCTCGAAGCGCCAAGAAGTGACGACAGCATCCGCGGTCGTCGGTATTGGTATCTCGATCGTGGGGGTAAATTTCGACGGCCCAGTGTCTCTAACTTTCGCCGACTCTAGTGTGGACATCAATGACTTGCACATCGTCGACGAGGGTGGGTTTTGCAGCCCAACTAAGAAAATCACCACAATAAACGATTCTGGAAACATGGAGATTTCCAACCCGTATTCCAGCATGAGGTTGCGTATATCAGGTGGTGTTAGTATCCCAGAAGCGATTTCCCCAGTCATTAACGAAGATGGGTCGCAAACTACCGAAAATCCGGATGGGAGTACAACCGAGGTCGACGCCGAGGGGAATTCGACCACCACTTCGGTCGAAGGAGGTACAACCACGACTCAACAAGTCCTCGCGGACGGCACCACCGTGGACAGCGTCACCCTGTCGAACGGGGATAGTTCCACGTACACGGTGTTGCCGGACGGGACGACAATAGACGTATCGGAGTCTTCCAGTGGGAACATGACCTCGTACACAGAGTACCCCGACGGGTCGACGGTTGCTCTCGAGGAAAGCAACAGTGGGAATGTCAACTCGTTCACGACTCTTGCAGATGGTACAACGGTAGATGTCGTTCAATCCAACAACGGGAATTCGAGCCAGGTGACTGTCTCCCCAGAGGGGAACGTCGAAACACAATCCTCTATGTCAAACGGTTCGATTAATAATTCGACGGTGAACGTCGATGGAAGTTCGTATTCTTACGAACGCAAAACAAACGGAAAAGTTTTCATCACCACCGTCGACGTAAACGGGACAGAAGTCAAAGAAGAATACGTCCCGTGGCAATCGTATTACACGGTCACCACAACTCCACCCGGTACTTCGGAAACCTTCAGTCCTAATCCATTTGCTACCTAGTATATCTTTTTGTAGGACACGAGGTATTCTTTCAAGTTGGTCTGAAGACTCGATATATCCCAGTGCGAAATTTCTGGGATATTAAAATGGCGTTGTAACGCCTTCAAGAGATCGTAGTTGAAAAAACGACAACCATGCTCCGCGTAACATTATATTCTTGGTGTCCATCGAGAAATTGTAATAACTTTCTAACGGGTATTCTTTTTATATATTGAAAACGTATAAAAATGGGTACGTTGTCATTTCCGGGTTTGGCGACGGCCGAAATACAATCCTTCGCGGACTCCATATCTATTTGCCAATCCTCGTTCCCCGCGGCACATTCCTCTGTTACACCTCGTGCAACGCCTTCCTTCGGGGGGTCACAAAAATTTATACCGAGGTCGAAGCGTCAGGAAGTGAGTACCGCAACCGCTGTAGTTGGTATCGGGGTCTCGATCGTGGGGGTAAACTTTGATGGACCGGTGTCTCTTACTTTCGCCGATACTGGGGTGGACATCAACGACTTGCACATTGTGGATGAAGGTGGGTTTTGTGGGCCGTCAAAGAAAATCACGACGATCAACGATTCAGGAACGATGGAGATTTCGAATCCTTACTCGAGCATGAGGTTACGGATATCGGGCGGCAAGAGTATTCCCGAGGCGGTAGCGCCGGTAATCGAAGAGGACGGGTCCCAGGTCACCGTGAATCCTGACGGGAGCACGAGTATTGTTGATGCGGAGGGAAACTCGACGACGACTTTGGTGAAGGGTGGCACAACCACAACGGAGAAGGTTCTGGCGGACGGCACGAGCGTGAGTACAGTTGCCCAGTCTAACGGGAGCAGCACGACGTACACGGTTTTGCCCGATGGCACGACCATCGACGCGGCAGAGTCGAGAAATGGGAATCTAACATCGTACACTGTCTACCCGGACGGATCGACGGTGGACGCGAACGTTAAGAGTAATGGTAATTCAGAAGTCTTCACGACTCTCGCGGACGGTACGACCATTGACAAGGCTGAATCTTCCAACGGCAACACGAGCAAGGTCACGGTATCTCCAGAAGGGAACGTCGACACCGAGATATCCCGTTCAAACGGCACCGTTAAGAACTCCACGGTGAACGTCGACGGGAGTTCGTACTCTTTCGTGCGCCGTGCCAACGGAAAAATTATTATCGACATGGTCGACGCAAACGGTACGGAAGTCCGCGAGCTATACCTGCCGTGGCAATCTTACTATACGAAGAAGACAACTCCGCCCGGGACCACCCAAACGATAAACCCGAACCCTTACGCCGCCTAACCCTAACCATCCCGACGATACTTCAATTGGTTCACCTTTGTGTAATCATGTGTTGGTTTAAATGTAGGCACCTTAGTGTTTTGTACGAAAAAATGCAGGCAGATAATGCAGACCATGCAACTTGTGTCGCGCGTTGTCCACCAGGCAAATCTTGCACAGTGGCTGACGACAATGAAGGCTGTTTGGTAGGCGAGACGATACCAGGAGAACCAACTTGCTGTGAGGTGGATGCAACCTTTGAATTTCTAATTACCATGTACGATATGTTGAACTACTCCAACCAAGACCACATCAATGTTCAAAACTTGGGGTATCCTAACAGAGAACGATTGTACACTTTCGCTCGGTCACTAATTTTAGACGTCCCTATGGTAAATGGAGCCATACATTGGAAAACAGCTCCTCCTTGGGTACCTAATGGTTACGAAGCTTTGGATCTCCCACCATCGGCACATATGTCGTCAAAAAACGTCGATGACCTACTGAAAGCGATGGCAATAAGGATGCCGAGAGATGGGTTCTATGCTAGACTGAACCTCAGTGAAATTGCACGACAACCCCGGGTTATGCGTGAAAACATTAATTTACATTTCTTCACCAACCGCCAACAATTTCAACTTGTACCGACTAACGCCGCAACTACAGCCGCAAGGCTAACACTTAATGTTCAAGGGGGTGCTGGATCCAGACACAGAGTAGTATCGGTCATAGTGAACGCCCTTTCCAACAACGATCCAATGAGTGAAGCCGATGTTACTATTCAGATGACGGGCGCTCTTGACCCGCTCATAAATCGAGGAGTTCTTAGAATGATTGCTTCCGCTATGCGTTTGACTGGATCTAGGAGATTCAGAGGAACAATACGACTTCATGGAGATTTAGCGTTAGGCTTAAGTATCATCGAACCTGGAGCATTAGGTGTGAGACAGGTTTCCGGAAAAACCTTAACGGCGAACAATGACTCCCTCATTCTAACTGGTTTGTGATTGGTGCTTTGAGGTAAAAAATGTTGGAGAAAATTGATTAGGATGTCTTTAAAGGACAAAACCACTTCCGCTGGGGCTTTCGTGAAGAAAATCCAAAGCTACGACACGGAGGACCAGGCGGTTCAGAGGTATTGCAAGAAAGGTTCCACGTCGTCGGGGTTTTCCGAGCAGTGGGTGAGGTCCGTTTTTCGGAACCGCGTTATACTACCGGTGATTGACATGTCGGTGGACGTTCATGGAGAAGGGGTGAAGGTTCTAAACTACATGGGGATATCCAAAGAAGTCCAGAACGTCATGTGGGAACGGTGGGCGACGACGCCGGAAGACGTCCGGGCGTCTTGGCTTGAAGACTGGAAGTTGCTCGACACTTCGGACAAGGAAGATGTTTTCAGCTATGTCAGTCTTATGGTGAAGTTTTTGACTTCGTAGGCTTGTGGATTACGTATTTTTTTGTTGGTTAGGGTTAGGTTTATAACTAATAAAAAAAATAGAACTCATGTCGGGCAAGATTTCTTGTGGCAAGGTCATCACGGCTTCGATACTGCCTAGCCCTAACTCTGCGAACCTACAGATTGGCAACTTTAACTGGCCCACTGAAACTCCGTCAAGTGGGACCGTGTTGAAGACTGGCGGGGATGGATCCCTTACTTTCGAACCGTCTAACGTTCGAGCTGTAGTAGAACCGACCGCCACAACTTACGACATCCAGGTTGGAGATGACATCGTCGCGATCACCGGGACTCTAGAAACAACGCTCCGGCTTCCTGACCCGGCGTTAAAAACGGTCGGTGACCTCATTTACGTCGTGAAGGAGGTTTCGGGTACTTCGAGCGTGACTGTGGTACCTTTTGGCACGGAGCTTATATCGGGGAAGTCGTTCGCGACGTTAAAGGCGTCTTTTGGTTCGTTTAAGTTGTACACAAACGGGATAAATTATTTTGCTCTGTTCTAAGTTCGGAGTCAACAGATGCTTTTTAATATATATAGTTCGTGTGTTAATAGTTCAAAACTTTAAAACCAAAAAAATGATTCGTGTGTACACGGTACCAGACTGTCCTCATCACGAAATCATCAAGGAGTACCTGACGAGAAAGAAGCTAGACTTCGAGATTCTTGGGTTAGACAAGGACACCCAGGACACCGAGGGTACCAAGGACACCTACAAGATTCAAGTAGGCGACAAGTTTATCGGAGGGTTCGAGGACCTGAAGAGTCTTCGGCTAGACGAAGTAACCGACCACCGGCTTCGTGAAATCTCAGGCGAGGTCGTGGAGCCCATGTGCCTTGAGGAAACAAGTTTTGATCGCTTCATCCTCTTTAACGGGTCGACCGAGTTCGAATACGAAGACGTGTACACGCTGTACAAAAAAGAGATTGCGTGCTTCTGGACCGTGGAGGAGATGGATCTTTCTGAAGACATCAATTGTTGGAACAAATCCTCGGAAAACGAGAAGCATTTCATCAAGATGGTGCTTGCATTCTTCGCGAGCTTGGACCAGGTGGTGATGGAGAACGTAAGCGTCAACTTTGGTGAGGAGATTGTTGTCCCGCAAGTAAGGAGTCACTTCGCCATGCAGAACGCCATAGAGTCGATCCACGGAGAGGCATACGCTGTCCTTATCCAGACCTACATCAAGGATCCCAAGGAGCAGAAGACTGTGCTGCGGTCGATTCAGAGCATGCCAATCATCGCGAAAAAGGCCAACTGGGTGACGAAGTGGATGGACTCGGACACGGCTTCCTTGGCGGAGAGGCTGGTGGCTTTTACCTGCGTCGAGGGGGTGCAGTTCAGCGGAGCGTTTTGTGCCATTTACTGGTTCAAGAAGCAGGGGAGATTCAAGGGGTTGTGTTTCGCGAACTCCCTGATTGCACGTGACGAGGGACTCCACGCGGAAGGATCGGTAATGATATACAAGCACCTAAAGCACAAGTTGGGAGTCGAGAGAGTTCATGAGATTTTCGCAGACGCAGTTCGTATCGAGAAGGAATTCATCACGGACGCGCTTCCCGTGTCCTTGATCGGGATCAACCAGGAAACGATGTCGGCGTACATTGAGTACATTTCGGACTTCTGGTTGCAGAAGTTGGGGTATCCTAAGCTGTTTGGAACCGCGAATCCCTTCGAGTGGATGCAAATGATTGGTCTCGAGGGAAAGTCCAACTTCTTCGAGGGAAGGGTTGCGGAGTACGCCAAGGCGGGGTCAATGGTTTCTCGCGAGGAGCAGTTGTTCACGGTGGACGCTGATTTTTAAACGTCGTACAAGTGGGGGTATTCCGAACATAATAATGTGTGTGGAAATGTAATTAATATTGTGAAATATTGTGAAATGGTGGCTTGCAAGTATCCCCAGGTCCGTAACTATGAAACGGGTCGTTGCAAGGCTCCGTGTAAGGCTCACCAGGCCAGGAACCCCGCAAATGGCAATTGTGTGACGAAGACGTTTCTCAAGGCTCTCCACATTCGCGGTGACCTAGGCACCAGCGAATACCGAGCCGCTCTACGCGACGACGGAATCACCAGGCGTGACGGGCGGTCAAGGCGTTCGGGAGGACCCGTGTCCCGAAGTGCTCCTCGAAGTACTAGATTTGAATTCGACAAGTACGGGGACTTCGACTTTACTGAATTCGATTACAAGGAGCCAAAAACTCGCAAGTCCTACGGCAAGTCCTACGGCAAGGACAGCGAACGTGACCTCCGCGACATGTTGGTGTACGACAAGCGCTGCCATCCTCGGAAGTTGAATCTTGCGACAGGAAAGTGCAGAAAACCCTGTGATCCCGGGTACGCCATCAACTATCGAAATGGTAGATGCGTCACGATCGAACATTTGTTGAAGCTGGACATGGAAGAGTACGTTGAAGACGAGGACGATGACATGGCCGAAAACATCAAGTGGTACCCGTCTACTGTTCAAACTACGGCAAACCACACGGATGCCGAGATGAAAAAGCTTATCAACAACTCAAAGTTGACCGTCGCCGACCTGAAGGTGATGAGCGGAATTGAGTTGGCTGGGAGTAATTCCGATCACTCGGTTATTGTGGGGATTTATAGTCACGGGCAGCGCAAGGCTTGTGATGAAAGCCTTGTTAAAAGCTTGGGATCTTCCGAACTCAAGAAGTGTGGTATGAGACGTGTTACTTTTCCGACACAAGAAGATGCTGCCGGTAAGTTCGTGGATACAATTGTTGTTGCGGAAGCAGATTTCGTGTTTTTGTATGATTCCGGTACAAAATTTGGATCCGGTTTTTTGAGTTATTTTCTGGGGGAGATCACTAATATGGAAATAAACGTCAGGCTAGCTTTGGTCGAGGGTCACGGTGTGTGGAGAATCGTCTGCTCTAGAGCCGTCAAGAAATTCCAGGACGTGCCTACCCAAGAACAAATGAACAAGTATGGACGTAAGCAACTGGCGGAAGAACTGGATAAGTACTACGAGAACCAGGTATCTTTTTCGTACCACCCTTTCGACGCACAGACGAGGTACTGATTTTAAATGATTGTAAAAGTTACAGAATAGGGTAATTTTTATTAAGACAATTTTCACAATTTCACTTAAACAATGACAAAAGGGATGTACGTCGTGAAGCGTGACGGTCGGGAGGAAGACGTCCGCTTCGACAAGATTACGGCAAGGATCAGGGTCCTTTGTGAAGGGCTCAACATGGAATTCGTTGACCCCGTTGCGGTCACGATGAAAGTCAATCAGGGCATATTCTCTGGAGTTTCGACCACGGAGCTGGACGAGCTCGCGGCCCAGACTTGTGCCTACATGAGCACAAATCACCCGGATTACTCCATCTTGGCTGCCCGCATTTGCATCAGCAACTTGTACAAGGAAACCGAGTCCAACTTCTTGGTGTTGGTGCAAAGGCTCCGGGACTACGTCCACCCCTTGACAGGGGAAAAAGCGCCGCTGGTGTCAGACGAAGTCGTGGAAGTCGTCAAGTCAAACCACGCGGAAATCCAAGAAGCCCTTGACGAGAAGATGGAATCGTACGACTTCTTCGCTTTCAAGACGCTGGAAAAATCGTATCTCCTCAAGATGCATGGCAAGGTTGCGGAGCGACCTCATCAGCTACTTATGCGTGTATCAATCGGTATTCACGGCAGTGACATCGCGAAAGTGTTGCAGACGTACCGCATGATGGCTTCAAAGAAGTTCACAATGGCAACTCCGACACTGTTCAACTCCGGGACTCCGTGCCCTCAGATGTCTTCTTGCTTCCTCATGACGATGAAGGAGGATTCCATCGATGGCATATACGATACCCTGAAGAATTGCGCCTTGATTTCCAAGTACGCTGGAGGGATCGGTGTCAGCACTCACGACGTCAGGGCTTCCAACTCCTACATCCGTGGGACGAATGGAACCTCGAACGGTCTCGTCCCCATGCTTCGAGTTTTCAACAACACGGCCCGATACGTCGACCAGGGTGGAGGCAGGCGTAAAGGGTCCATCGCGGTGTACCTCGAACCTTGGCACGCCGATGTGGAATCCTTTCTGGACCTCCGGAAGAACCAGGGCAACGAGTTGGAGCGGGCGAGGGATTTGTTCTACGCTTTATGGGTCCCCGATCTCTTCATGAAACGTGTCGAGGCAAACGGACCCTGGAGCCTTTTCTGTCCCAATGAGGCGCCCGGGATGTCGGACGTGTACGGTCGCGAGTTCGAAGACTTGTATGAAAGTTACGAGTCGAAGAGTTTGGCGCGGAAGACTATGCAAGCCCGTGATCTCTGGCACAGGATCCTTGACACCCAAGTAGAGACGGGAACTCCTTACATTCTTTTCAAGGACGCGGCTAACTCCAAGTCGAACCAGAAACACCTGGGAGTCATCAAGAGCTCCAACTTGTGCACCGAGATCATGGAGTACACCTCCAAGGACGAGATTGCCGTGTGCAACCTGGCTTCCATCAACCTAGCGGCAATGGTGGTCGATGCCTACCAAATCGAGTCGAAGTTCGACTTCGAGTTGCTTCTGGCGACGGCCAAGGTCGTCACCGACAACCTCAACAAGGTCATCGACCGCAACTTCTACCCGGTCCCCGAGGCGAAGAGATCCAACATGAGGCACCGCCCGATAGGGATCGGGATCCAAGGACTCGCGGACGCTTTCATCATGCTGCGTCTTCCTTTCGACTCTCCCCAGGCGGCGGAGTTGAACAAGATGATTTTTGAGACCATATACTACGGCGCCATGACGGCTTCCATGTCGCAGTCAATGTGTGTCGGTCCTCACGAGTCCTTCCGTGGTTCCCCTCTGTCGAATGGTCAGTTCCAGTTCGATCTGTGGGGTGTCAAGCCTTCAGACAGGTACGACTGGGACGACCTTCGCTCAAAGGTCATCAAGCATGGGGTCCGCAACTCTCTCCTCGTCGCCCCGATGCCGACGGCGTCTACCGCTCAGATTCTTGGAAACAACGAATCTTTCGAGCCCTTCACGTCAAATGTGTACAACAGGAGGGTGTTGGCTGGAGAATTCGCGGTGGTGAACAAGCACTTGCTCAAAGACCTGACCAGACTCGGCATATGGAACGACGAACTGAAGGAGAAGCTGTTGAAAGCTCGTGGATCTGTGCAGGGACTATCGGAAATTCCTGATTTTCTTCAGCAAATCTACAAGACGGTGTGGGAAATTCGTCAAAAAGTTATTCTGGATCAGGCGGCCGACAGGGGTCCTTACGTCTGCCAGAGTCAGAGTACGAACATCCACATGGCCGACCCCAACAGGGGGAAGCTGACGTCCATGTTCTTCTACGGGTGGAAGAAAGGTCTCAAGACCGGGATGTACTACCTTAGGACAAGGCCCAAGGCCGATTCGATTCAGTTTGCGGTAGACAAAACTCTGTCCTCCGGGAACGATGGGGACGATGGGAACGATGAGACATGCCTGACTTGCAGCGCATAATTTGCTAACTTCTAAAAAACAGGGATTCCTCGTTTTTCGACTCCGTAGACGTTGCGCACGAGGTCCACCATGGCATCCCGCGTCACGCAGAGAGGCAGTCTCACGGGTTCTTGCTCGTTGTCGGTTCTCCAGAGTCGGATTACGTTATAGTGGTTCTGTTCACGCCGGAGACAGATGTAGGCTTTCTTGTCTTTCGTCCATGCCTCTGGGAGTCGCACCATGCCTCCGACTTCGGCGTCGAAGATTGTGATCCCGCACTGGTAATCCAAGCTCTTCATGAACGCGTTAAGAGCGGCCTGGTCTCCCCATGTAGTCCTCTTCCTCATGTGATTCCCGAGTTGTTGCGTGGTATCGAACACACGAGTTCTAATTTTCAGCGACACTTTTCTGAAGTTGGCCTCCTCATTGTACATTTCAAGAGTGCTGTCGTCGACGTTCTCGGAACACATGAATCTCACGAGGTCGGGTGTGACTTCGTGAAGGACGTCATCTGTTTGCTCGTGGTACCTTTCCCAGTATTTCTCCATCGGAGTCCTAAGTTCGTTGATGCCGCACCACATGTCGAGGGAGTCGTTCATTGCCATCGATATCGCCGTGAAGAAGCAAGACCCGTCTCTAGGTGTCTCGACCACCTCTGCCCCCCACGGGATACGATGAGTCTCGCCGAACATAGCAAAAATCCGGAAAAATAGTATTGCTATTATATCATAAGTAACAGATCAAAATAATCACATGGATCCCAACACAGATTGGTTGTCCGAAGACGAAGAACAAGAACATGTTGAGGATATTCAAGATGTTCAAGATATTCAAGATATTCAAGATATTCCAGATATAGATATAAAATCGGACGACCTCGGTTTCGTGTTGTTCTGTGGGTATATTTTCGACAAGCGAACTCGCCCTGGTTTTCCCTCTCTTGACAAGTACTTGCAAGAGATATGTAGTTGGTTGATAAAGAGCAACAAATTGAAGGTGGACGCTGACGTATGTGCACCTGCAACTGTTGACTTCAACGATGCCGACGCGCCACGCCTTGTGGACGTCCTGAACACGTACTCTCCGGAATTCCCTCTGAACTTTGTTTTGTCGGAAAACTCGGAAAACTCGGGAGCGTACGTTGCGCGACGCCTCCGCCTCAGTAGTCCTTCGACCTATTCCTACCACCTAGCTTCCGGGGTTTTGGACCTTCCTTTCTTTCATGGTGGCAAGATCAAAGTTGAAGGCGACCTCTCGTTCGACAGCGTCGTTGACTTGTTGTCGATTGACGTCGGAAGAGCCTTGACGTCTGATATCGATGTTTCCGGGTCCCTCGTCGGGTGTGACTCAGAATCTGTGCGTGTCGCCATTGATCATCTTCGCCGAGGTCTATTTGAGAATCCCGACGAAGACCTCTTCGGTTTTTCCTTGTGTGGTGCTTGTGAGGCTTCTTGTAATGCTATTGATGTGGACGCGGTCGTGGTGAGGAAATGGGAAATCTCGTTTACCACAGATGCCAAATCTTCGTGTTTGCGTGTCACCAAGCATTTCTAAGTTGTAGATACTTCACAAACTTCGGCACAGTCCTCGGTGAAGTGGTGTTCGCTAGAGCATACCCCGCACCTGTTTTGTCCTTCGTGATTTATTGCTTCGTGATTTATTGCTTCGTGAACTTTCAACCCACATTCCATCACGAAGTGTGAGTCTGATCCACAGCGAACGCAACGGTTCGAGGCCATTCGAATTCTTTGCACAATGTGTCTCTGAGTTTCTTCAGGCAACTTGATCGATACATACGGCCCGCCCCGCACGTTGTCAATGCCGTGATTCATCATATACTTGACGGTTATCTTGTCTTCGTCAAGGGAGTCGGCGTCTTCGTAGACTTCTTCGATTTTGACAGGCTTGTACTTCCTCGTCCAAGACGAAGACTTGTACCCCGCCAGGTGCTCTCTGTACCTCTTGCCGACGTTGTTGGTTTTCCCGACATAAAACTTTCCTTCTTCTAGTTTTAGCACGTATATCTCACACATTTAGCACGTGTATATATATATATGCACGTATATCACCCATCATTACTAACGACAATATTTTTCATGCAACGTACATCACGCACGAGCCGATCTCCTTCTCGACGTCTTCCGTTTTGTGAGACTTCCCCATGTACCTCATTTCAGAATTCCTCTTCCTTACGACGTGGACGACAGAGGCTGGATCCGTAACCTCGTCAAAGATCGACCTGTCGGCATCGTCGCTGGAAGTGTACCAGGTGAGCTTGTTCTGAGTTCCCGCGCTACTCCAGCAGTTCTTGTAGCGTCCGTTGTCCACCACGAGCAAGACGAAGCTATGTTGATTTTTGTATATACCGGGCCGCAGGAGGGTGTGCCCCGGAAAGAACCCGTGTAGAATCTCGGACATGGCAATCATGGGTGTTTTTCCGTCTACTCTCAGAAAAAGATTTAGCTTCGACGGCAGCTTTCGCTCCATCTCTACATCTTCCTTCGAGTCTTCTGAATCCTCTGCACTCGACAATGACTGAATCAAAGTGCATGACTTCCTCTTCTTCACGCTTTGTCTCGTCCGGACCCGAGGCCGAGCCGCGAATTCGACGGCGGCGTCGAACTGGATGGACAGAAGGTGCTTCACCATGTCTTCCTTGGTATATTGGAGAGAGCACAGGGAATACGCATACTCGGCGAAAGTGTCCGGAGAGGGATTGTACAACAGCAGGTCTAGACCCGTGGGGTGTTTGTCTTGAATGACAAATTCCGTCTTCTTTCCGCGAACCTTGTTGTACTTCTCTTTGAGTATCGTCTTCAAGATAGAGTCTTTGTCAAGGCCACTAAGAACAACGCATGTTTCGAGAAAGGCCTCTTTTTCCATAATAACCCATATAACCCCGTGATTATAAGACATGGATTCATGACGCAGATGAAGTACATGACTGTGTGGGAGGAGGAGTGGAAACGGGTGAAGGTGTCGTAGATGTCGTAGAAGTCGGAGTCGAAGGCGCCTCCGGGGTAGCTTTCTTTCCTTGGTCACTTTCCCGAGACGACACCATGTCCGCTCGGAACTTGTCCTCAATGTCTTTGTACTCTTGTAGTTCTTCCTTCGTGTATGTGGGTCTGTTGGAATGCTTCCTTCTCTCGTTCGTGAAAATTGACTTT
Source organism: uncultured Verrucomicrobiales bacterium (assembly GCA_937991965.1). Taxonomy (GTDB): domain Bacteria; phylum Verrucomicrobiota; class Verrucomicrobiia; order Verrucomicrobiales; family Akkermansiaceae; genus WTJZ01. The sequence continues at coordinate 33,347 of CALKLP010000179.1, forward strand.
TCAATGTTTCGCATCTCCCACTTCATCTTCTTTCTGGATCTGCTGTTGAATCTTCTACCGTCAACTTTTCCAACTTTGTCGTCCTCTTCTTGTAGCCGTTCTGTCAATCTCTCGAGAGTCATCGTCGTGCTCAGGTTTAATTTTTCCTGCTCATACTAATGACATTTATTTTAATCCATTCTAGACATCCCTTGAACCCGAAAAAATAGAAATTAGGTATTTTTTATTATGAGTATGAATATTAGTATTAAAAGTCTAACCCTAAAATGACTTCTTCTCACGTTTCCAAGGGATCCCGAGTCTACCTCCCCTCCATGAAGCTGTTCGGAGATGTGGTGAAAACTTCGGCGCTTGGAACAGTTGCTGTCGTTGTCCAGTGCGACGACGGGGTCCTTCGCGTAGTTTGCGGGGAAGGAGTGCAGGATGACGTCGTCGACAAAGACACTTCAAAGAACGCTAAAGGTGTTCTAGTTACCGTTCCAACGGATGTTAGAACGATCGGTCCTCAGGTGTTGGAAAGTATCGGCGTTGACGAGGCTACGCGTGGTGCTCTCTTCCAAAAATTCATGGTGTTGGATGAGGCGGTGCGCCTAGAGAAAGCGTCATACTGGGAGGCAAACAGGGATAACGCTCAGGCGATGGCAACCTTTCTCCCGGAACTCGTGGCCCTCCTCGGTGAGGACACTCAGTTCATCCAGGCCAAGTCGGCCAAGTTGCTACGACACCTGGACGCCGACGTGAGAGCGGTTATGTTGACGAATATGATGTCTTCCACTACCGCAGAAGAAAGGAAGACGATGATCTTGCAATACACCGCCATCCAGAACGACAAGGTTAAAGTCGTAGAGTTCCTCCAGGGTATGTACGAACGCCTGCTCGACGACAAGACGTACATCTCAATGGAGTTCAAGAACGCTCTAGGCAAAAAGCGCATTTACGCCGAGGAGTCGGTTCCGATGATTGCCGCTCTCTTGGCCAAGTTGTCCGAAACAGAGCTTGAATCTATTGTTAGGGTGTGGCGGCAAAGGAAGTACTACCGCAGTAGAACAGGCGGGGGAAAGTATGCTCTTAAATTGATTCGGAAGTCTTCTGCTTGACTCATGTTCTCCAATGCTTAATTAATTAACCTTGCGCAAATGATCTATATTTTTTAAATAACTCCGTCATCTCGTCGGGGGTGGTGCTTTCGAACCCACAGTCTCTCTTGCGGAACTCAACGTATTCCTTTTGCATCTCCTTGAATTTGGAAGGTCCAATCTTGTCCTTGACGAACGTCATCCACCGAGCGTGCTCCTTTGCTGTATTACCTCCTGTGATGCTGTTGGCGTGATTTACAAGGAGTGAAATGACCTCCTCCGTCAGAAGTTGCGCCTCTTGCACAAAATCGAGTGCAAATCTGGCCTCAGCATTCTTCACGTTCTCAGTGTCGACCTTGCCGTCCTTGCGCTTCTTCGACAAGTTTTCAGAATTCAATTCTTCAAATCGACGCTTCAGCTCCTGGTATTGCGGTTCTGTAATGTTTCCTTTTACGACCTTCAACCATCCGTTGATCTCTGCTGCACTTTTGCATTCCTCTGCTCTTCGAGCAAGATCTTGAACTACCGTTTCCTCTACAATTTGCTTTTCCTGAATGAAGTCGAGAGTGAACCCCACGAGCTTGTCCATGTCTTGGACTATCATTTCTTCTTGCTCTTTCCAGATCGGTGTCGATCTTGTAGAGTGAGGATGTGTGTCAGCATGTCCACCGGTACCTCCATGGTTTTCCCTTTTTTATCGGTGGAGGCGTTATCGGCTGATTCATCCGAAAAATCTACATCGGAGTCATCTGAGTCGGAGTCGTCGGAGTCGTCGGAGTCTGAAGAGTCTGAAGAGTCTGAAGAGTCATCGGAGTCATCCGTGCTGTATTCGGAAGATTCTGAGTCGTCGGAGTCGGAGTCCTCGGAGGATGACTCGAATGACTCGGCGTTTTCGTCGGAGTCGTCGGAGTCCTCGGAGTCGTCAGAATCGAAATCCTCTGATTCGTCAGAATCGAAATCTGCGAACGTATCGTATCCACTACTCTGAGATTCTGATTCGAAATCTGATTCAATCTTGTCTCCGCTTTCTACCTTGTCTATCTTGTCTCCGCTTTCTATTTCTGTCTTGTTTTGCCCGGTCTTGTCTGAGATTTCTGTTTTCTGTATATTTTCGTCCATCGTTGGGTCCGCAAAGGGGGTGGAGAACTGGGGGCCTTGATCCTTGGCAGTCTCGCCGCCATCGTCGTCTTTGACCGATCCACTAACGAGATCAATTGATTTTTTCCCTGGCAGGTCGGATTGTTTCGAAGTGTCGGATGCAAAGCCTTCCAAGTCTTCGATATCCTGCCGGGAATGCCGAGAATGCCGAGAATGCCGAGAATTCCGAGAATGCCGAGAACTCCGCGAATGCTGCGAATGCTGCGAATGCTGAGAATGCCCAGATTTTGCAGAATGTAATGACGTGTCGTCAAGAAAGTGTTCGTCTTCAACTTCTTTCGGTCCCGCTTTTACGAAGTTCATGACCGTGTTCTCGACGATGTTCGCCTGCTGCATCCTGACTTTGGCGTTGTTCTTGCAGCTTTGAAACTCGGTGGAACTCTCTTCGACGGCGAACCAGTGCGTGTGTGCGATGAAGGCGTCGCTGCAGGCGGAGATAAACGAGTGAAGGAAAGTGTGCGTCTCTTCGCTGACGGGGACGTATGAGCTCGATTCCGAGGATTCATTGAGTATCTTGCACGTCAATTCCTGTAACTCCCTGAATAAGTGGGGAAACGAATCTCCGAGCGCAGGGAATCGTGAGACGAGATTTGCACAAAAGTCCCGGACCGTCGTGGAGTTCCAGTGTCTCACCTTGGCCATGCTACACTTGAGGTGATAAATCAATGAATTGTTCGTCTCTGTCTTAGACGCAATCTGAGCATGCTGAACATGAAATATGGTGAACATTGGGTCCAAGAGCAGGTCCTCGAGTTTGCGTACGCATATCGACTTTGCCTCAACGCTTGCACTTTGCGTAAGCATATGTATCTATTTATCTAGAAGGGATCTCTATAATCTAGGGTTAGATTTTTCAAATACTTCAGCTCCCGCATTTTTCATTATTTCGATCCCAACGGACGTGGATTGACCGGGATGATCATGAGCAACAGAAACACTGCCGAAGATATCCCGTACATTGCCCTCAAGGACGGCTTCCTGATCTCTATGTCGTTTTCCCCTCTCTGTTGCACGAAAGGGGGGTTGAGGTACGCCAGGAACGCGAACGCGAGGACGGCAGTGGTGGCGGAAACCCCCAACTTGGAATGAAAAATATCGAAGACACTGAACTTCTTATATGTCCAGTCAGGGATGTTGGAAACGCTCTCGCCCGAGACTACATCTGGAACTCGGATCGGGTCGATGGACGGGATTGTCCCGTTTACGTCCGGTACAACAAAAGGTTGGGACATTGTAAAAATTGATAGGGTTAGGTTATCCAAGCTTTCCAATAAAATATTCCCTAATATTGGTACTTAAACGATGGTACTCTTAATTAAAATGTATGACATGAAATAATAAATTCTGACAAAATGCTTCCAAACAAGATTGTCATGGACAACATGGTTCCTTTCCTAAATAGAAGGGACAGGTCCCGAGGAGTGACGGTGACCAGCAGGCTCTCCGAACGAGGTGATTGGTGCGTGACATCCCCTGATACATTTCGCGATGTTCCTACACACCCCACACCGAGTGGGTGTGGAGAGTTCACCTCGCGTACGGGTCGGTGTTGCACGGCAGATTTCGAATTCGGAAAAAAGGTGGCTATGGTGGTCTTGGGAATGGACAGCGACAACGTACTGGATTACCTTCCGAAAGAGGTTTCAGATCTTGTGTATTGGACA
>CALKLP010000180.1 GCA_937991965.1 uncultured Verrucomicrobiales bacterium
CCCCCCCCCCCCCCCCCCCCCCCCCCCCCCCCCCCCCCCCCCCCCCCCCAATTTGTGCATGTAAGCTATAAATCCTTTCGAGGGGATAAATCTGAGCATATACATACTGGAGTATATATTTATTTATAATATATACCCGACGGCTAATATGCACTGGTATGACAACCAACAAAATACGAAAAAAAAATATCTGGATTCGCTATTTCCATGGAGTCTTGAAGCGTCCATCCAGCATTTCCATGGTAGTTCCCGCCGACGAAAACACGGCTACTCGACATGGGGGCATCGAACGTCATTATATGGAAGGGGTGCGCGTGGTGACGCAAATCAAGCGGCCAAATAAAAAACATGATTTGTAGGCCGTTAAATCGCCCGGGGACGTACCGGAAAAATTTGTATAAGTGCGATCAACAAACTATTGAACGGTTACTGACAGATTCTGCGATAGTCCCCCCCCTAAAGCCAGCGATTTCGGTTAACGAACGTCCCATGTCTACTCGACACAAGAATAGATGCTATAAAAAATATACATATTCAATTATTTTTTTGTTTGCGAAGAACTGTCGAACGATGACGTCGGGGTGGCAGGGGGCACGTGTTTCGGGAGCCACGGCCGGGAGCTGGTTTCAAAAGTTATGGGGGCTACCGTAGACTCTACTGTGTTGAACACGCTAGATGTGGAGTTAACAATACCGGTACTGAGTGACATCACGATAAGGGCTACATGTTTTTCCAGACTGTTCAGACAGTTGAACTTTTTTAGTGGCGGAATTATCCGTTAGCATGATACCCCCATAAAAGGGTTGTTCGAGAATTATGCGAATGATTGTCGGTCGGGTCGCGCCAACTAAAATGAATTCAAAGTCAATGTTTCGGAGTACATTGAGCTCCTCGTGTTAAGAGGTCGACAATTGCTGCTTCCCCAAAAACGGTGGGGCGGCTCGGTTACTTTCGGGATTTGTGTTTATAAATTTAGTGCTGACGTCGCACCTTTCCCCTGTTATACTTCTTAAATAATAGCGGACGTTCCGCCACGAGTAGCTGAAACACATCGACACGTTTTATTTTTTCACAACGGGGGCCACGGTTGTGCAAGAACAACCCGAACCACGAGTCGTCAGTAGACGCCACGACCAGCTCGGGAAGCTGCAACAAGTTCTCAAAACAGGTTCAGGTTCGGATTGATCTCGAAATAGTGAACGAAAAAGAAAAAATGGCTCGATCTTGTTGAACTAATTCAACATTACTTGCCCCTTGGTCGAGACGCGAGGAAAAAAAACTGCTACCGGCGCTGACGAGTGACGATAGAGAGAGGTTGGGAATATGGGATCGACTCCGAATATCTCCGGTATTCGATGCCATGACCCGTGAACTTGAAGCTGCATTCAAATATATAGTTGCAGCATATAATGCTTTCCACCTGTCTCTGCCGAAACGTTGGGGGGTGAAAAAGTGAAACGAACACGGATTAAGCGTATTTCCAGGGATATTTCTGGACATCTGAGAGACACACAGGATGTCCCAAAAAAAGTGGCACAGACGAATATTTATAGGTAATGTTGTGACTCAAACCTCAACACGCATGGGATCACTTAGGTTTACACCATAAAGCGGTTACAGAAAAACACGTATAATATAGTAAATAATGGGCTATATATAATGTTTATGTCATCTCTTCATTTCCCAGGGTATGAACGGCAGAGTCGTTCATCAAACTCAACAGCGACACGTGTGGATCGATTACAAAAACAAGCTTTCACAGTTATCCTTACACGTCGTGCCGTAGAGTACCCGGGACAGGAATATGACGTCGTCAGCAAAAATCAAACACATGTCACAGTAAACAGAGCTTTCTAATTGTGAAGCAGGTAGAGTTTTTACAATAAAGACAAATGCTTGTGACAGGTATTTTTATTCAAAAGCCTCGCTGCAACATGACATATATGAATACTTGCCGGCCGTTGACTGCCGCGGTCATATTCAGTGACTTTAAAGTCGCATTCTAATGGATCCCCGCGGGACAAGTTCGTTTTTACTAGTCCGTCAGGGAGGCGTTAGTGGCGTACAAACAAGGAACGAAAAAAACTAACTGGAACTTGTTCCCGCCGATCACGGAAAATCTGTGTTAAGCATCACGTCAGTAAAATAATTGGCGATGAGAGGGAATATACGCAAAAGTTGTTGCTTCTATCTTAATACGTCTAGCGTCGAAAACGCTAACTACACAGTGTAGATACCGACAAAACTTCCCCACACACAGAGTACGCTTCATAAATTCCCTATGCGTATGAGATCATAATCGACCAAGCGATGAACGGCACAGTAGTGCAACAGATGCACCCATAACAGTAAAAAGGTGTTGAGGAACGATACAAGGCACGAACTCTGTACAATATGGAAAAGAAAAACGTCAAGAAAAAGGGGCGGTTTACTAAGGAAAGCGGGGAGATCACAAAAGGATATGTGCAAACATTTGTCTTACGTCTACTGCTAGAAAACAAGTCACGTGGTATGCCCGATATATTCATTACGATCGTCTTTGTCGATTATCAAGACGTTTCCTCAGCAGGTGAAACCCAAGAATATCGATATACACGTCTGGGTTAGTAGGTGATAGCAAAACCATAACCATACATTCGTCGCCCGCCAGAAAAGCGGTGGTGTGTGAGTAGAGGAAGGCTCGCTACATGTCTCATGTCCAGTACTGTGATGAGACTACACTCCTTATTCAAACCGACAAAATATTTAAGGAAGTATCGACAGCCGCTTTGAACACTGCGTGGCAGTATTTTGCACTGGCAGCAGACACGGTGACACCTTCACCAGTCGAGAGCCTGCATTACATGTCAAAATGATGCGGTAGTGCGTACGGGAGTTGGCTCTCGTCGGGCTTTCGTAACAGCACAGCAGGTGTCTGCTCAAACTCAGCAGTATGGCGAGAGTGCGTGTTTGTCGTGGAAGGATAAAAATACGATAGAAAATCAAGCACCGGCTTACGTTCCCCAAGGGACGAACACTATACCGAGATTAATACATGAACATAGTTGTAGAGTGGTCCGTTTATTCGCAATGGCACGGAAAAATTGGTGCTGTATTCGTGAGTCGTAGTGCTTTGTGGCGAGACCCTAAAGAGGGGCACCGCGGGGGGGAAATCATCACGCCTGCAATCTGCACCACGAAGAGCACGCATTACGACCGGTCTCTGCACGTTAGCCCTAACATACCGAGAAATTGATATCATGACCCTGTTTCCCATCAAAGAGGGGGGTGGGCATGTCACAAAACGTTCCGCGAGACTGTAACACATTGTGTCACGCGCGCTATGATAAAGAGGTGTTTATTATCTGGACATGATGTATACAAAGCGGCATTACGAGGCGTTGACCTTTTCGTCGATAATTCAGCAAGAAGCACATACATACATAACGGCTACGAATGCTTGAACGCCCGACCTTGCAAGCGCTGTCTTAGAACCCGGGCGCTCCTACACAGTTTAGAGCGGCTCCGAGCAGAAAGGATAACTCCGTCAGGGTCAAAGTGTGATGATGGCGGTCCTTTGGCTGGTCGTACGAGTAGCCTGTGATATACTGCGTGCGTCTGGAGGCATCACCTTGGTGTCATTACACATCATTCCCGCGAAAGGAATGACGACTACAAAGCAGGGTTAGAACACAAAAAAGTTTAAACAAATCGAACAAATCTCGATTAAGCTGGGTGACGGGAGAGTTATATATTTAAACATTTGTTAAGTTAAGGCGTGGCTTTTCTGCCCAGATACCAGAAGAGGGCCTATTCACTGCGATATATTGCCATCATGAAGATGGAAAACCCCCGCATTCAATGATCAACCTCGTTGATTTAAAGACTAAGTATGCCGAGAATACTTGTCACGAGTGAGCAGCAGCAATACAACAGTCCGACGACTCTCGCTAAAAAGCAAGGCCAGAAAGGGAAGGGTATTATTTCCTATCAACAGGTACTGCAACACTTTAAAGCCGTACGGTACGCGCTGCGTGTAGTTCGCATTTGAAACCGGCTACCCTTGCTATTGTATGCTTCGGCGAACAAAAGGGTTGGGGCCACTGATGGAGTCCGTGGTCTCTATTAGTTGAACGATTCATTCTGTATTGTCAAAAACATATAATCAACCTCGTTGATTTAAAGAATAAGTATGACGACAATATTTGTCACGAGTGAGCAGCAGCAATCAATAGTCCGACGACTCTTGGTAAAAAGCAAAAGGCCAGCAAGGGAAGGGTATTATTTCCTTTGAACAAGTATTGCAACATTAAAACGCCGTACGGTACACCCTGCGTGTAGTTCGCATATGAAACAGGCTGCCCTCCCTTGCTATTGTATGCTTCGGCGAACAAAAGTGTGGGAGCTGCTGATGGAGTCCGTGGTCTCTAATAATACCACGATTTGTTCTGTGTTGCCAAACAACTTGAAGATTGACGCTGACAAACAATAATTGATACCACGTAATAGATGCCCGGTTCTTCTGCCGTTTTTATCACCTAGACAAAGGGTACACGCGATATCGTCAACCTGTTGTATTCTATGGCCTGTTACCGCTGTTGCACATCTGCCATACGCTCTATCCTGCTGCACGCACGTGATATATGTGTATAGACTATATATCTTCATGTTGGAAAACAAAAACGAGCGAACACGGTGTACTGTAGCGTTTTGCACCGCCTGCTGTGCTCGATTTTTATAAATGCTAATTGGCAGTGCACTACTTGGGCCTGCTGTCCGCCACGTATACTCTTAGCGACTTAACGGACAACGCTGCGGCGGCAGGGGGCCCAAGGCCACGCCGCTAACTTCTGTTTCTACGCTCCTTAGGAACACAATAGAAAACAGGTATAAGTAATTGGCTGATGTCACTCAGTGTTTAACAACTAAATTGAATACCAAACAATCGTGTCTCCTTTGATGAAATTGTTTGAAGGACGTCAGCTGTGAGTTCGACGGATTTGGGGTCGGTACTCGAATTTTCAAGCTGCATCGTTGGTACTCGTAATATACTATGTGGTTGAGTTTTTTCGTCTAACGCCTTTACAACTGGAAACCCGTTCTTGGGGACAACATCACTTGGATTAAGTTTAGGAGGGGTTCGGGAGCTCTAAAGGGGTGAATGGGAGGTACCCAAAAAATATTTGTTCGA
>CALKLP010000181.1 GCA_937991965.1 uncultured Verrucomicrobiales bacterium
AATCGAAAACTTTGTCCGCAAATACATGTCAGATGTGTTTCCTCTGAGCATCGAATTTTACGAAACCGTGGGTGACACACAGTATGGACAAGTCAACAGCACCATCTTGGCCGTATTCGTAACAAGCGACATGCACATGACAACAAGACCATTAGGTAATGATTCTCAAGGCACCTATTTGACTGAAATCGGAAAAGACCTCAGCACGCAGGAAATCAGAACCAAAGCCACCGATTTCGTTGACTTTTTGGCATACAGAGAAAAATACCCTAGGGTTGGAACAGTACCACATCTTGTTGTTGATAGAGAACACATGCAATCTGAAGAAAGCAAGGGAGCATTTATAAGAGGCCTCGGAGACCTCTTGACCAAGATACGCCCTGGATTAATTGAAACCGAACAGGTGATCGATTTGCTGTACCGTGACCCGGCTCTAAACACAATTAGCCCGCAACACACCAACACTGCTTCACAATTCATGCTTGAAGCGGTGGGGCGTATGGACACAAAACATCTGAGCGACTACGTAGGTAGCCACCTTCAACTCCTACTTCCAGAAGGTGTCACCAATTCCGAACAGAAGGAGTCGATCCTAAGTCTAGCGGCAAGAATGGCAAAGGCAAACAGTCTATCAAACCTATGGAATCCTCGTGTTGTCGTTGCGGGGTTCATGTACGATATTGCGAGTCAGACAAGTAGGTTTTCAGAGCTGTTCCATTTTGCCGCAGCAACAGATTTGATAGACGGTAAGCCGTTTGTGTCGCTCATGAAAATGTCAGGGACACCCGAGGGACAAAGCGCTCTGTATCGTCTGGGTCGCCCGGATTTCGTGGCCGTGAATGTCGCCCAAATCGCTGGTTGGGGGCTGTCTAATGAACACATTGAGTTATTTAACCACGTGTTCATGGGGGAAAGAATATTGCAGATCCGCAAAAAATTTCAACATGGGGATGTTCTTGTGAACTTGAACAAATATGTAGACTTGATAAAAATATCGGAAAAAGCCCACACGCCGGAGCAAGAGGAGGAATTCTGGTGGTCAGTTATAGCCAGGTATGCACTCGTTTGCATAATATGGTTTTTTGTTCACATGGTTGCAGTGAAGTCCCCCTCCATTGTAAAGGAAGCTCTTCAGAATATCTCTTTTTTAGTGTACTTTTATACCATTATACCTCTTCTTGCTTTGGCACCACAGACGCGCAGTTCTCTCTTTAGAGCGGGTATGAGGAGGTGGGAAACACATGTGAAGGCGCCTTGGATTATGCTGCGACTTAATGCGTTACTCGCGGATGGTATGTTGGTAGGTCTGTACGAAGAATTAATTCGTGCAGATGGACCATTTGAGCGCGCGGAATTTCTAGAAAACATAGCCACAAGAGCGAAGCAATTAGAAATTCCAGCGTTAAACGCCCAATTGGTTCGGATCACCGGCGCAGGCCATGAGAGTATTATCGTGCAACTCCTGATAAATGATGGCTCCGCAATAAGCAAGAACGAAACAACCCCAGTACTCTCAGGGCCATTGCAAAATAGAACAAGACAACAAGCCTTGTTGAATGCACTACACGACCCAAAAACGTCACCGCCGTTAAGTTAGCGAGTGTATCAAGTTTATGGCTAGAGTGGCTTGTAAGCTAACCGCCAGAGCATCTGCTCGTAGTCAACTTCTGCACCCAGCGTCTCTGTCCTGTCTACTTTCTTGTAGGTCACCAGAGAAAGACCGTAGTCGTTGTTAATGCACTCCATGGGCGTGCGCTTGTCGACAGGAAACTGCAGCGGCGGGCCATGACCAGACGAAAAAATATACACTTGTTTGCTATCCAACTCCCCGGCAATGTCCACGATCCGAATCGACTTGCGCGATTCGCTCATCGTTTTGCGGCGGTGACACTGCACCGCCAGTAGCTGCATGTTCTGAAGCAGGGTCTCCCCGCCCCGAGTAACGGGTACCACGTGATCAGCATCGCAGTTCGCAACCGGGTACAGCTCTATCTTATGACCGCAGCAATTGCACGTCCCGTTTTGGCGCTTCAATAGTATCTGCCTATCCATAGTGCCGATCCGTCTTCGGTCCGTGGGCGCCAAGTTTTTCACCGGGCCGATCCAAGCGTGTGGCTTGGCGCCACTGCCCCATACCGCGGCGAACGTGTACTTCATTGTTCCACTTTGTGTATTACCTCACTACATTTCTTTTCAGCTCACGAGAACACATCACTTTGCTACGCAGCTCTCCTTGTGCAACTTCCACGCCTTTTTCCTGCACGCCTTGGACCCGCACGAGTAATAACCTTTGCAGCGGCTGCAGCAGAACCGCGTGGGCTCCTTACAAACGACACAGAAACGCTTGACGTTGCGCTTACCAATCACCGCGTCGAATAGGCAAGAGAGAGACGTCGCTACTGCCGCCAAGCGGCGACGCTTCGGTTTGAACGTCAGCAGATCAATTTCTACGCTACCGAGGCGGATGTTTGTCCCGTGAGACTCGTAGTACGCAAATTTACCGTCTACGTTGACCCTCATGAGGAAAGGAAACAGAGAACGGCAAACCGGAGCCATTTCACACTTCAGCTCACCCACAAACTTGCGCAATTTCTCGCTGAACTTCTGCACCACCGAGACGCACTGACCGACATTCATTCCAATCGAAGGAAGCACAGTATCTGCCATGTCCTCGAAGCACGACTGCTTGGCTGTTGTTTTGTACATGAGCACGTCTCCGATGCACGTTCCAAACGAGGCAAAGTGTTGGTTAACGTGCACCGTGCCACCGGAGACGAGTGTACCAGCCGCGGTATCGTAGATACAGCAGGTAAATTCTATAGATCCATCGTCTTGCTCTACAGCCAGGACATCAACCAGGTCCAAGTCGCCGGACGATACCGCACGCGCTTTGTAGGCCTCGGCGCAGCTCATTATGTTGTTCACATCGAAGCTCACAAACTCGTGTGTTCCGTCCTGCTTCAGCAAAACTCCCGCCATCGTAGCCAATGTGTGGGTGAGTGGTGCGAGAGACAAATGAGGTTCCGCCGCATATTTTGGCACTGTCATTTTTCCGAAACCGTTTCAGGGCGCAATTCGTTCTGAAGAGCTCTAGAGTTGATCGGGTTCCACCACATGTTCTTGCATTGCCGAATGACATGAATGTTGGATGCCTTGTTGTGACGTGTGTGTTTGCTTCTGTTGTCACGGATAGCTTTACGCATGGCGTGCTTTAGCTCCGATGCGATTACGTGGTCGCTTATGTAAGCGTGAGTGACTTTCGTTTGCTGTAGTTGTTTCGCGAAATCCCACCACGCGGCCAGACTGACCCTGTAGTTCTCTCCTGCATTGAGGCACCATATGTTGCCTATCCTGAGCACTTTCGCTAGCGCCAAAAGCTGCTTGTCTCGGAATCCCTCGTTAAAATTCTGAATGTAAAGAGCCTGACAGTTTTCGTTTACCATAAGGACGTCCAGAACGGCATCTATCACAACTCTGCCCACGTCGGGCCCCAGGTAGTTGTGCAACCGGAGCACCTCCACCTCGGGCGCATTTGTCCTAATCTGTTCAAGCAGCCTCCTGGTACGGGGCATGTCTAACACAGAAGCCCCGACCCGCCTCTTCGACCGCCTAATCTCGGGCGCCATGTTGCTTGCACGTACAAAATATTTTTCTCGAGGCGTCGCCGACACCTCCACTTT
>CALKLP010000182.1 GCA_937991965.1 uncultured Verrucomicrobiales bacterium
TACTGTTAGAAGGTGGAGGAGGGGGTGTTCGTCCCTCCCTACGCATTCGACGAATTATCGGACCTGATGACCTCACCATTTATTACATTACAATATTTTTTTCTAAAAGTTAGGCAGGTGTTCACTGGATTGGGAGTAGAAAGTCATCTCATCGACAAACTCAAACGTTTCTTTTTTTTCTTCGTAGTTTTCCTTCTTGAGACGGATGGTCTCAAGCCTCTTCTTTGTAGCTTCCACCTTAACGAGCTCCTTTTGAATCTCCGCAAGGGTCATGTTATCCTCGAGCTGTTCCTTAAGGTCCGCGAGGGTGATGTCGTCCTCGTCCTCCTCGTCATCTTCGTCATCTTCACATGCTTGGCAATGAGCGTCAAACATGTGACAGGTGTGTTCTCCGTTTTCGACCATCTCTTGGATGTCAGGGTCATGCATGATGTCATCATCATCCTCGTCAGAGACCGGATCGCGAAAGTCGGGCATGCTACCAAACTCAGCCTTCTTGGTCTCGGGGGGAGGGAGGACCTCAAAGTTGATTTTAGCGTTGGGGAGCAGGGTCGTGAGACGATCCAAAGTTTTCATAGCGGAACGGGATCCGATGAGCTTGCCGCCGAGAGCTTGGATTTCAAAGTTCATTGTTGTTTGTTGTTTGTTGTTTGTTGTTTGTTGGTTGAAAAATACAAGGTTTTGAGCTGACTTAGGTTTTATTTTTACGATTGTTGTTGTTTGAGTTGCTCTTACGGTTGTTGTTGTTGTTGTTGTTGTTTGAGTTTGAGTTTGAGTTTGAGTTTGAGTTGTTGGAGTTCATGTTATTTTTAGTGGGGCGGCGGAACGATCGTGTCGCGTTGTTATTTGAGTTAGAATTGGAGTTTGCGTTACGGTTACCTCTTGGTGACCTTCCAGTATGTACCCAGTTTAGTACGTCCTCAATAGACCACGACCCATCAATTTTATCGTATCCCTTCCAGCTCATAGCCGTCGTCCTAACACCAAACAATCCGTCATTATCGGGAAGTTGCATTGTTCCCTGAAACAATCTAAGTGTATTTCCAGTCTTCGAAGTGGTGCTCATAATGTACGGGAAAGTTTTTGAAAAATACTTCCACTCGGCAGTGTTGCGTTCACTTTTTGGTGTATATTTGTGAATTATACCCCAAATGAACTTCTTAATGAAAGAGATACGCTTACGAGGATCATTAGGACCAGGGTTTTTAGTGCGACCAATCGCTAACATCATAGCATACAGAGCCTCCATGTAGCAGAAATGATGTTGTGAAAGTTCATCGTATTGAGAAAGTCTGAATGCCCCCCGTGCACCCTTTTCACCGAGCTTATTGAGAATTAGGGATCCCCAATCGTCCGGGTCATTCGTAAATTTACTGTAGCTGTTTTTTACAAAACCACCTGAAGGTTGCACATTTACCTTTTCTGACCTCGCAGTTACCTTTGCTTTACATCCAAAAATAGATCGCACCCTAGGCGTACTCCACTCCATCTTGGACCCAAACTGTTTCAACGCTACTGTTAAAAATCGTGAACCCTTTCCATACATAGAATCATATACAGTCACTTTACCATTTTGGTGTTCTACATGAAGGAGACCGGTATGACCCGTCCTATTCCCAAACTTATGAGTAAGTAAAATGAAGTCGTGATCAGTGTCGTGGGGGTGCTTTTTTCTCGTTGTATTGAGATTATTAGTGGTCTCCTTAATTTGGTAAGACATATATCCACGAGTTCCAATAGTATCTGTCATGATCTGCTCAAACATACCCGGGGCGTGAAGATATTTCTTGGCAATTTCAGAAGCGTTCTCAATAGCGAGAAGGGTTCGGGCTCGTTCTCGTTCTCCTCCACCAGTCTTGTTTCCCGCAATACGTTCTATGTAATCGTTACGACTGAAATTAAGAGTCTTTTCACCAATCACTTTCATGAGCTGGGTGCGATATGCACCCGCTGGTAGAAGTTTTACAGGTACAGGATTATTCATATGATATATGTTAATATTATTTTTACAAACTTAGGTGCTAAATTCTTTAACGGCGTCGTTCGACCCGCGCCACAAACCCGCTGTCCACCATTCGTCCACTCTCACTCACCCAAAACTCATTTGTTGCGGACTCCCAGTAATCACGGTGATAGACGTGAGCATCAGCTAGCCTCAACTCGCTCTCCCTATCCACACAAAACATCTCAAACCCGGCCATCTTTGCCTTCGACTCAACCACCTTTAACTTAGCGTTTTGGAGGGCGACATACCATTTCCTTTGGCATTCTTCCTTGTAGTCATCATGAATCTTCTTCTCAAAGGCGGGAAGCTTTTGGAGTGTTTTGAGTGAAAGTTCATCGTAGTAGACGAAATCTGGGACCTTCTCCTCCTCCGTTCCAATTTCCATCACGATTGCTCGAAGACCGTTTTCCATCAGGTTTTTCCAAGTCCAGGATCCACACCCGTCAGCACCGGCGGTGGATAGTCGACCAACGAGTTCCCCAGCCTCACCACCAGTAGCCCAACGGACGTTCTTCACACACCATTGCTTGATAGCCTGGCTCTTTCGAAACGCAGTCATACGCTTGATGGGAGTCCAAGTACGCCTCGCTTCTTTTTCCCACTTCATGAGAACCTTGTACTCCTCGTGCATCTTCTTCACACGATCATAAAGCTGGTCTCTGATAAGTGCAATATCAGAGAGACGTGTTCGATCGAGATTCGGGGCGAAGTCACTGTCCGAGTCATCATCACTATCAAGGACAGAATCATCGTCGCTGTAGTAGAAGGTGTCATCGTGGATGCTCTTGTTGCCGTTCATGTGGTCATGAACGCGTTTCATTTGATCGGCCATCTTCAGATACATCCCATCGGGGATCTGATTGGCGATTTCGTCGATGCATGCCATGAGGTTACGTAAGTCTTCCATGTTTTTTATTGAAAAATATAAATTCTAGGCTTCACTTAGGTATGGAACATCTAAGAAACATCATGGAGATCATGGAAAATGATGAAATGTTTCCAACAAAAACAGAATGGGCGTACGTGGAGATATCAAACGAACTCAAACATTTACACTTGAAATTAAAAGAGCTAACAGGTCAGCTAGAAACTACAGCTACAGTCGATCCCTCAGCACCACCACGGGTGATTCGAGATGCTTGGCGAGACCTCAATAGTTTACGTGTGAGACCTAGACGCTAGTCGATATCCATCATAGAAACTTCGGCAACTGTGGTATCATCCTCTACGTGTTGGTGCAATTCTTGCAGAAACTGGTTCAATCCAGGATACATAACCTCTTCATCAAGTTCTCTCCACCGTTGATGAAGTTGTTCCCGTGCTCGCTGAGCAGCAGTATCAGGGTCGGATGGTAGTACATCAGTCATGGGTAAAGTGGGTTCATAGACCGGAGCTTCATGACCCATCCAAAGTGGTTGATTTTGGTCGAGAAGAAATGAAGGTGGTTTCACTCGTCGTCGCAGTTCGTGTATAGTGTCACATAGCTCCAGATAGTCCCCCTCGGGGATCTTATCCGAGTTCTTGTCAACAAGCTCCATTATTTTATGAAAAAGATCCATCTTATTACTAATCTAAAGCTGCATCACTTAGGTTTTGATTACAAATTATAATGCACTCTGAGGTAGTCCTGTCGATCTTTCACCTCAGAAATCTCAATCTCCAGCTGCCTCTTCATATCGAACGCGTCTGTGCGTAATCTCTCACAGCCACGATTGAATCTCATTTTATAATTCTGGTAAAGTGTGCGTTCGTATGCCTTACTGGTGCACTCCTTTTCTTCTTCGTCACTACTCCATGTTGTCGCACGATTAAGATTATCAAATGTCCAATCACCCCCACCAACACATTCTATATCACCATCACAAAAATCTCGGATAGCATCTTCCCTTACTTTTTTTGTGATGTTTCGAATGTAATTCAGTTTTTTTAAACTTTTCTTAGCGATGTTATAATCAGTATCCAGTCTTTGAAGAATTTCCTCATTTTGCACCCATTCGTCATACCATTCTGGTCTAAAAAATGTATTGTCCTCATCCTCACTTTCACTTTCATTAGCAATTAAATGAACAGCCATACCAGGTTGAACCACTTGAAATGGGACGTTGACCGGTGTGGGTCGACGATTATCAGTGACAGGTGGGTCGTCATTCCGGGGTAAATTCTGATGAATTTCTTTCAAGTTTTCACACATTTCCAAGTAGGTGCCCTCAGGTATCACCTTGGAAATGTCGTCCAGACATTGCATAACATTACGGAGACTCTCCATGTTTAATTATTTTTTGTATTTTTTCTTACCAACTTAGGTTTCGTATATTCATAGAGTATCTAACCTGTCATCAGAATCCTCTAGCCATCGTATCCTCTTCTCTATAGCCTCCCTGTAACTGGACCTGAAGTCATTCTCTAGGGTAACATACGTTTTACACATCTTCCTAAAATCAACTGGATCAACACCGAGTTCTTCTAAGGTCTTCTCACCAGGTGGAATTCCGTATATAGAATAACAATGCATCTCAACCTTATCTCTTATATTTTGGGTAATACGTCTAATAGGACTGGCATTTTCACATTCCCTATGTAAATAATTAAGCTGTCCCTGTATAAAATCACTGTCAAACTGTAATGCCTTTTCGAAATAGTGATCGTAAAAGTATTCAAATGTGAGACTGGATGTATCTGGACCCACCGGAAGTATCCGGAATTCGTCGTAGTTGAAGAAGTAAACTGGATCTGATCGTCTATCGTATGCTTTCTTCAAGAGATTACACACTTCTAAGTAGTCACCTTCAGCAAAATTTGTAGAATTTCTATCTATAATTTGCATGACACCCAAAAGGTTGTCCATCTTACTTTTACTTAAAATTAATTTGTCTAAGTAACTTAACGAATGTATAAAACATCCTATGACAAAGGTGAATGTCAGACGGGTATTGTTCATATAGGTTATGGGGCTTTTCACCGAGCGCATCAGGCTGTATATATAGATGATTACATGGAACAGACTGGAGATCTCCGTTGGGGTATAGTAGCTGTTAATCTCAGGAATGAAGGATTTCGGGAAATTGATGACTACATAGTTAAGACGCCTTCATCTTACAGACTTGTTCGATCACATTTAGATTATATCGATTGGACCAAGAATAGAACGATTGCCAAAGCTATGTTAGCTCTAAATAGTGTGCATATCGTTACTATCACCGTGACAGAAAGTGGGTATGCACCAGGTTCACCACTCTTCGAATACCTCGCATGTGGTCTCAGAAATAGACGCACACCTATCACGGTAGTATGTTGTGATAACATTCGTCAAAATGGTCTCGTTCTCGAAACACAATTTTTGGCCTATTTATACCAAACAAATCAATACGAACTGGCTGATTGGGTGCGCGAAAATGTCAATTTTCCCTCATCTATGGTTGATCGAATAACACCTAGATCGACCGATTTGTTGCGCACAAATATCGAACACATGTTCCCCGGGTTCGGTGAAACTGCTGTTCAAACGGAGGAGTTTACACAATGGGTCATAGAAAACAAATTCGCTTCTGTTTTCCCCGACCTCACTAAAGTTGGTGTGACGATTACAAAGGATATCGAACCTTACGAAGAGACCAAAATTAGAGTGTTAAACGGTGGTCATACATCACTCGCATACCTTGGTGCACTCTCGGGCTACAAAACTTTCGACGAAGTCATGAGCAATGAGGTGCATAGACAACACTTTAGGCAACTCCAAAAAGATGAGATCGTGCCCTCCCTAGATATTGATCTCCCCTTCGACATTTATGATTATGTAGACAATGTCGAGGAAAGATTTTCGAGTGCCACCAACCTAGACGATCTCGATAGAATCTGTATGGATGGATTTACAAAATTTCACACGTTCGTAGTTCCGTCCCTACGTGAGTGTCTCAAACAGGGTAAAAGACCTGTGCGAATTTACAAGAGCATAGCGGCGTGGTACATCTACTCTAGGAGATTTGCAAGAGGGTGTAAGCGAATCAAATACAATGAACCAAACTGGACTCTTCTAGAACCCCTCTTACGAGAAGGAGCGATAGATCAATTTGTATCAAATGAGAGACTTTGGGGAGACATTCCAAAAACATACATAACATTCACAAGAGATCTAAAGTCTATTCTACTCTCAAATACCTACGAAAAGGAGATTGATTTGTTGGGTGATGATTAGTCCGTATCCGCCCACTCTGCGTGTAACTGTTGCACGTATCTACGAACTGTTTCGTCACTCGTTAATCCCGTCATGGTAGCTGGAACCTTCTC
>CALKLP010000183.1 GCA_937991965.1 uncultured Verrucomicrobiales bacterium
CGGTTCAGGCTGTGCTTGGTTACACGCTTGGTTACACACAACCTGGAGTCATTCTGGCGTGTAGCACCATTGAGTTCATGTAGCTGTATCTTGCTTCCCTGATTTTACGGGGTAAGCTACGCTGAACCTACGCTGAAGCTACGATTCGGCTGTGCAAGGTTTCAAATTTCGGTATTATACACTACCCTGGAGTCATCTTGAGTTACCGTGGACTGCAGCTGTATCTTGCTTCCCTGATTTTACGGGGTAAGGAGCTACACTGAGCTTCGCTGAAGCTACGGTTCAGCAAAGTGACTTCGGCTGTGCTTGGCGTGTAGCACCATTGAGTTCAAGTTGGGTTATTTTTCTATGCTAGGATAAATAAGCAGCACAACATGGCCTGCATGCCTACATCCACCACGTACAGCGTTAACCCCGGTGAGGATCTGAGCTGCCCTGCAGAGGCAGCTATTTTGGAAATAAGCGACGACGACCGGCCCAACTGCTGTACTAGCGACATTGACAGCTCACGAAAATACATTAGCGACCTCCGCAGCGTCTACAACAACGCTAGATTCCCAAACAAACTACCCCGCAGCCTTGTTAACGTCATGCAGTGGATCCAAAACGTGCGCAATAATACCGAAATACCACAACACGCTGTAAACGTCGATTTAGACCACCCCACTACCATCGACATCGTGAAATTAGCCATCATGACAGGGTCAGCGACGACAATCACATACAACAACAACAACATCCTCTATGCTAACCACAAAATCAGCTTGACTGCCGGAATGGAAAACATCGATGCAATGACCAGAGCAGTAAGCGATGCGGGAGGTGTAATCGCCGCCGATTTAGACCTAACCGGAGAGAACGAAATAGATATGGTGCCTATGGTGCAAGCTAAGCAGCTCAACACTAGAGGTGCGGCAGCAATACCCGCAAGTCTCGCACAATTGATAGCGGTAATTAGGACCAATCTCAACGAGCGTCCAATCCAGTACAACCTCAATCGTTGCCTTGTGATCGAAACAACGGGAGATGCCGTCGCTTTGCTGGCGTCCCTAGTACGCGATCTATCACGGATGCAAAACGTCGGGAAAGTTTACACGTCGTTTGCTCATTCCACTCAGCCGACCAACCTGCCATACAACCACAAGCTTGTTGTGGTTGACGAAAAGTTTTGCGATCGGTTGAGTCAGGCGTTAAACGTGACCACAGCCAGAAGAAATAACATGATTATCGTAAGGTACGAACGTGTACGTGTGTCTTTCTTTCTACAGGAGGCGGAAAATATTCGAATGGACATCAAGACAGAAGCAACCGCCATGATTAGTGGCTTAAGTAGCAGTTATGGTTGGCCCGGAGGCTCATCAAGCACTGGTGGAGTGACAAGAAAGAGGCCCGGAAGAGGCTCATCAAGCAGTGGAGTGAAGAGAAAGAGACCCGGAGGAGGCTTATCTAAAGCCGATTTCCTTGTGAAAAATGGCTATGTTGTGATACCAACGACAGTGTTCCGCAACCCTCAATGCAAGGCAGACTTTCTCCAAGAAGCCGACAAATTCGCAGAGTTTAACGAAAACGCCAATCAATTTGTGCTTGGGGGTTTTGCCGCCCTGGGAAACCCGTCTTCATTCCACAACCCAGTCGTCCGGAAGTTCCGGCAGTGGGCACACTCCATTGTTGTGCATGAAGTTTTCAGGGACCTCATCAACACGTTCGACAACCCGCGCGAGTGGAAGCTTGATCATATCATAGGCCGCATGGTCATCCGTGTGGAGGGCCAAAGCCCGACAACTGAAACTTGGCACCGAGACACAGCCAGCGAACACATAACGGGAGAGAAGAAAACGAAACACGGCAAGGCTTATTTTGGCGACGAGCAGATTGATGACAAAGTTTTCGGGGGGTGGATAAACCTGGACCATAAACCGCAGTACTTTTCGTGCATCAGGGAGTCGCACATGCCACACACACTCCAACACCGTGGGTTTACCAAATTAAGCGAAGCGGAGGCTAAGAAAATGTCCAAAAACCCCCTGAAAACTAGGGTCGAAATACCGGCAGGGTCCATCCTTGTTTTCTTTGAGAACATCATACACGAGGTAGTGCCGTCAACGGCAAGGTACACAATGGCTCGTCTACACACTGCGTTCAGACTCACTCGTTTCGACAAAATACGCCCACAGGATTTGATGCAGAAGATCGATGACCAAGCCCCAATCATGCTTAAGAGTGGTCAATCCCCACCGATGTATGCTAGCGCACATATGAACTTCCACATCGACTTGCTCCAAGCGTGGAGTATTGCCAACATAAGACCTGAGTTGCTGGTGGAGTACATACGGGGCGGAAAAAAAAGGAGGGGAGAAAGGTTCCAAATATCGCCTCTCATCATGGAAAGCTTGAAGGCGTACGCCAGGTACGGGCTCAAGTTGTACCCACCCTACACAGAAGACGAAAAACACATGCACACGCCTCAGCGCACCTGGTGTCTCCTAAGGCCAGGATCCCAGACAGAGTACATTACTTGCAGCCTTGACTAATCTTGCACCAGGAAAGGAGCCTTAGCTAGTCAAGCCTTTTAGAGCGCGCCCCAGTGCGGTGGTTTTTTTAATGAAGTTCTTTCTTCCTGGCGAGTTCTTGTACTGCTCGTAGCTCAAGAATCGCGTGCGGTCCAGCGAGTCTACCATTTTTGCCGATATTTCAGGCGTAATGACAGGCATGCAAGCTGAGGCCCGGCTCTCGATGCCACAACAATTGGTGCCCATTTCAATATAAACGTACCCAGCGGCCATGGGGCTATGCGATGGGTACTCTAGACCCCAGCTCTGTCTGCAAATCCAAAAACTCCCACCAAAGCCCGGCTCGTCGGTGTTAACACCCGCATCACACCAGGATAGTACAACCAAGGCATGGCCGCCGATGAACTTCTCCCCCTGCTTTGGTCCTTTATAGACGGACATCCCGTCGAATGAATATGCCCCTTCGTAGATCATCAAAGTTCCCACGATAGGCCCACGGGAGAAGATCTCCCTTTTCATGTTATCAATATTCGCCTTGATAGTGCGATTGTACTCCTCTGACCCCTCTGGGAACTGGTCTGGGTCTACACACAAGGAAACAGCAGACCCAGGCTGGGCAAAAACACGCTTGCCGCTTTTCTTCGCTTTGTCACAAAAAGTGATTTTTTTGGTGAACTCCTGTTGGTAGGGGTAATCTTTTTCCAGTGCGATGCCGTTCTTGATTATGTAGTTGTAAGCTAGCTCAGGGACACCACCGACAGCGCAACCCGCGCCTTCGTGGCCTCCCCAGCAGCTGATCATTTCTTGATTCGAAAGCCTTTCTCTTATCGCACCGTTCGTGTAGATACTAATCCTATCGGCCAATATCCCGGTAACTGCTATTGACCAGCACGCTGCACAAGTGCCTTGGTCTTCGATGGGGGTTAGAACCCGTTCGTCGTACTTCAAGTACTTCGGAAGCGTCGCAACCGAAGCCGAGGCTTTTGCCCATGGAAGCGAAGTTTTGTACTTTGGATCGATTGCGGCCGCGAGAGCTTCAAACTCCGCCTTGCTCGCCTTCGGCCTTCGTCGCCGCTTGCCCCCCTCCGCCAGCGTTCCTTCTTCGACGTACGGAACCTCGGTGAAAGAGTCGACAGCCAACGCCAAGACAGCCAGTACAACCAGCACTAGCAGCAAACCTTTTTTGTTTTGAATGTATACCATTCTTTCGAACTACCTATCCCAAACATATTTTACTCTCGACAAGACCATGCGGGATCTTTCGTTAGCCATGAAGCACGCCGAACCCACCCCGGAACTCCCCCCCTCGGTTCACGATTACAAGACTATGTGCACTACCTGCATAATCGGCGGCGCTGTGGAGGAGAGCAAGAGCGGTAGCTTTGACGAAGAGTCTGCGTTTTGCCGCTTCGACTTGCTCGACCCAGACTTTCCGTTGTGCCAGCGGCAGGGCAGCCCCGATGCGGTGCTAATGGACCTGTGTGGTGGCTTCACGGAACATATCGTCAAAGTGATGGGCGACATGGAAGCGTCATGGGTTTCGCGCTGCACAAAAGTCAAGGAAACAGACTACGAAAAAGCCCGGGCGTTGTGGGGGTTTGCTAAGGAACGGGCTGGTGTGTACATCGAGCGTGTGTACGGGTGTAACTCCAGTGCAGAGTTTGAGCGGATGGGGGACGAGCTTTTCAACTGCGCTTGATCCGACACTACCATTATTCATTAGCCTGTCCCTGTCCAGAACCCATCATCGCTCGGAACATGGTTGTTGAATGAGGGAGACAAGACATCATCTTTGAATGAGGGAGACAAAGAGACATAAGCGTCTGTCAAGTCATCATAGGTCGCCTGTGTGTAGTCTTCCGCTGGGTCAGGCCATAGTCCGCGAGACGCAACAAATGTGGTTGAGTCTTCTGAGTGTCTGCTGACCATTGTTACTCTTGTTGATATCTCACCTGTCCCTTCTTTTATTACGTTGAAAATAACAACATGCATATTTTGGGGCATATCAGTGGGTTTCGCCAACGCGTCCATAACAGTCCTCCTCAGTGACTCCTCGGTGACAACAAATGCGACGATCGTTTTGCCCGGATGTTGTTTGTGCGTTTCGATGAGGGATTGAACAATGTCTGTAGACTCTTCATAGACGGTAACCCCACATGTGCCGTCCTTTTTGTGATCATCGTGGACGCCTTGCAGCAAATCACACGTGTCGCGGTTAATGTCCTCTACCTGGATATACGCAGACATTGAGTCGAGTAAACCTTCGGTGGTTGCAAAATAAATACCACTTAAGA
>CALKLP010000184.1 GCA_937991965.1 uncultured Verrucomicrobiales bacterium
TCATGCCCAGCTCCGGGGCCAATATCGATGAGGTAATCAGCCGTTTTCATGACCGCTTCCTCGTGTTCTACGACGACGAGGGTGTTTCCCTTATTCCGAAGATCCTGCATGACCTCGATCAGGTTCGTGACATCACGCGGGTGCAGTCCGACGGTGGGTTCATCTAGCACGAACAGCGTTCCCGTGAGCGAGGCTCCCAGACAGGTCGTGAGATTGACGCGGGCGATTTCTCCCCCCGAAAGGGTGCGGGCGGCGCGGTCAAGGGTGAGGTAGCCTAAGCCAACGCGCTGGAGATAATGTAGGCGCGCGGTGATTTGGTCATAGACGAGCTTGAGGGAGGACTCGGTTTTGGCATCGACATCTGTGGGCAGGCTGAGTTCCGCGAAGAAGGGCACGAGGCGCTTAACGGGCAGCTTCCACAGCGAGGGGAGAGTGTATTCCCCGATGCGGTAGCAGAGCGCGGAGGGCTTGAGGCGTTTCCCGCGGCAGCTCGCGCACTCGGTATAGGAGCGGTAGCGCGCTAGGAAGACACGCACGTGCATCTTGTAGGCCTTGCTCTCCATCCAGTCGAAAAAGCCCTGCACGCCATACCATTTCCCTTCTAACCAAAGTTGCTCAGAGATCGGCAGTTCTCCCTCCTTGACCTCACCTTGGGCGGGGGCATCGCCGTAGAGAATCCATTCTTGTTCCTCGGCGCTGAGATCACGGTATGGAGCATGCACATCGATCCCTTCTTCCTTTGCGAATCGGAGCAGGTCGCGCTGGCACTCGTCTCCACGCTCGCCATGGAAGGGCTTGATGCACCCTTCGGCCAGACTCAGGCTGGAGTCAGGGACAGATTTCTTGAGGTCGATCCCGATCACACGTCCGAAGCCTCGGCATTTAGGACAGGCGCCGACGGGGCTGTTAAAGCTAAACAATCCCGAGCTAGGGGGCGTTAGGGTCGTGCCCGTGTTCGGGTTATGCCATTGGTCGGAGAAGGTCTTGGTAATGGGGTATTGGTCGCCACTGGCTTTCTCTGCAATGGCTGCTTTTCCTCGGCCGAGGTTGAGTGCTTGCTCGATCGCCTCGATAAAGCGCGGGCGGCTGGTGGCATTGAGCTTAAGTCTATCCTGCGCGACGTAGAAGCGAGGGTTTTTGCTGAGCTCTATCGCCGTCTCATCGGGCGCTTCATCGGTGCGATAGAGGGTATTATCAACGAGTACGCGGAGATAGCCCTGTTGGTTCAGGAACTCAAAAAACTCGGTGATTGTGCGGTCCTCCGGCGGAGCATCGATCGGAAAGAGAAGCAAAATAGGTTGCTCTGCGAGATGGTCATACGCCCAGTCCGCGATCGAATCTGGATTGTCAGGGCGGATTTCTTCGCCCGAGATGGGGTCATATCCTTTCGCTAAGCGAGCATAGAGGAGCTTGAGGTAGTCGTTCAGCTCCGTGAGCGTGCCGACGGTGGAGCGGGAGGTGCGAATCGCGTTTTTCTGTTCGATTGCGATGGCAGGGGGAATGCCCTCGATCTTATCAACCGCGGGCTTATCCATGCGGTCAAAAAACTGGCGCACGTAGGGAGAGAAGGTCTCCACATACCGGCGCTGCCCCTCCGCATAGAGCGTCTGAAAAGCGAGCGAGGATTTCCCCGAGCCCGAGGGCCCCGTTACGACCGTGAGCTGACCGGTAGGAATTTCAAGATCGAGATTCTTGAGGTTATTCTGGCGGACGCCGTGGAGTTTTATGGACTGCTTCTTGGACACGCTCTACTATCTATCGGCCACTCCACATTGCGCAAATGATTATTTGGGGATTTGTGGAATACTTCATAACTCTATACCTGCCGAGGCTAGCGCAGTTAGAAAACTGCCAAGGCGCAAAGACGCTAATTTTTATAAGGGATTCTTCAAGTTTTTTAAGGTTTGGCGAATTATAAACTTCTTTGCGTCTTTGCGGTTCAAATTCAAATGCGGATTCTAGGATGAAGGCCTACTGAGAAATTTGCGCTAGAACATCCGTGGCTTGCTCGGAGGTAGAAGCCTTGAGATCGCGCCAGACTAGTTTGCCGCTTTTAAAGAGATAGGCTTGGCGTTTGGCGAGGCCACCGATCATTTTCATTTGTGGTACCCCGAAAGCCTTGATGACCTGTTGCTTTTTGTCCGCGAGTAGGACAAAGGGTAACTCGTATTTCTCCGCGAACTCCTTTTGGCTCTGTGGGGAATCTGAGGAAACGCCGATCACCTTTACGCCGGCCTCAGAGAGCTTCGTGTAGGCATCGCGAAGGGAACACGCCTGCTTGGTGCAGCCAGGAGTGTCCGCCTTGGGGTAAAAGTAAACGAGCAGCCATTCGTGTTCTTTCAACTGATCGAGGGCGACAGTTTTGCCATTTTGATCAGGGCAGGAGACACTTGGGATGGTCGCGCCGATTTCAATCGGCTTCGCAAGCACTGCGGAAGTGCATAAAAACGAGCCTAGGAGAAAAGAGAATACTTTGCATGTCATATGGGAACCTCGCATCACTTTGTGGATTAGCAACTGAAAGTATAGTTCCCCTTGACTTAGAATGCTGCTTTGACTTCGGCGATGCCGACACCGAGAAGCTGTTTAGAGAGTTTGTCCAAGATTTTCTCGGTAGCATGGAGGTGGTAAGTCTGTTGCTTGTGTGTGATGGTTTCGTTTGGCTTGAGGGCTGCGGCTGGGGAGGAGCTTTCTAGTTCATAGAACGGTCCGAGTGGTGGGGCACCTGGTTCTGGGGAGCCATCGTTGTAGGCATTGATCACGTCACCGCAGAAGGGATCTTCTTGGAGCTCCCACATGGAGTTCACGAAGCCATGGGGAGCCGGTTGTGGAGTGTAGGTGACGATGGTAAGGACTTTTCCATTAGCATCATAACTAGCCGCGATTTCTTTTGTGCGTTCTGGACTGATCCCGATTTTTCCGCGGCGGGTGCCGTCTCCTTTCATGAAAACATGTGTGTCTGTGGTACGAAGGTAGTCGTCAGGAATAGCGCCGAAATACTTGTCGTTTACCTTTTCTCCCTCTGCTTCTTCGATGGGGATGACGATGGTGGTTTCTGGGGACGGGGAATACATCCCAAGCATCCAGATGGAGGGCATCCCTGTTTCTGAGGTCCATGCGTTGTCGCCTTGGTTGGTGATTTTGTTATCGGTTTGGTAACCAACAGCCTTGATTCCTTCATCTAGCGTGATGCTTAGGTTCTCTGCGATTTTCTCGTTTGAGAGGAGGTCGACGCGACGGGAGAATCCCATATTGAAGGTGAAGCCGCTTTGGTTTGTGAGTATTGCAGAATGTGAAAACAGTGCGTGTAACGAGGACTTCTCTTCGACCTGGAAGGCTTCGGTGTCTATGGTGGGTGGAGTAGACCAGTTCTCGAAAT
The DNA here is from genome assembly GCA_937991965.1 of uncultured Verrucomicrobiales bacterium. Taxonomy (GTDB): domain Bacteria; phylum Verrucomicrobiota; class Verrucomicrobiia; order Verrucomicrobiales; family Akkermansiaceae; genus WTJZ01. Next base: position 3,380 of record CALKLP010000184.1, read on the forward strand.
CAAACGTAGCTTTAGGGGCGAAGTAGTAAGAGAATTGACCTCCTTCTGGGCCGAGCCAGAAGCGTTCCTCTCCCCCGAAAACGTAGATTTTTTCTTCAAGAGTGCCTGCTACTTCCTCTATTGGGCGGATTCCTCCTGAGATGAGCTTACGGTTGATCCAACCAAAGCTTGGGCCTGTTTCTGCATCGTAGGAACTGGTCATGACACGTCCTTGCCAGGCGGGCGCGAGGAGCACGGAGGCACCACTGGAGTTTTGGAGCTTAATTACCTTTGTGTGTTGGTCTAGGAATTCGAAGTCGTCTGCGAAATGAGCCATGCTCGATTCTTTCAGAAAAAATTCTCAGCTCCAATTCATAATTTGGTTTAGGGGAGATTTTTGAGTTTGTGGCTGTGCCAGAAAGTTATTCTCGACCGGGACGGTCTAGCCATGGTTAGAAGTTTATCTTTCCTAAGGCTTCTTTTGCGTCATCAACGGTAATGAGATTCTCGAGGAGAATCGGAGTTTTTCCTGTGTCAGGCGCGTAAACGATATTGACGGGGATGGCGACGCGTTCGGCGCGGGCGAGATCGGTGGTGATGACGGAGTCGTGGTTCGTCATGTCCGCCTTCACGAAGATGAGTTTGCTTTTATCGAGCGAGCTTACAAAGTCTTCATTCCCGAAGACGACTTTCTTATTCACCTGGCAGGTGGCGCACCACACGGCGGTGTAGTCGACCCACACATGGTAGCCTTTTCCGCGGAGGTATTCGACGATTCCGGGGCGCCAGTCGAGCCATGTGATTCCTTTGGTCTCCTTCGCCTCGGCGAGTAGAGGAGCCTTATACTTAGTGGCGGCTTGCCAGCTCATGCCTAGCCCAATTACTAGGACGAGGAGCGATAGCCCGAAGCCGAGTCCGAAGCGGACCTTTTTACTGAGGTGGGGCAGGCTCCAGTGGCCATAAAAGTAAGCGGCGAGACCGATAACCACGAGCGCCATGATGAGGAAGGAGAGACCGGCTCCACCAGTGAGCGCCGCGAAGGTTTGCATAAAGAAGGCAGCCGCTGCGAACATCCCGAAGGAGAGAATGACCTTGAGGGTTTCCATCCAAGCACCCGGGCGAGGGAGCTTGGAGGTGAGGGCAGGGAAGAAGGAGAGCAGGAGGTAGGGGAAGGAGATCCCAAGGGCAAAAACGGTGAAGAGCACGAGGGCGATGAAAAGAGGTTGGCTGAGGGTGTAACTCATAGCTGCTCCCAGAAAGGGGCCGCTGCATGGAGTCGCGATCACGGTGGTGAGCACTCCGCTAAGGATGGTGCCGGTGTATTCGTTTTTCGTTTTTGTGGTTCCGCCGACGGAGGTCAGCTTCGTGCCGAACTCAAAGACACCCGCCATGTTGAGCCCAAAGAGAAAGAGAATGATAATGACGACTCCTACGAAGGTCGGGTAACTCATTTGTTGCCCCCAATTAATGCTTTGGCCGGTGGTTTGTTTCACCGCGAAGAGGGCGAGCGCGAGCGCCCACATAGAGAGCACTACGCCGAGGGTAAAGAGCAGACCATGTAAGCGCACTTTCCATGATTCCTCGCCTGCTTTTTCGACAAAACTGAGCACCTTTAGACTGAGCACAGGGAAGACACAGGGCATGAGGTTGAGCAGAATGCCGCCTAGAAAAGCCCCTCCTAGCGCGAGCCAGATCGTGTATCCGCTTCCTTGTAAAATCGGCACGCTCGGGTCGTAAAGCTTCGCGAGTTCTTCGTCGGAGGGGAGAGTGAGAATGTCGCTTTTTGTGCTTTCTGGTTCGGCCTTAGGAGCTTGTTTCTCTGTAATGACTGCGCCCTCCTTTTGTAATGGTGTGTCGATCCAAGCGGTGGAGGTATCGGTGACGAGATACCCCCGGAAATTCTCTTGCAGTGGGGTGATCTCGGTGCGGAAGTCATTGCCCTGATCGAGCGGTAGGAGGAGGGTGGTTTTACCGTTCTCTTGGGTTACCGTTGGAACTGCCCCGAAGGCGGTTTGTCCGTCGAAGTCGTAGAATTTTGGGTTCGTGGCGGATTCAGCGAAGGTGAGACTTAGACCATCTGCGCTATACTGCGCTTGCAGGTTTGTTAATTCTGAAGAGGAAAACCCCTTAGTAAGATCATTTGAGAAGGCAGGATTTATGGAGCTTCTCTGCGCGATCGGCAGGGTCAGTGACAGTTCTTTGTTTTCGGGAGGGAGGCAGCTCTCCTTACAGATTTGCCAGCCTGCGGCGGCGTTAAGCGTAAGGGTGTCGCCTTGAAATGTATCTGTGACTTGGACTGGTAAGCGGTAATAGGTTTTCCCTATAAACACATAGGATGGAATGCCGAAGCTTTCTTTAATAGTGGGAACAGGGAACTCCAATGCGCCTACGGAGACTCCCTCGGGAGCGACGACATCGAACGACGGTCTGATGGTCGAGCTCAGGGTATTATTGTAATAGTAAGCATACCAACCCGGAGGGTGCTCTAGGGAGAGATAGAGGTAGAACGATTCTCCCTTAGCGACGGTGCTGAATTCCGGAATCAATGACGCCTTGGTTTCTGGACTGTCTCCACTGCTCCCTAAAAGTTGGGCATGGCTAGTCAGAGCGAGGAGAAAGAGAAACAGGGTGCAGAATATAGGCTTCATTGGAAGGGAGTGTATAAAAAAAGCGGTCATGGGAGACCGCCTTGTTTTTCTAATTGGTTAATCGCGTTTTCTTAGAGCGCGTTGAGTTTTTCCTTGAGCAAGTCAGGGGTTACTGCAGCGCCAACGATCTTGTCCTTGATCTCTCCGTTTTTGAAGAAAAGAAGAGTTGGGATGGACTGGATGCCATACTCGCGAGCAAGCTCTTGCTGGTCGTCTACGTTAACTTTTCCGATCGAAGCGGCGTCACCGAGCTCGGCTGCTACCTTATCAATGAGGGGGGAAATCATCTTACAAGGACCACACCATTCCGCCCAAAAATCGACGAGAACCGGTTTGTCGGTGTTGATTACTTCCGCTTGAAAATTGTCTTTAGTGAATACTTTTGCCATAATGTTACTTATTTGATACTTACATAGCGATCCTCGCACAAGAAAAACTTAAAAAAGGACGATTTTTTTCTAAGGACGATCTCGTTTTAGACTCTACAGTAAGATGATGAAGATAACAATAAATGGATGGAATGATGGAGCGGTAATCCCAGCGAAGTTTGCTTTTGGAAAACCGGGGGAGGATGCCCCCTTCGCCCCGAGCGATAATGTTAACCCCCATGTTTCGTGGTCTGATTTACCGTCCGGAACACAGTCTTTGGCCTTGATCTGCCATGACATGGATGTCCCGTCGAAGCCTGATGATGTGAATCAAGAGGGACGCACTGTTCCGGCGGATTTGCCCCGCGTGCCGTTCTATCACTGGGTGCTAGTAGATATCCCGACAGGACTCACGGAGATTCCCGAGAGCGCGGCCTCCGATGCGCTGACGCCTCGTGGCAAGTCGGTTGGCAAAACTCCCTATGGCGTCTGTGGGAAGAACGACTACACCGCATGGTTCGCAGGGGATCCTGATATGGAAGGAGTTTACGGAGGATACGATGGTCCGTGCCCTCCGTGGAATGACAGCATCATTCACCATTATCACTTCACGCTCTATGCGTTGGATGTTGCGACGCTTGGGCTCTCAGGAGACTTTTCTGGGGATGATGCCCTCGCCGTTATTGAGCAGCACACCCTAGAATCGGCCTCCTATGAGGGGATGTATTCGATGAACCCAGAGGTTTCCGCTTAAGAGTTACTTTTGTGCGGTGTAGATCGAGGCGACACCACAGGAGAGGCGCGTGGTCTCTGGTTGCTTCATCCCTTGTGAGGTGAGGAGCTCTTCCATCTTTTCGCCAGAGGGAAAGGCTTTGATGGAGTCTGAGAGATAATGATAGGCGCTCGGTTGCTGAGTGATGAATCCTGCAAGGTGCGGGAGAACTTTATCGAGGTAGAAGGTGTACGGACCGCGCAGAATGTTCTCTGGGAGGGAGAAATCAAGGATGAGGAGCTTGCCGCCAGGTTTAAGGACGCGGCGCATTTCGCGGATCGCCTTGGGGTAATCTGCCATGTTGCGGAGTCCGAAGGCCACACTAACGACAGAGAAGCTCTCGTCCTCGAAGGGGAGATCAAGGGCATCGGCGACGAGGGTTTTCTGCACCCCGCGCGAGGTGGCGTAGGCGAGCATCTCGGGGCAAAAGTCGGAGCCGGTGACTTGGCAGTCTGGCATGACCTTTTGGAACTCGAGGGCGAGATCACCCGTTCCCGTCGCGATGTCTAGAAGCTCGGACGGAGCCCATGCTTTCACAATGCGGCCAACCTTTTTCCGCCATAAAATATCGGTGCCCAGGCTGAGCACATGGTTGGTGACCACGTATCGATCCGCGATCTTGGAGAACGCTTCTTTAACATATTTCGGGTCTTGCATAGGGCGTTACGCTTCGGGCTCTGGTAATATGTCTTGGTAGATCGAGTTTTCGGATCCTTCGATCACTCGTGCTCCGATCGCCTTTTCATAGAAGGGAATCGGGCCCACGCCTCCGATGATGCCATAGGCGTAGCCATTTTCTTTGAGACCTTCCATGCACTTAAAGAGGAGGGCCTTTCCGAGGCCGAGCCCGCGAGCCTCTTCGCTCACTCCAGTGGGTCCAAAGTATCCCTTGCAGGTGGTGTCATAACAGCCAAAGCCGAGGATTTTTTTGTCTCTAGTGGCGATGAAACAACCGGCAGGCTGCTTGGTCATCGCGACGGAAACTTCACTGACCCACTTGGGCGAAAAATGTTGTCTGACGAAGTCCTCAACCAAGTGTTTTTCATACACCCCTGGGCGGCGCAGGATTACTCCCTGCTCTTCACATTTTGCGTAAAGCTCACTCGCATCTGGCAGGGCATAAAGCCGAACGATCATATCAACCATATCATGACTTTAAAGAGGTGCGCTGACTCGGCAACTTAAAAAAAGGATCTAAGCGTGTTTTTAGAAAAGGTAGTAAAAAGATCTGCGCACATCAGCATATGTTTTGCAGGCTTTCGGGTTAGCTTACGCAGCCTAAAACTCACCATATTTCACGCGGAAAAATTCACGTTCTTTCGCGGTGGGGTCATAGAGTGCCTCGGCGGAGGCGGCTCCTCCACTTGTATTCTGGAGGAAGCGACTATCAGAGAAGGTATCTAAGTCTGTGGATGACTCTATGGTGTAGACGGCTGTTGGAATTGTATTGCTAATGGTGAGGCTTCGATCGTCAGGATCAAAAGTTATTTCAGGGGCACTATCGGCCGAGTCGTTAGGGTCTGTGCCTAGTCTAAATTCTTCCCAATTTTCTAGCCCATCTCCATCGGAGTCCGTGTGAAAACCTGGGTTAGAGTTGCCTGGAAAGTGCGTGGTGACCCAGGAAGTAGGTAGTCCGTCGGCGTTGGAGGAGGTATCTGCTAAGAATTGGATGATAAGAATATCGAAAGAGGGAGATTGATTTACTCCATCTGATAAAGTGAAGGTCGCTCTGCTGTAACTACTTCCATTTTGGTAATCGGTTTCAGTTGTGTCGGAAAAATTGCTTGCAGGTGTGAAGGTGGCAGTATCTCCAGCGAAAGAGAAGTTGCCGTTGCTCCCAGTTTGCGAGACCATGCTCAATGTCAATACGTCACCTTGTAAATCCCCTCCGTCTAAACTGACTTGATTAACCTCAGGGTTTTGTAAGCTACCGCTTGAAGTGACAGCACGTAAAAATCGATCGAATCCAAAAGGAGGAGTATTCATGGGGTAAAGTTTGAGCGAAGTATCAATATCATATTGGTTGATAACCGCACCATTACTTGTTGCTCCTGCGCTGTAATACATCACTGCATTTGCTAACAGAGGGTCATTTTCATTCTCATCTTCACTGCTATGAGCGAGCCCAATGGAGTGGCCAATCTCATGACAAAGAACTTCTTCTAAATAATTCAGATCCTGCAAGGTCGTTTTTCCGTGATCTAAAATGACAAAGCCAAACCGGGACTCGAGTGTGTTTTGCCCGCCCAGTTGCCCTCCGCTACCAGAGGTTGTCGAGAAGCTAGAGCCTCCTATGCCAAGTGTAGTGGAGGCATCTGGGATGTCGTTGAAGTTATCATGAAATTGAACGCGGATGACGAGTCCGTCAGCAGAGGTGTAATCGTTGGCGGCTTGAGTAAATACCTCAGGGCTTTTTAGAGTGAATAGAATAGAAGTGTTTTTCTGCCATTCATCAAGAGCATTTTGTAGTGCGATAAGTGCCTGTTCGGAGGAGACTCCTGAGGGAAGTGTGGAGATGTCCGGGATTACTGGAATGGGCTCACCTTTGTCTTGTTGGATATATCTGAACGGATCGCCATTATGCAGGTTGAGCCCGTCGGTGCTGTTCATCGAAGCGGTAAACTGATTTTCGATTTCAGCGGTTTCTGTGGCTACGTATGCTTCTAAATTTGTCCCTGGCTTAAGCCGCTTTCGATTTTTTCGAATCGGGTCTAGGGCCTTGCGGTGAGGTTGTTTGTCGAGCTCTTCGATGCCTTGGTTAAGATTATGAAAGCGGAGAAATTTCTTCTCACCGATTAATAAAAATACAGTGTAATTGCTATTTTTTTTGAGATTTGGGAAGCCCTCGTAAAGCCTCGTTTTAGTTTCTGTTGCTCCTCCTTTCACCTTCACTTCGAAGAATTCTGGAACCTCACCCTTGATCGCATCAATAGTTCTGAAACGGAATAGTGTGGAAAGTTTTTTTTCGCTCTCGATAGTCCTACTTCCTAGGAAAGTCACATCTACGACAGCGTCGCATTTATCAGCCTTTCCCCATCTATCTATTTTATCGACCGAAAGAGCGCTAACTATGGATGCTAAAGTTAGAAAAGTAGTTAAAATTTTTAACATTGCCTACATTAGAATAATCGCGATGACATTCCAAATAAAAAACAAAGAAAAAAGAGTATGGATAAACTATTAAATCATTTATGACTCTTTTCTAGTAAAATATCATTGTCAAAAAAGACCAGTTGAATTTCACCTTTTAGGGTTTGGTCAATGTAGGGGGAGTTGATTGACTTTGACTTGAAGAATTCCTTGGAGTAGGTGGTGGTCGATTCTTCGTCAAAGAGGAGGAACTCGGCGACGCCTCCTTCCTTGATCGGTACAGGTGGCAGCTGCATGAGACGACGGGGTTCGGCAGAGAACTTATTGACGATGAGAGGCCAGTCGAGCTGGTCCTTGGTCACAAATTCGTGGTAGAGGGAGACGAGCGCGGTCTCGAGCCCCGTGATGCCGTTGGGCGCGCTGATGAAGTCTACAGAGGTCTTCTCATAATGAGTGTGTGGGGCGTGATCGGTGGAGATGATGTCGAAAATTCCGTTCTTGAGCCCTTCGAGAAGTTGCTTGTTATCTTCTGCGGTACGAAGCGGTGGGTTCATCTTGAAGTTGGTATCGAAGTCGCCGATGTCTTCCTCATTAAAAATCAAGTGGTGTGGGCAAACCTCCGCCGTTACGCGGGCTCCCATTTCCTTCCAAAACTGGATTGTTTTTGCTCCGATGCCGGAGGAGACGTGCTGAATATGCAGGTGTGCACCCGTGGCGTGGGCGAGGCGAATGTCCCGATCCATGCAGATTTCTTCGCTCATCGCGGGGCTACCTTGGATGCCTAGTTCGTAGCTTTTTTTACCCTCGTTCATGGCGCGGGGACCAGAGAGGGAAGGCGTCTCACAGTGACTGGCGAAGAACATCCCAAACGGGGTCGCGTATTCCATCGCATTCTTATAGAGTAACGGGTCATCCACGGTGTCGCCATCATCGGTCAGCATGAGCACGCCCGCTTCCTTCATCCCGTGGATCTCGGCCAGTTCCTTGCCCTCGCGGTTCTTGGAGACACAGCCTGAGGTGTAGATGTTGATTCTGGAGACTTCCTTCGCCTTATCGAGCAAGTTCTTTACGATGGCAGCGGAGTCGATCGATGGACTCGTGTTCGGCATCATGACGATACCTGTTATGCCACCATTGATGGCTGCCTCGCTTCCGCTGGCGATGTCTTCCTTATGCGTTTGTCCGGGCTCGCGAAAGTGGACATGCGTGTCAAACATGGTCGGCATCATGAGCTTGTTTGCGCCATCGATGACGCGCGCGCCTTCGGGGACGGTTACGCCTGCGCCGATCGCTTCATACTTACCAGCCTTGACGACTACATCTTGAGGCGCGGAGATCTCGGTCTCTGACACGATTCGAACATTTTTGAGAACTAACATAAGATTACAGCTACTAAGCAACATTCATCTACGACGATCAAGCTCATAAATGGGAGAGTAAACTACACTTTTTCTCAAGGCTGCGTGATATAGTGTGGATTAGGTGTGAATATCTTTCGTGATAATCTCATTGCGCCAAGGGGGAATTGACCTATCACACCTGTATGTCAGAAATCGAGAATGGTTCAGAGTGGGATCTCATAGTTGTTGGTGGTGGTGCTGCGGGGTTCTTTACAGCCATTACGGCGGCCGAGCATTCTCCGACCCCTCTCCGAGTTGCGATTTTAGAGAAAACTTCCCAGTTGCTACAGAAGGTGAAAATCTCGGGTGGCGGTCGCTGTAATGTGACGCATGATTGCCTGGAGCCGAAGGCGCTCTCTAAGAATTACCCACGTGGAATTAAGTCACTGATCGGCCCGTTTCACCACTTTGGTCCGACAGAAACGATTGCATGGTTTCAAGAGCGCGGGGTAGAGCTAAAAGTGGAAAAAGACGGACGCATGTTTCCGACCACCGATAGCTCACAAACCATTATTGATTGCCTCACGCAGGCAGCGATGGATTCCGGAGTGGAGATCTTTACCAAGGCAGGTGTCAGTGACATTGCGAGGACCGAAAAAGGCTTTCACTTGAGCCTCGAGAACGAGACTAGGGTGCAGACTAAATCGTTACTGCTGGCAACCGGTGGAACACGTCTGGCGGCGGGCGCGAAGTTGGCTGAGGGATTAGGACACACCATGCATCCACCCGTGCCATCGCTCTTTACCTTTGCGATTGATCATCCACTTTTGACGGAACTAGAAGGACTTTCTGTAAATCCTGCTCATGTGAAGATCGGGGGAACAAAGTATGAGAACATGGGACCTCTACTCGTGACGCATTGGGGAGTCAGTGGACCTGGGATTTTGAAACTTTCCGCGCTGGCGGCACGGGATCTTGCGGAGATCGATTACACCTTTGATCTCACCGTGAACTGGTGTCCTGGACTTGATCTTAACCGTTTGCTTATGCACAAGCGTGACGAATGGGGGAAGCGCCAAGTAGACACGCGGAGTCCATTGGCCTCCGTTCCAAAGCGCCTTTGGGGGAGGTTTTGTGAACTCGCGGCGATTCCTGAAGGCCTCACCTGGGCACAACTCCCGAAGGCTAAGGAAGAGCACCTAAAGCAGCTTCTCACGGCCTGCGTGCTTCCAGTTTCTGGCAAGAGTCTTAACAAGGACGAGTTCGTAACCTGTGGAGGAGTAGAGCTGAAAGAAATTAACCTGAAAACCATGCAGAGTAAGCTCGTGCCAGACCTTTATTTCGCAGGCGAAGTAATGAATATCGATGGTGTGACGGGAGGCTTCAACTTCCAGAACGCGTGGACCTCAGGCTACCTAGCGGGGACGAGTATTGCGGCACGATAGGGAGATTAGTTTTATACCGATTTCAATCGGCGTGCCACCCTTCACACCTTGCAAAAGTAATTAAATATTGATTAACTTGCGATCTTCTGGCGTCATAGGGCTTCTATGAAACCATTCTTTTTCCTTCCTATTTTCTTGGTAGTGACTTCGTGCACGGTTCCGATGGCGCAGACTACGGCTGCTCCTACCACTCAGATTCAACTTAGTCAGGCAGAGCGCACTAAGGTGGCGAAGAAAATTTGGCAGAATGAAAGCGCAGGGAAAATCTCTGGTCTTACGGCCTGGAATGAGGGTGAAAACTTCCCTTCGCTTGGGATAGGGCACTTCATTTGGTACCCTCGCGGTGTGCAAGGGCCGTTTACGGAATCCTTCCCTCAGTTCATCCAATATGCGGTAAGTAAAGGATATCGACCACCAGCAGTGGCGCTTAATAAGGATTGCCCTTGGGTGTCGAGAACCCAGTTTAAGGCCATTTTTGAAACGCGGGAACTGGTGGAGCTCCGTAACTGGTTAGCGAGTAATCTGACGGTGCAGGCGGACTTTATTATTGCGAAGTCGAAGGCGTCGCTCGGTAAGATGCTGTCTGCAGCCCCTGCGAGTGATCGCGACAGAGTGCTGAATAATTATCACAAGGTGGCGACTACTTCTAATGGGACGTACGCCCTCATTGATTACGTGAATTTTAAGGGTGAAGGAATTAATCCAAAAGAACGTTATAACGGCCAAGGCTGGGGACTACTCCAAGTATTACAAGGGATGGCAGAAACCTCAGGTGGACAAGCGAGCGCGGCTGAGTTCTCCCGTTCTGCTAAGCGAGCGTTAGATAGGCGCATTGCGAATTCTCCCTCCTCGCGTGGTGAAACAAGATGGCGTGCGGGTTGGCATAATCGTTGTGATACGTATGCTCGACCTTTTTAGAGTCGTATGCTTTACTGAGATTAGATTTGCTATTTTTAGGTGTTTATGATAGGGCTAATTCTGTGAAAAAAGCGTTATTAATTCTAACTATTGGCTTGTTTCTGGCACAATCAGAAACTGTCACCATTACTCAAAAGGCCTCAGGAAAATCACTCTCCGTTACTCCAAAAGAAGTTTCTGGTTCAAGTGTTTCCTTTGAGTATAATGGAAAAGCATTTACGGTTCCTGCAGAGTCTCTGACAGAAGAAAGTGTTGCTCTTCTGAAGAATACTTTAGCAGAAGCACCGCCTGTTGAATCTCGGGCTGTGAATTCTGAGGGATTGGAAAAGGTGAATCAGGCGGCTGGGCATGAGCTTTTTGCGGGCAAGTCGCTCTGGAGTGAAAAGGCAGAGGATATTGCCAAGCGTCTGAAATGGCGGACAGAAAGCCAGAAGAAGAACAGCAGTAGCTACCGTTTATATCCCAAGCCCGAGTACACGTTTTTCGGTGCTCGTCCGTATTGTGTCACCCTTTATGGAGGAGCGAATGACACGCCAGAGCGTTTATCATTCGTGTTTGCCAATAAAGGAGATTATGGAAGCAAATTAGGAAGTGGCGAAGATCACTTTAAGATCGTCAATCCTGGGATTGAGCCTCCGACAGACCTTGCTAGTGCGATTCGAATTGATGAAGAAATCATAGAAGCTAAGCTGACGAGTGCCTTAGGCCAGCCAGAGTCTCAGTACTATGGTGAAAAAGAAGATAAACGAAAAGTGAAGCGGTGGGATGCGGGAGATCAGTCCTTTCTTCTCTCGGCCAAAAAAGAGGAATACGTTCACTTGCTGATCGTCAGTACGGAAAATGCCGATAAAGAAGGTAAAATCAAATTTGTGAAGGACGCCACCCTCAAAGCGAGTCATCAGAACAACATTGTGCGGAAAGATAATGGGGATGTCTGGATCAATAACATCCCTATGGTAGACCAAGGCCCAAAGGGTTACTGTGCTCCTGCGACCTTTGAGCGCGCAATGCGTTACATGAACGTACCTGCGGATATGTATTTATTGGCGACATCCGCTACTGCGGCAGGTGGAGGGACAAATACCCACAAACTAGCAGAAGATGCGAAGAGAATCGTGCGTAGTAAGGCGCGTCGCATCAAGGACATTTCGTTTGGCAAAAAGCTATCGGCGCGCGAAGTGACATCCTATATAGATAAGGGAGTTCCTATTCTTTGGCAGATGCGGAGCCTAGGGAAATATAGTGATATCGCTAACAACCGAACAAAAGAGCGAGAAAAGGTATCAGACTGGACGCAATGGGCCGAAACCATCCAAAAAGAAGCAGATGGAGTTGTCGGTTCATTGGGAATCGACGACAGGCATCATATTTGTATGATTATCGGTTATAATGAAGCCACTAATGAATTAGCCGTGAGCGATTCTTGGGGGCCACGATATGAAATCAGGTGGGTGCATGCTGACATTGCAAACGCAGTGAGTAGCAAGCATAGTTCAGGGTTTGTCATTGATTTTTGATTGTGTAGTACATGAGGCAGATTGATAATAAGGCTGTTTAAATGTCTGGACGAGGGGAAGGATCTTCGGTAATTCCGTGGTTACCACCACCTTTTATCATATGAGCAACTGGAATTCCTATTCATCATCACTACTTCGCTACTCCGATCTTGGATTTTCTCTCGATCTATCCCTCATGGAGCTTCCGTCAGGCTTTTACGCCAACATGGACGGCAAAATCCAAAAGGCTTTTAAGGACATCGAAGCATTAGAAGCAGGTGAAATCGCTAACCCTGATGAAGAACGGATGGTTGGGCACTATTGGTTGCGTAATGCGGATCTCGCTCCGAACGAGGAGATTAAGGCGCAAATTACGGAGCCTCTCGCACAACTAAAAGATTTTGCGGCGAAGGTTCACTCTGGTGAAATTACGGCACCAAATGGCTCTCTTTTTAACACCTTACTCATTGTTGGTATCGGGGGATCTGCTCTTGGTCCTCAGCTCGTTACAGAGGCGATTGGGAAGGACAGCAAGCTTGATACCTTTTACTTCGATAACACCGATCCACAAGGTGCCGATAACGTAATTGAGAAGATTGGTGACCAACTGGCAACCACGATCGTGGTCGTGATTTCCAAGTCTGGTGGCACGGCCGAGACGCGCAATGGCATGCTTGAGGCCAAAGCGGCCTTCGAAAGCAAGGGGCTCAACTTCGCTAAACAAACCTGCGCCGTAACAGGTGAAGGGTCAAAGCTTTACAACTACGCAACAGAACAAGGATTTTTAACCACCTTTCCGATGGAAGACTGGGTCGGTGGTCGTACCTCTGTCATGTCCACTGTTGGTCTCGTACCAATGGCGTTACAAGGCTTAGACATCGATCAATTCCTCGCTGGTGCCGCCGCGATGGATGAGAAAACTCGCGTCCAAGAGGTGACCGCGAATGCGGGCATGCAGCTTGCGCTTGCTTGGTATAATGAGGGAAATGGTAAAGGAGAAAAAGACATGGTGGTTCTACCGTATAAGGATTCTCTCGTTCTCTTCTCTAAGTATCTCCAGCAGCTCGTGATGGAGTCTCTCGGGAAAGAGCTCGATCTCGATGGCAATACAGTAAACCAAGGGATCGCGGTCTATGGAAACAAAGGTTCGACCGATCAACATGCCTACGTGCAACAACTCCGTGATGGGGTGCATAACTTCTTCACGACCTTCATCGAGGTTCGTCAAGGGCGTGCTGGAAAATCGATCGAAGTAGAAGAAGGAGCAACTTCTAGCGACTTCCTCCAAGGCTTCCTGCGCGGAACACGTAAGGCCCTGTTCCAGTCTGGACGACGCTCCGTGACGCTCTCGATCGAAGAAGTAACACCGTTTAATCTCGGAATGCTGATCGGTCTATTCGAGCGTGCGGTATCGTATTACGCCTCACTCGTGAACATTAATGCCTACCACCAACCTGGTGTAGAGGCAGGGAAAAAGGCCGCGGCCGCCTTCCTAGACCTCCTCAAGGAAGTCCGTGGATCACTCTGTGACAAAGGGCAAACTGCCGATGAAATTTCTGGCACCCTCGGAACCGATGCAGAGGACGTTTACCACTGCCTCACACACTTGGCTAGTAATGGTGGCGCGAAGATAGAGCAAGGAGCTTCCCCTGCCGAAGATTCTTTTTCATTATAAGCTACAACGATTTGCGTCTTCGGGCGTAGATTCTCGCTTCGGATTTTTGTCTAACTTTCATAAAAAAGTGTGACGGATACCATTTATCTGTTGTCATAAGATATGCAGGAGGTTATACAGACCCGCTTCCTGTTGAACAAAACACAATTATGAAACTTACTTCTGCTATGCTTGGTATCACTGCGGCACTCTTTTTCTGGATGACTGCCGCTTTTCTCCGTCCAGTTCCATCAGACACATATGAGCACTATGCAGTAGAGGTAACTCCAACACTTGAGTCTACCGCTCAAATCGACACGGCTGTTGAGGAGCAAATGGATTAGTGTTTTTGTCTCTCTAATTTTATTTTCAGCGAGCTCCGTATTTCCGGAGCTTTTTTTATGTTGATTCCTTAATGAGTTTTCCGCTAAATTCAAGTCATGCAATGTGGCTCTAACTTTTTGGTTGTTAACACAGATCTTGACGCGACCTTGCTCGATCACAATACGTATTCTTGGCGGCCTGCCACGGACGCTCTGAGGGTATTGAAAGATCGAAAAATTCCTCTGATCCTCAATTCCTCTAAGACTCTGCCCGAGATGCAAGACCTCTCGACCGAATTGGGGCTTCATGACCCACTGGTGTGCGAAAATGGGTCGTTTATCGCGATTCCTAGAGAAGGCTCTTTCTCTGCTGAGGAGATCACGAGTCAGTTTAACTCGGTTGAGAAGATCGAAGGGTATTGGCTCTGTCACCTCGGGGTGAGTCGCTCACAGTTTTTGGAGACGATCACGTTACTCAGAAGCAAGCATGCAGCATACGATTTTCGTGGATATGCGGACTGGAGCGTGGAGGAAGTCGCAGGGCATACCAGTTTACCCCTAGAGAAAGCGGCTCTTTCTCACCAACGCAATGGAACGGAACCGATTCACTGGCATGGTACCGACGCGGCCTTTGTTGCATTTAAAAAGGAGCTTCAGGAGCACAACCTCAAGGCGGTATCAGGGGGGCGCTTTATCCACCTATCTGGGCAATCTAATAAGGGACAGGCACTTTTAAAGCTCGGTGAGCTTTATGAAAAAAAGTATGGTAAGGTCGTTTCTATCGCTCTTGGAGACAGTCCAAATGACATCAGCATGTTGGACGCGGCCGATATAGCGGTGGTGATCCCCAATAAAGAGAAGCTAAGCCCTACCGCGAAGCGGGTCATCCACGCTAAAGAACATGGACCAACGGGATGGAATACTACTATGCTTGAGATTCTAGGCGTTTGACAGGAGCGAGATTGTTTCATATTCGGATTGATGAGCGTTCCGGGAAAGCGTTTGATAAGGCATCGCTAATAATCGTCATACCCAAGATTCGTTCTTGCCGCCATCTGAGACGGCTAAGGTGCTGATTGATGGAGTGGGGGAGTTGATTTTTGACTACCTAATTCCGCAAGGTGTGACGGTAGAGGCAGGGTATCGGGTGAAGGTGCCCATTCAGCATAGACGTGTTCTAGGGACAGTGATCCGCATCAGCACGGATGAATCGAGTTCTCATAACCTGAAGCCGATTCTGGAGATTATTTCAGACGAGCCGCTACTGACGGAGAAGCTTCTCCAGTTGGCCGAGTGGCTTAGTGCGTATTATTGCGCCCCACTGGAGCATGTGATTCGGACAATGTTACCTGCCTCTCTGCGGAAGGAACGCTCCTTCGATAAAAGTCAAAAAGTGGTCGAGCTGATTAAGCTGCCCGATGAAGAAGAACTACTCAAATTAGAAAAGCGCGCAAGACGACAGCATGAGCTTCTCATGACCGTGTCGAATTCTGGAGGAGCAGTGGCGCAGAGATTGTTAGGCACAGGGGTGAGCTCGCCCCTAAAGGCACTGGTTGATAAAGGCTACGTCCGGGTCGCCGATGAGGTCGTAAAGCGGGATCCAGATGCCGGCGATTCCTTTCTGCCGTCGCAAGCCTTGACGCTGAACGAGGAGCAAGAGGTTGCCCTAAAACGCATTCTAGAAGCGGCTCAAGAACAAGCTAAACCTTTTCTCCTCGCCGGGGTGACGGGATCTGGGAAGACAGAGGTTTATCTCCAGGCTGCGGACGCAGTGCTCAGAACAGGAAAGACTGTCATTATTCTCGTCCCTGAAATTGCCCTCACTCCACAGACCGTAAGGCGATTTAAGTCACGCTTTGATCAGTATAACCATCCCGTGGCGGTGTTGCATTCGGACCTCTCGGCAGGAGAGCGGCATGATGAGTGGAAGCGACTGCGTGCAGGAGATGCCGTCGTCGCCATCGGGGCTCGTTCTGCAGTCTTTGCGCCCTTAGAGAATGTTGGTTTGATCGTAGTTGATGAAGAGCATGAGACCTCCTATAAGCAAGAATCCTCCCCACGCTATCAAGCTCGTGATCTCGCGGTGGTGCGAGCACACATGGAAGGGTGCCCTATCGTTCTTGGCTCAGCTACTCCCTCGCTAGAGTCTTGGCATAATGTGCAGCGTGGCAAGTATGAACTGATTAAGATCGATAAGCGTGCGGATGATCAATCCATGCCCAGGATTCGCATCATTGACATGCGGACGGAAGCGCGAAAAGCTGAAGTGAAGCCTGTGATTTTTTCCGAGAAGCTCCGCGAGGCGATCCGGATGCGGCTCGAGATCAAAGAACAAACCATTCTCTTTCTCAACCGGCGCGGATTTTCACGCTCCGCACTCTGCCCCTCTTGCGGACACGCGGTGCAATGCCCGCATTGTTCCCTGTCGTTGACCTATCACCGCAAGGATGACCGCATGGTCTGCCACTTATGCCAGTATATGAGTATTCCACCGAAGAAGTGCCCAGAGTGCCATGACCCCAGTATTTTGTTCGCGGGGTATGGAACGGAAAAGGTACAAGAGATTACCCAAAAGCTCTTCCCAAAGGCAAAAGTAGCACGACTCGACGCGGACATTACGCGGCGCAAGGGGGCGCTCAAAGAAGCGCTAGAAGACTTCCGTAAGCACAAGACTGATATATTGATCGGCACGCAAATGATCGCCAAGGGACTCCACTTTCCGACGGTGACACTAGTGGGGGTCCTGAATGCGGATTTATCACTCCACACTCCAGACTTCCGTGCTAGCGAGCGCACCTTTCAGCTCTTGACTCAAGTTGCAGGCCGCTCTGGGCGCGGACCACTAGAGGGTGAAGTTATTATCCAGACCTTTACTCCGCATGCGCCTAGTATTCAATACGCTAGACACCATGACTATTACGGTTTTGCTGAGCAGGAGATGGAGTTCCGCAAAGGGTTTTCGTATCCCCCGAGTTACCACATGATCGTTCTGCTGGCAGCCTCTAAGAACGAAAAACTGGCTCAACTTACGCTCGAAACGATTCACACCCGTCTTAAGGAGAAACTGCCAGATCGTGAGCGTTTTCCGATTATTTTAGGGGAAGTTTTACCAGCGCCGTTAGAGAAGTCTCATGACGAGTTTCGTTACCAATTATTACTCCGTGGGGCAAACCCGAGAGTGACCAGCCAGTTTATCAAGTCCGTGTTGGATCGCAATCCCATTCCTCCAGAAGTTCGCCTGACCTGCGATGTCGATGCCTACGACATGGGTTAGTGACTCATTTAAAAAGCTAAAATTTACGATAAAAGTTTAATATTATGTGACAAGAGGCGTAATGAGAGCATCTTAAAGCATTAACATGAAAGATCTCGCGCTCAGAGTTAAAAGTAAATTCAACACAACGGTATTGTGTGAGTTACTTGCTTATGGAGTGTTGGGTTTAATTGCTCTGGCGTTCCCTGTAATGCTCTTTTATGTCATTCCACTTGTGATTCTCGATACAGCAGCTCCTGCAATCGTTGGGAATTATTTTACATCTTAAAAAACGGGTTTAAACTCACCTGATGCATAGATTACTTTACGGAATCGCTCTTTTCCCAACGCTTGCGTTTTCTCAGTTCGCTGAGTCGCCGTTTTCTCTCAGCTTGGAGTCGAATACCATTAAGCCAAAAGGAGCAGATGACGCATCGGTTGTAGCTGCAGAAGTAAGATTAGGCCTTCCTATCATGCGTCAGCCTGATTTGCTCATAGCCGCAAGTATTTCGCATGAGCGGTATTTTTATGATGGGGCATTTTCTTTTGACGAGTTGTTAAGTACGAAGGCCAGCCTGTTTGCGTTATACGACATCAATCAAGATTGGCGTTTTATGGCAATTTCTACGGTGAGTTCTGACCATGAGGCAGGAATGGATATCGGAGATGCGATAAATTTCAGTGGAATTTATGGGAGTTGGTATTCCGGCTTTGAGAATTTGCTCATTGGGGGCGGGGTTGGCCTTTCTTCAGGTGTGGATGAGGAGGTAAATGTCTTTCCTATTCTCATTATCGACTGGGAGTTTGCTGAGAACTTTACTCTGACTACCCGACCTTCACCGGGAACGCGCTTTGGCCCAGGAGTGTCTCTTTTGTATGAATATTCAGACCAGCTCGCCTTTTTCTTTGGAGCCCGTTACATTAGCGAGGAATACCTCCTTCGAGACGACGATATCTACTCTTACAGCACGGCTCGCGCCTTCTCGACTGCGCAGTATAGCTTCACTAACAACTTTTCCGTGAATGCAACAATTGGTCTGAACTTTGCGGGAAAAATAGAGTTTGAAAGCTCAGAGCTGGAGACGGACCTGGATTCCAGTATCTTTGGTGCACTTAATGTCTCTTGGAATTTTTAGAAATCTCTAGAGCAAGCTCACTGTTCAGATTCGCTTCAAGTATTGAACCTAATACACAACGTCATGAAATACACCTTCCATTCCTTTGCCGCTCTAGCCGCCTTTTGTTTAGTCTCCTGTGAAAACCCCGCTGATAACACGACCGATGCTAAAATTAGCGATGCAAAAGAAGTCGCGGCGGCCTCAGCAGAGTCGATTATTTATGCCTTTACTGAGGATTCGAAAATCACCTTTATCGGCTCTAAAATTACGGGACAGAAGAGCGGAGGCTTTAAGAAAATTGACGGTCAATTCAGTGTTGTAGATGGGAAGCCCACGGGTGGAATGCTAACGATTGACATGAACAGCATCTATTCTGATCACGATAAGCTGACGACGCATTTGATGAATGAGGACTTTTTTAATGTGCCGGAATTCCCGACCGCAACGTTCGCGGTAACAGAGTTTGGAGAGCTAAAGGACGGGGTTCAAACGGTTTCTGGGAACTTAACGATGCTAGATGTGTCCAAGAATATCACCTTTCCCGCAGCGATTGTGCAGACTGAGGGTATGATCAAGCTTACCTCAACCTTTGACATTAAGCGTAATGACTGGGGGATCGATTTCAAAGGTAAGCCAGATGACCTGATTCGCAACGAGGTCGTCATTGCTTTTGATCTAGTGGCGAAAAAGCAGGCGGAATAAATACTCAAGCCCACTATCTACTAGACATTGTTTTCAGAAGTCGGTTCTTGCGAAAAAGCCATCTAGGATAAATGATATTGGTACGGTAATTGCGTTATTAATGCGATGAAACGCTATTTTTTACCTATGATAGGGTCAATTCTGAGTGCTGGATTGACGCATGCGGCCGTGCTTTTCAGTGGAATGGACGGGTCTCTTGATTTTGGAACTTCGTCTGGGAGCTATACTCTTTCAGATATCACGGTAACATTAAGTGCTAATGATGGGATAGTAAACGCTACCTCCTCAGGCCTAGGAATTAATGACTCCGCTACTGGTGACGACACTGATGGGATCGACACAATTAATATCATCGAGTCTCTGACGATGAGTTTTAATGTTGATGTCGTCTTTAATAACCTTGTTTTAAATGCGATTGGAACCAACGACGGACTGTCGGTATCTTTTAATTCAGGTCCGCCTACCCTGATAACCACTAGTTCTACGACTGTTTTTAATACCAGCTTAATGGCGGGAGATACGGTAACTTTTACCGCCTTCGAACCAAACCTTGGGGCAAGTAATAATGGAGTAAGAATAACCAGTTTTGAGGTAACTGCTATCCCAGAGCCTTTCTCAGCAGTTTTACTAGGCTTAGGCGGGGTGGCTCTTTTGTTCCAACGTCGCCGTTTGTAAAAAACTAGCTGACAGGCTTGAAGTTCTTGAGCGCAGCTTTCGCTTCCCTTGCTCGTGACTTTGCTTCTTCCTCAGTATCACCCTCACGTGCGATTGAGTAATCCAGAGAATGAATGTCTCTTTGCGTTAAGCCATTCCAGACAACAAGTTTACCATCCTTAATCGGCTTGTCGATTTTTAAGGGTTCACTCACGGTGCCGTTGATCATTGAGATCATCAGCGACCCTTGGTTTTCCACAGTGTGATGAAAGAGTCGATTCAGAGCCGTCCGTTCTAGTGTAAAGACCGCGCCAAAGCTTCCGTTTTTAGCAACGAAGGGTTGGTATGTCTCAATATCTTTGAACGAGAAGCTGGGAATTCTTCTCATGTTCACGACCTGTCTTTTATACGTGTAAGCAAAGACCATGTTTTTCATTTCTCCTGTAGCAGTTTGCGTATGAAAACTGACTTGAGCTTCCTGAACCTTATTTGAGGCACAAGAAACGAGAAATAAGGCACAACCTAATATGGATAAAAGCTTCATTGTAATAAGACCATAAAAAACCCAAGGCGCGGATGCAACCTTGGGTTTGAGAAATAATTTAGTCGGGCAGACTTATCCCATCATGCTCTCGATGAGCTTCTCTAACTTCACAATGTCAGCGGAGAAGGCGCGGATGCCTTGCGCTGTTTTCTCTATCGCCATTGGATCTTCATTGTGGAGAAAACGGAAGCCGCTCTCGTCTAATGAAATTTTCTCAAGATCACAGGCTTGTGCAGAAGCTTCGTTGAGCTTTTCGCTCAGTGGCTCGTCGGATGCCTGAAGCTCTGCAAGAAGGTTTGGAGCGATCGTCAAAAGGTCAGAACCTGCAAGCTCAGTGATTTGCCCTTTGTTACGGAATGAGGCTCCCATGACCTCCGTTTTGTAGCCATACTTTTTATAGTAGTTATAGATGCTTGTTACAGACTGCACGCCAGGATCGTCAG
The DNA here is from genome assembly GCA_937991965.1 of uncultured Verrucomicrobiales bacterium. GTDB lineage: Bacteria > Verrucomicrobiota > Verrucomicrobiia > Verrucomicrobiales > Akkermansiaceae > WTJZ01. The sequence continues at coordinate 24,127 of CALKLP010000184.1, forward strand.
AACCCACGTAGTCAATCCCGCTGTCATTCTTATACCAGTCATAGATACGTCCGACGAATGGGGAGATGAGCTGAACTTTCGCTTCTGCACAGGCTACTGCTTGGGCGAAGGAGAAAAGTAGTGTTAAGTTACAGTGAATGCCTTCTTTCTCAAGCTCTTCTGCAGCCTTGATTCCTTCCCAAGTAGAAGCGATTTTAATGAGGACACGGTCTTTATCAATTCCCTCAGCAGCGTAGGCAGCAATAAGCTCTTTTGCTTTCGCCACAGTTCCAGCGGTGTCGAAGGACATCCGTGCATCCACTTCAGTAGATACACGACCAGGAACGATTTTGAGAATCTCTAAGCCGAAAAGAATTAGGATGCGATCAAGAATGGCTTCGAGTCCTTCGCCTTTCTTCTCTTCAACCGCTTGTTCAACCAAGTGCTTATATTCTGGCATCCCTGCGGCCTTCAGAATAAGAGATGGGTTTGTGGTCGCGTCTTGAGGCGTGAATTCCTTGATTGCGCCGAAGTCGCCAGTGTCTGCTACAACGGTCGTGAATTGCTTAAGTTGTTCGAGTTGGTTGCTCATATGACGTTCTTTGTTCCTTATAAATCCTCGTTTGCCCAGAAAATTTTTAGCCCAATCATGAAAATTGCTTATAGTAAGAGTTAAAGAAATGCGCGTTCTCAAAAAAGAAGCACAAAAAAAGGCGAGCACATCGTGCTCGCCAGAATAAAAATCAGCTAATGCTGAATGTTAGACTAGAATGCGAATGATACAGATGCACCACCGTAGAATCCGTTGAATCCGCCATCTCCATCATTAAGATCGTCATGCGACTGAATGTAGGAAATGTAAGGACTCAAGGTAATATCGTCTGAGACTGCGATGTCAGTGCTTAGATTAGCACCATAGTAACCAAGCTTATCAATGCCGTTAGCACCTGCTTGGTAACCAGCAACGAATTCAAGAGCAAGAGCGTATCCTGAAACCTCTAAACCGTATCCAGCAGAACCTTCGATCCATGTTGTATTTTGTGATGCGCCACCGATGCCGACTGATGTAGTAAGTCCAAGCTCGAAACCAGCATAGCCAGTAGAGAGTCCAAGATATACTTCACTATCAGAGCTTCCTTCAGCCCCTGGATATGCGTAGTGAATGTATCCAAGGTCAACAGTTCCGATACCAAGATCCTTGCTTGCACCGAAAAAGATGTCGAACTCATCAGTTGTATCTGTTGCTGCATACCAAGCTCCAGCGTACCAATCAACTCCGCAGTCACATGAACCAGCGAAATCGAGACCGAAATCTGCGAATGACGTGTCATTACCGAGATCTGAACCACGGTAAATGTAGTGTGAATGTAAACCAGCGTATGCTGATGCTTCTACTTCTGCAGCGGCAACTCCTGCGAGCGCGACCGCACCGATTGCGAATGATGTGATTTTTCTCATAGCTAATAAATGTTTAACAGTGCTTAAACATTGGCGCAATAGGAAAAGTGAAAAAAATGTCACATTGTTTTTTAGCTAAATCATGTAAATAAATTGATAAAGCTTTATTTATGCATCTTTTCCCAGCCATCAATTCCATCCGAAATATTGATTAATCGGGAATATCCCGCCTTCTGCAGAATATCAATGGCAGCCTTACTTCGTGCTCCAGATTTACAATGGACATAGATGGTTTTGTCGTTCGGTAGCGGTGGAACCTCGCCATTTCTGAGTTGGCTTAGCGGAATCAACTGACTTCCTGGAATACGATTCTGTGCAAACTCTTTTGGTTCACGGACATCGATCAAAAAGGGCTCAGACTCCATGAGGTTACTCAGCTCAGCACATGTAATGGATGGAATTTCATCGAGTGCGCATTCCGCGAGCGCAACCTCGGTCAAGCTGTGGATAGAGGCTTGACCCGAACATAGCGGACAGCTCGGATCTTTGTTGATCTTGATTTCGCGAAAGGAGGTATTAAGCGCATCATAATAGAGAAGTTTACCAATCGGAGGATTACCTAACCCCGTGAGATATTTAATAGCCTCCATTGCTTGCAGCGAGCCAATGACCCCAGGCAAGGTTCCGATCACTCCCGCTTCGAGGCAATTTGGCACCGCTCCATCTGCGGGAGGTTCTGGGACGATACAGCGATAACACGGACTCTCTGATGATGAATCAAAGGCGGTGAGCTGCCCCTCGAACTGAAAGATCGACCCATAGATTAACGGTGTTTTGGCGAAAAAGCAGGCGTCATTAGTAAGGAAGCGAGTTGCGAAATTGTCCGACCCATCGATTACAAGGTCATGCGCTTTCACTAGCTCCATAGCATTCTCAGAGGTAAAGGCCTCTTGTTTACAGGTGATTTCACATTCCGAGTTCAGCGCCGCTAATTCGCGGGTCGCACTTTCGACCTTAGGTTTGCCGACATCAGTCTCGCGGTGGAGGATCTGGCGTTGGAGATTTGAGAGATCGACTACATCTGGATCGATGATCGTAAGGTGCCCTACTCCAGCTGCTACTAGGTAGAGAGCGGTTGGGCTACCAAGTCCTCCAGCTCCGATCAAAAGCACTCTACTGCGCATCAGTTTTTCCTGGGCGGCATCCCCAAAATCAGGTAAAAGAAGATGTCGCGCATAACGCTCTCGCTGTGAATCTGTCATCTTGATTACTACAATGCGAAAAAAAGGGTTGATAACAAGATAAGTTTCTGGATTCCTAGTGAGAACGAATTACATTTAATTCAATAATTATGGCTGAAGTTGCTTCCACATTCCGATTAGAACCTGGAGATCCCGCTGCGGAGTTCTCCCTACCCGACCCACGTGGAGGAGAATACTCCTTTGAAGACGTGGCCGGAGAGAAAGGAACTATCCTGTTCTTTGCGTGCAACCATTGCCCTTACGTCGTGCATCTCGCGAAGCAGGTTGGGGAATTGGCTGATGATTACGTGGACGAAGGCATCAACACTGTAGCCATCATGTCTAATGATGTTGCAAACTACCCAGCAGACGCTCCTGAGCTCATGGGCGAGTTCGCAGATGAGAACGGATGGGACTTTCCATATCTCTATGATGAGACGCAAGAAGTTGCCCATGCTTACAGTGCCGCATGCACGCCAGATTTTTTCCTCTTCGATAGCGAAGGATATTTATTTTACGCAGGTCAGTTTGATCACTCCCGCCCTGGGAATGACGAGGAGCCATCAGGAGAAGACCTCCGTGAGGCTTTAGATACCTTACTAGCAGGTCAGGACCTCGGGTCGGATCCATATCCCGCCACCGGATGTAACGTCAAGTGGAAGCCTGGTAACGAGCCGGAATACTTTACCCCTAAGAAAAAGTAATGTCACTTCTGGCCACTCTGCAAGCCCAGCAAGAGCTCACCATGGCGCAGGTCGAGGAATTCTCTGCGCTGCTATTGAACGGACAAGCCAATGACACAGAAAAAGCCACTCTTCTGAAAGCACTAGCGCTCAAAGGTGAAACTGCGAATGAAATCACAGCCTTTGCACAATGCTTTCTCCGCGAGGCACGTCGCCCAGACTTATCTGCTGCGATGGCAGGTGGCCCTACCATTGATGTCTGTGGCACGGGGGGCGATAAGCTAGACCTCTTTAATGTCTCGACCACTTCGATGTTTGTCATTGCGGCAGGAGGAGCGAAGGTCGTAAAGCATGGCAACCGTGGCATCACTTCCCAGTCTGGCAGTTCGGACGTACTTAGCGAACTCGAGATTCCGCTCGATGCCTCAGATGAGCAACTTTCCCAGGCCTTAGAGAGTGCGAATGTTTGTTTTCTCTTTGCCCCTCAATTTCACCCCGCTTTCAAGGCTGTTGTGGGTGTTCGTGCCCTCCTGGCTAAGGAAGGAGTAAAAACAATTTTCAACTTAATCGGACCACTCCTCAACCCGGTTTCCCCGACTTACCAAATGGTTGGAGTCACGATGGCAGAGCGCACCGCTGACTTTGCCCAAATCCTGCAGAACCTCGGCCGCAAGCAAGTGTTTGCGATCACAGGCTACACCGCAGATGATCAACCGGTTGATGAGTTCTCTAATCTAGGGATGAACCATCTCTATAAGGCTAAGCCAAATAAAGCCGTTAAACTCCATGCTCTAACCCCTGCGGATTTAGGGCTTTCGGTCGCCTCGCTAGAGGACCTTGCCGGCGGGAACCCACAGGAAAACGCTGAAACTTTACGCGGGATCTTATCGGGCGAAATCCATGGAGCCAAGCGCGACATCGTTCTACTCAATGCTGGAGCAGGGCTCGCCTGTTGTGAAATCGTAGACCGGATCGAAGAAGGAATCGCGCTCGCTGCCGAGTTGATCGACTCCGGAAAAGCCCTCGCGAAGCTAGAAGCCTTCCAAGCGGTGTTTCAGTAAAAGGGAGGATGGGCGTCCCGCCAGCATCTTTATCCCAACAAATCGGAGAACCCACAAAAGAGCTTCGATCTCTCAGGAGGTAGTGCCGGAAGTGCCTCTTGCGATTCTAAGAAACTGCGACAGATCGAGAAAAACTCATTCTTAGACTGAGCACGGCGGATCGCATGCTCGAACTCGGTCTCGACCCCTTGCGCGATATAGTTCATGTAGCGCTTCATCTTATGGACATGTTTGGCCTCATCAAAAGGGGCATGAAACTCGCGAGCGGTTTCTTCCCAAAGTAACTCAATATAACCCAGCAGCATCGCCCGTGTGACCGTGATCGGCTCTTCTCCTGCAAAGGCGGCGTGTAGTTGCGGAAAAAGCCATGGATTTCTAATCGCGCCACGTCCAATCATGAGCCCATCTGCTCCCGTCTTATCGAGGTAGGACAGCCCCGTAGCGACATCGACTACGTTTCCATTAGCATACACAGGGCAGCTCATGGCCTCGCATGCCATTTTGACTTCCTCATGATGCACGGGCGTTTGGTAGCGCTCCTTCACCGTGCGACCATGAATCGCAAGGGCGTCGATCTCATGCTTTGTAAACACCTTCAGCAATTCCTCAAACTCTCGCTCCGAGTCAAAACCTAAACGCGTTTTTACCGTAAATTCAAACGGAGATTCCACAGCCTCACGGAGCGCACCTAAAATCGCATCCACCTTTTGCAGATTCCGTAGCAGACCACCTCCAGCATCTTTACGACACACGATCGGCGCGGGGCACCCTAAGTTCAGATCAATTCCTGTCACGGCATGCTCTTGTAGCTCCCTCGCGCCCCTAACGAGCGACGGAATGTCCTGCCCGATCATCTGTGCGTAGATCGGCTTCCCAGTTGGGTTCTCATTTACTGATTTCAGAATATACGGTTCCAGCGTCGAGTGTACATGCACCCGAAAGTACTCCGTTACATAGATGTCCGGCCCACCAAGCTGCGCCATCACCTTCATAAAGGGATAGTCCGTCACTCGCTGCATAGGAGCGAGAAGAAGCTTGGGCGAGTGTTGCATAGCAAGTCAGTTATCGAGGAGCCTAAGACTAATCCAGCTTTTTAAAAGACAAAGCGCCTTCGCCATAGCGTTATAATATTGAAGCTAAGTTATAATTAACAGCTCTCTGCAAATCTGATTTCATTAAGTCATGGAAACTCAAGAACCAAATATAGAAGAAACGAATACTAAAAAGGAAACCACCTCGGACTTTTTCCGAAAGGGTGTCGAAGACGCTGCTGAAAAAGCCAAGGAATACGCTCCGAAGTTCAAAGAAGAGATCGATAGCATCCTCAGTGAAGTCGCTTACGGAGTCGGGTTTGTTCCTGGATTCCTCGGAACCTTCGTGAAGGAGATTCTCCCAGAAAGCCTAAGCGAAGACCTGAAAAAAGGCGTCGCCAAAGGGCAAGAGAACGCCAAGGAAGTCGCGGAAAAAATGAAAGCGGCCTCGAAGCCAAAAGAAGAGGCTGCCCCAGTAGAAATCCCAGTTTAATTTTTCATAGTAGCTTAATTGATACTTTGTTGTGTGCGCTAAGCGGCACCTGCTCCGGCGGGTGTCGCTTAATTTTTTCCTCCATGGGAAAGTATTTTATTATTGCGCTTTTAGCTTAATTTATTCACTATAGTGAACGAATTAAGGTGATAATGATTAAGAGAGCATTAAAAGAGCGACTAAAGCCCCTACTTTCAGGAGAGCATGTAGTAGTTCTATATGGGGCCAGGAGAGTAGGGAAAACCACTCTTTTACAGGAACTAGCACGGGAGCTAAAAGGGAATATCAAGTATTTGAACGCGGAGAAGTCCTCAGATCGAAACTTGATCGATGGCGTGAGCTTTGAGCAACTCTCTGCGCACTTGGATAATATTGATTTCCTCTTTATCGATGAGGCTCAAACCATTCCCGATATTGGCGCGACCTTAAAGCTCATAAGCGACGAGTTAAAGGAGGTGCAAGTAATAGTGAGTGGAAGCGCCAGTTTAGATCTCGCTAATAAGATCGGAGAGCCACTCACAGGACGTAAAAGGACATTAACACTCTATCCTATTTCCACATTAGAGATGGTTAAGACAGAAGCGGAAAATCAAGATTCTCTGGAATCAAGATTACTCTATGGCGCCTATCCCCAGGTCATTGGGCTTAAGAATTACGCGGATAAGAAAGAAGAGCTTTTTGAGCTAGTAGATAGCTACTTGTATAAAGATATTTTAGAACTCACGGATATTAGAAACTCAGACAAAATCAAAGATTTGCTGACGTTATTAGCTTTACAAATAGGGGCCGAGGTCTCGCTCAATGAGCTTTCGAGAAATCTTTCCATTCATGTCGTGACGGTGCAAAAATATTTAGACCTCTTGGAAAAGTGTTTCGTGATCTATCGCCTGAAAGCATTTTCGCGTAATCTGAGAAAGGAAGTCGCGAAGTCGAGTAAGTATTACTTCTACGACTTGGGGGTGCGTAATGCAATTCTCAATAACTTTAGCCCGCTTAAGTTACGAAATGATGTGGGAGGACTCTGGGAAAACTTCCTGATTTCTGAGAAAATCAAGCAGAACGAATACAGCCGGAGATTCGCAAATCGATATTTCTGGAGAACCTATGATCAGCAAGAAATCGACTATATTGAAGAAGTTGACGGGCATCTCCACGCCTACGAATTTAAGTATAATCCAAAAGCTAAGGTGAAGAAGCCTCAAGTGTTTCTGAGTGAATACGAGAATTCCTCATTAAATGTGATTTCTCCAGAAAACTACATTTCAGAATTCCTGAACTTAATAATGTCCCCACAATGAGAGTAGTCCATGAAAATATATAGGCTCCTAATATCCAGATCACGTCATAGAATGAGTCACAAATAAAATTTTGACCATTATTGTATGGCCTAATAATTAGAATAAACCATGACCCAATGCTTACAAGCAGCAGTATCCCAATGAGTATTTTCATCTCTTATGGAGCATTATGTGTATTCAATATATAAAGAAAGCCTTGGGAGATAGTCTCTCCAAGGCTTTCAGCTAATGAAGGGCTATTTTTACGCACTCATCGCCTCGAGTGGTGGGGCGAAGGTCGTTAGGGGAATCCCTTGGACGGCGGTTTTGTATTCTTCCATCGTAGGGGTTCTCCCGAGGATCGCGGAGAGAACAACAACAGGAGTGGAGGAGAGTAGAGATTCTCCTTTCTTGCGGTCGGAGTCTTCTACCACACGGCCTTGGAAGAGGCGGGTGGAGGTCGCCATGACGGTGTCTCCTTTTTCCGCTTTCTCTTGGTTACCCATACAGAGGTTACAGCCTGGGCGCTCGAGATACATCATGTTCTCGTATTCGGTGCGAGCGGCTGCTTTCGGTGCATTGTCGTCGAATTCGAAGCCGGAGTATTTCTGGAGCATATCCCAATCGCCTTCTTCCTTAAGTTCATCGATGATGTTGTAGGTTGGGGCGGTGACTACAAGCGGAGCTTTGAATTTAACTTCGCCCTGCGCTTCTTCGAGATTCTTGAGCATCTTAGATACGATCTTGAGATCGCCCTTGTGCACCATACAGGAACCAACGAAACCGAGATCGATTTCTTTACTGCCCTCGTAGTAGGAAAGCTCACGGATGACATCGTGTGTGTATCGCTTGGACACGTCATCGTTATGCACGTCTGGATCGGCAATCATTGGCTCGTCGATGATGTCGAGATCGACTACCATCTCTGCGTGATAGTTCGCATTCGCATCTGGAGCGAGCGGTGGGACTTCGCCGGACTGGATTTCGGCAATACGCTTGTCTGCGATGTCGATGAGACCTTGGAGGACACCTTTCTTGTTATCCATCCCCTTCTCGATCATGATTTGAATACGTGATTTAGCTATTTCTAAGGACTCAATGAGCGTGTCTGGCTGTGAGATACAGATGGAAGCCTTAGCCTTCATTTCTGCGGTCCAGTCAGTAAAGGTAAAGGCTTGGTCGGCAAGAAGCGATCCGAGGTGAACCTCAATGATACGGCCTTGGAAGACATTGTCGCCGCCGAATTTGTCGAGCATCTGCGACTGGGTGGCGTGAACCACATCACGGAAGTCCATGTGGTCCTTGAGGGTTCCCTTGAAGGTAACCTTAACGGACTCCGGAATCGGCATAGAGGCTTCTCCAGTTGCGAGCGCTAGTGCTACGGTGCCTGAGTCCGCTCCGAAGGCAACACCCTTGGACATACGGGTGTGGGAGTCTCCACCAATGATGATCGCACGGTCATCCACGGTGAGGTCATTAAGAACCTTGTGGATTACGTCGGTCATCGGGTGGTATTCATCTTCCGGGTCACGACCAGTAATGAGACCAAAGTCGTTCATGAATTTCATGAGCTTAGGCGTATTTTTCTGCGCCTTCTTATCCCAAACAGATGCGGTGTGGCAGCCAGACTGGTAAGCGCCATCGACGATCGGAGAAATAGTCGTAGCCGCCATTGCTTCTAGTTCCTGCATCGTCATGAGACCTGTAGTGTCCTGAGAACCAACGATGTTGACCTCGACGCGGAGGTCAGAACCTGCGTGAAGAACTTTGCCCGGAGTTGTTCCAACGGCGTTTTTGTTGAAGATTTTCTCAACGGCGGTGAGGCCTTGGCCTTCGTGTGAGATCTCCTTGGACGGAGCAAAGACAACAGGAGCGTCGATTCCAAGGGTTTTCGCGGCGAAAGTTTGAAGCTTTTTCCCGAAGACGATCGCGTAGGAACCACCTGCTTTCATGAACTCCATCTTCTGTGGAGTGAAGGCTCTGGAGATATCCTTGAGCTCGGTTTCACCTTGGTAAAGCTTCTTGGCCTTCGTGTTGATGGTCAGAACGGTGCCGGTGTCAATAGAGTAAGCCTGCTCAAGCACTGGCTCGCCTTCTTCATCAGTAACGGTATTTCCTTCTGCATCCTTTTTCTTGACCCAGTTCTGAAGGTCGAGGCCGATTCCGCCCGTTACATCAACGGTGGTGAGGAAAATTGGAGAAATGCCATTCGTTCCTGCCACGATCGGAGCGAAGTTAACGAAGGGAACGTAGGGGCTGGCTTGCTTACCAGTCCAGAGCGCGACGTTGTTCACGCCAGACATACGGGAAGATCCTACGCCCATTGTGCCTTTTTCGGCGATGAGCATGACGCTCTTGTCAGGATGGAGTTTCTGGAGCGCTTTGATGCCCTGCTGTGCCTCTGGGGAAATGAAACATTGACCATGAAGCTCACGATCTGAGCGAGAGTGCGCTTGATTACCAGGAGAGAGAAGATCAGTAGAAATATCCCCTTCACCAGCAACGAAGGTGACGACGTCGATTTCCTCTTGCACATCAGGAAGCTCCGTGAAGAACTCTGCTTTTGCATAACTTTCTAAGAGGTCTTTCGCGACTGCATTGCCTGCCTTGTATGCGTCTGCTAGTTGCTCCATGTCCGCATCGTAGAGGAAGACGAGTGTTTTCAGAACCTTAGCGGCAGAAGCGGCGATCTCTGCATTCTCCCCAAGCGCAAGGTTAAGAAGCACTTCCATTGACTGCCCACCCTTCATATGAGAAAGTAGTTCAAAAGCGAACTCGGATGAAATTTCAGGAACCGTTTCTTCTCCGAGAATGATTTGCTGAAGGAAGTTTGCTTTCTCTACCGCCGCAGATGTGGTGCCCGGAAGCGTGTTATAGATCAAGAAATTGAGCGAGTCTTTACGGTGCTCATGGGATGCGTCTTTGACCTGGGAAATAATCTCCGCGATGAGAGCTCCACTGTCGATGGGCTGCGGGTGGAGTCCTTGAGTTTTACGCGTTTCGATCTCGGCGAGGTAATCTGTGTAGAGGCTCATGCAGTGCTTTTGTGAAATTTCTCTATTCTTGGCAACCGTAAAAATGCCCAATAATTCAGGTATTTACAGGGTTAATGGTGAGATCAAGTCTCAATAAAAGCGGTAGACTGCAGTAGCTTGAACTCCCTTTTGCTCCAACAACTGATTCACTACCCCGAGCTTTAAATCCCTGCTCGCCGTCGCCGTGGAAATTCTTGTATTGACCAGAAGATAGTCTTTCCTGCTAAACCAATCATTTGGAGGCCGAACTCAATAAACTTTGTTGAGTCTCCTGCTCGGCCGCACGGTTCTAAGGCTTCATAATACCGTTCTTGATTCTACTGAATGAGCGATTCCACGGGGATAAATTCAAACACAGGATGGTAATCATAGAGCAATGAAGAGTGCCAAAATCGCCCCATGCGCCCATTGCCGTCTGCAAAAGGATGAATAAACTCGAATTCATAATGAAACACGCACCCCTTAACGATCGGGTGATCGTTCCCCTTCAAATACTTCAGCAGATCACGCATGAGGTAAGAAACGCGTTCTGCTGGTGGAGCCATGTGACGGACCTTCCCTTTTTGGATAATCCCCATATTACCTGCGCGCCACTTCCCCGCTTCTTTTATTAAGTCACGCATCATTATCTCATGCGCGGCGAGCAAGTGCATTTCGCTTATAGGGCTCAGATCATTAAGTTGCTGATAAATCTTATTGGCATTGAGAACTTCTGTGATTTCACTTTTGGGAGCCATCACCCGTTTCCCATCAGTACCGCCGTAATTTGCTCAGTAGTGAGCGTATTACCCTCGATCGCTAAGCTCTCCTGTAGGGTTTTGATCTTGTTCTCCTTCCGCAACTTGGGCTGAGGCTCAGGAAGAACCATCGGCTCAAATTGCCCCAAATTCCGCTCGATTTCTGAAATTAAGGTGAGGATCTCTGTTGTAATTTGATACGGTGGCTTCATGAGTCGATAGTATCATATGATACTATCATGGAAGTGAAACAATTATGAGGGCCTTCCGTTTGGGAAATAAAAGTCGATTAGGTTTTGTAAGGCTTTTTGTGCCTTTTCTCCATGCTCTAAACTGTAAATTTGAGACCACTTATCATACCAACCTTGACCATACAGCGGGTTGTTTTCGTTTGAATTTCTAGCAGGTTTACCCACTCTGGGGTACGCTGCTTTGGCATGTCGCATGAACTCCTCAGGATTCATCGGGATAATCGTCTTGTAATGCTGTAATTTATCGTAGATTTTGTGTGAAGGTTCTAAGTTATGCTTACGCATCGCTTTTTTGAGCGCCTCTTGATCGTCAGGATATCGTCCCCAAAACTGCGCGAGCGGTGTTAGGTCGATCCCAGCCGCGATGGATAGCCTAAGAATCCTACTATCATTAGGGTCCTTATTAATATTTGCGGGAAAACTGCGTCCTTTCACGAAATTAAAGTCTTTCCCTGCAATGAAGTTCTTCTGATCCGTTGCCCAAAAGGATTTTATCGGTTCCCAGCCGAAGAGATCAACAATGTCAGCATAAATCGCGTATCCACGGTGTTGGTATTTGACTTCATCACCTGGTTTGTTGGTGATATTTGCGGGGCGACCTTCTCTAAAGTTTTCGGTAATCATCCGCGAAATAGCCGCCTCATCAATAGACATATTCTTATTTCCAAAAGACAGTCCAAAGGCCTCATTAAGATCTACATTATATCCAACATTATGAACATAAACGTAAGGGAAATTAACTACCGCCTCTGTGCCTCCAGTGAATTTTGTGATTCGCTCAGCATGTCCCATTTCGTGGAACAAGACGTGCCCTGCTTTCTGTGGACTTTCTATAATCCATTTCTGCATCGGTTTGATTGCAGGTGCTTTGGGGTTCCAATTGAAGTTGGATTGCGGGTAACCAGGAAAGAAAGCCATACCTCGCATTGTAACATCGACTTGGTGATAGAGGACTGAATTGGCTCGAAGGGAAGGCCGCCCCACGAGCTCAGAGTAGAGATCCATACATTTATCGTATTCTTCCATAAGTTTAATCGGATCTTTCAGTTGCTTTAGCCACTCAGTGGGAATCTGCATCATAAATCTTTCCGTTTCGAAATCTACCCATGGTGCATTAAGCGATCTTTCTTTACGACAATCATCAGAGGACATTAGGTCAAACGAACGATGGGAAAAAAAGGGTGCTTCAACTACGTTTTTTGCATGAATATTCTGGATTCCACTCTTAGCATCTGGTGGTAATTCTATGTAAATTCCTCCTCCTAGTGGATGTGCGATAGTTACTTTTTTTGTTTTTATGGGATAGACGAGGGAGACACGATCCAGTCTATGGACTTTTGGTTTCTTCGACAAATCCCAAGAATGAGCACCGACTCTGATTTGATATCCATTATTGACTAAGGATGAGGGCACGGCGATAACTCCAATTTCCCCAGGAGGTAAATACCAACCTGTAGGGCGCCGTGTTACTTTAACGTCATTCATTGTTGGATACCCATATCCCTCACGTTGTGATGCATTAATTTTACATACTAGCGTTTTTGTAGGCTCTTGACTTTTTTCGCAGCTACCTGGGAAATATTCAGAAGTTCCAAACTTAACCTTGTAGAGTTGAGGGTCTTTCGCCACTTGCTTTGCTGAATACGCGTAATCTAAAATACCTTGTTGTAAGGCAAACATAACGCGATCAAGTTCAATCCCTTGATATTGCTCGCGATTGAAAGGGCCTTTTGGGGAAACAAAAAGTGGACCAAGAGTCTTCTCGTAAAGGGCGATGATTTCAAATGATTGAGTGATAGTTTTTTGCTGAAGATCTTCTGCCTTTTGGGTAATGTCGTCTTCGAGAGCACGCAACTCTTGGGCAGAGAGTAGGCTCTTCCCGCTAACATGATTATGTAGAAGGTCTAGTGTATTTTCTAAGTGGTAAGAGGCCAAAAGGGGGTGATGCAAAAATAAGAATAATGTTATTTTAATTAAATGATTCATTTTGATTTGTTAGTAATTTTTTCACTGTGATATAGGATGTAAAATCAACAATGATGTTACAAGTATGGAATTCGTGGAAGAATCAAAAAAGTAGCCTAG
>CALKLP010000185.1 GCA_937991965.1 uncultured Verrucomicrobiales bacterium
TGCCAAGAAAGCCTTCGACACCTCGCGTGCAGGAGCCACTAGCGATCAATCCAAGCAAGAGGGGAAATACGATACCCGAAGCGTGGAGGAAGCTTACCTTGCGCATGGGTTGGCGAATGCGGTGGTTGAATATGAAAAAGCGCTCGCGGATCTAGAAAACTGCCGTCAATTAGAGGCCACCCCTCAAGTCAGCGTAGGAAGCTTGATTTGCTGTAAGCGAGATGGCGAAGGGGTCTCTTTTCTGCTTTCTCATTCGGGAGGTGGGATCGAAGCTGAAGTCGAGGGGGAGGAAGTAACCATTATCACCCCTGAGTCTCCTTTAGCAAAAAAGCTGCTCGCTAAGGCGACTGGGGAGAGGGCTGGCGCCTTTGTGGTGAAAGAAATTCTGTAAGCGGTCACTCATGGGCTGAGTATGCCAATGCCTTGAACAAAAAACGACGAGACGATACCGCCTCGCCGCTTTAGCTATGAATTTTTGGGAGATTTCTTACTCTACGTCGATGACGCCGTCTTTTTTAGGAGACTTTTTTTCCTTTCTACCGAAAATCTTCAGTGGATCAAAGCCGACCGCTCTAAGGCAACCGATGAGCAAGGCTGTTACGGCGGCTTCATCGATATTTCCTACACCTGGTAGGTTATCGGGGAGGATTTCGAACACTCCCATAGTTGGATTGATCAAATAGACGATGGAGAGCAGGGCTCCTAATGTGGCTAATACTTTCTTCATTACACCTTTAGAGCGTCATACCCCCATTATAATGTCACTGCTATTTTTGTAATCGGGTGAATTTTTTCTTTATGAGGTAGAAATCCTCCCCTATGGACACGAGTCAAATGTTAGACATCAAGTTATTCCGTGAAGATGCCGAGGCGATGAAGGCACGTCTCAATACTCGTTTTGATTCGTCTGCAGAGCTTGTGGATGAAGTGCTTCAGTGTGATGAAACGCGCCGTGATGCCGAAACGAAAAAGCAAGAGCTCCAATCTCAACGTAAGAAAAAGTCTAAGGAGATAGGAATGCTACGCGGGCAAGGGGAAGATACCGCCCGTATTGAGGAAGAGGTGAAAGCGATTGGTGAGGAGATCAAAGCGCTTGATGAGGCCGCTACGACTGCTGGTGATCGTCAGGAGGAGTTACTCCTTTCTATCCCTAACCTTCCGCACCCAGAATGTCCTCAGGGTGAGACAGAAGAGCAGAACCCAGAAATCAAGGTTTGGGGCGATAAACCGGCGGTGTCTGAGCCGAAAGACCATCTGGAATTAGCAGATCAGCACGGGCTCTTTGATTTCGAGGCTGCGGCTAAGATTACAGGCAGTGGGTTTGCGCTTTATCGTGGCGCTGGTGCGCGCTTACAGCGTGCGTTGATCAACTTCCTACTCAACACTCAGACGGAGGAAAATGGCTACCAAGAGGTTAATGTGCCACACCTAATTCGTCGCGAGAGTATGATCGGGACGGGGCAGTTACCTAAGTTTGAGGAAGATATGTATGGGTTTGATAAGGACGGACTCTATCTCGCTCCTACTGCAGAGGTTCCCGTTACAAATATTTACCGTGAGATGCTTCTGAAGGGGGACGAGCTTCCGATCAAAATGACAGCACACACTCCATGCTTCCGCCGTGAGGCCGGGAGCGCGGGGCGAGATAACAAAGGGATTATTCGGATTCACCAGTTTGATAAAGTAGAGCTGGTGCAGATTGTGAAGCCAGAGGATTCCTTCGCTGTGCTAGAAGAGTTAACCGGTCACGCCGAATCCATCTTGCAGAAGCTAGGGCTGCATTACCGTATTATCGAGCTCTGTAGTGGCGATCTCGGATTTTCTGCTACCAAGACCTATGACATCGAAGTCTGGGCACCAGGGCAGGGGAAATACCTAGAGGTGTCGAGCTGCTCGAACTTCGGGGATTACCAAGCGCGTCGTATGAAGCTCAGATATAAAGACGCCGATGGAAAAAACCAATTTTGCCATACTCTCAATGGTTCAGGCACGGCTCTTCCGCGTCTCTACGTTGCGATTCTGGAACAATGTCAACAGCCAGATGGCTCCATTAAGCTCCCAGAAGCACTCCAGCCATACTTCGGCGCGGAGAAGATCGGATAATCTGTTCAGGGATTATTTTCTAACCATTCACCGACAAGAAAAACGGAGCCCACAACGAGTGTGAGCTCTGTTTTTTTGTGTTGAGTCAGCTCGGAAATCTGGTGGCACGGTAATGCTGGGGCGAGCTTCTTGACGATTACTTCGAGGTTTTCGCTGGTTTCTCCTCTTGGGTTTTGGAGTTTATAGACCTCGATGCTTTCGGCGATTGGTAATAGGAGCTGCAGGACATCGTGGATGTTTTTATCTTTAGCGGCTCCAAATACGAGATGTCCCTTTGCATCTCCGAAGCGCTTCCTCCACTGCGCTACTAAAGCCTGAGCCGCGGGGACATTATGGGCGCAGTCGAGGATGGTGGCGTTGCATTCGGATTCGATAACTTGGAAGCGTCCAAGCCATCTAACATTGGCTAGCCCTGCTTGCACAGAGTCGTAACGAAGGTTTCCTGGGCCGAGTAGTCGAGTGAGCCCCTCTAAAGCGAGAGCAGCGTTCCAGGCCTGATGTTCTCCCTCTAAGCCGAGAGGGAGTCCTCTGAAGGGTTCTTTTACGAAGTCGATCGAGCAACGGGTTTCGCTCGCAATGTGCTTTAGTTCGATCCGAGCTTCCTTTTCCTGAGGCGCTGAGATGCAAGGAACTCCTCTGCGCATTACGGCGCCTTTTTCGCCAGCGATGGCGGTAAGTGTATCGCCTAGGTAGCTCTGGTGATCCATACCGATAGGAGTGATAAGGGAAAGGTCTTTTGGGACGGCGGACGTGGCATCGAGGCGGCCCCCCATACCCGCCTCAAGGATGATCAGCTCACATTGATTTTTCGCAAAGTGTCGCATAGCAACCGCG
>CALKLP010000186.1 GCA_937991965.1 uncultured Verrucomicrobiales bacterium
CAATCCAAGCATGAGAACAGATACGCCCAGGGTATGAAGGTAATGCCGTTGTAATAGCGTAATCTCCTTCTCCTCGGAAATTTGAAGTATTATACGAATTGGGATCTAAAAGGTTAAAGCGAAAATCACTCGCTGAATAAGCGTAAACAA
Source organism: uncultured Verrucomicrobiales bacterium (assembly GCA_937991965.1). Lineage (GTDB taxonomy): Bacteria > Verrucomicrobiota > Verrucomicrobiia > Verrucomicrobiales > Akkermansiaceae > WTJZ01. Next base: position 151 of record CALKLP010000186.1, read on the forward strand.
AGTTCGTCCCTGTCACCCAAGAAGAATTAGAAAAATAATTTCTTCCCACCCAAATCGCATGACCACTGGTAGAAGCATTCGTGTTCGTTACATTCTCAAAGGTCTTATTCTCAAACTCGCCTGTAGCTACCGTAAAGGTGTTCAAGCCTGCAGAAGACATATAATTTGTTCCCCCCTCCACGATCATGAGAGGAACTCCATCGGTAGTGGCCGTGGGTAACGTAGCAACCTGTAAATAGTCCTGGAGCTCTAACAAACCACAGTCATCTCGCCAGTCTGCAAGACCTACCAAAGGAATGGAAAAAAGCAACGTCGATATACTTCTCCAAAATTTCATGTATTTACATTATACTAACAAGAATATTATAACAACTAGTTTTTACTAAAAAAGTCTACATTTATTAAGAAAAATAAGAATCTCGGCGATCTTTATCCTCCTGTAATAGCTTTTTCAACTGATTCAAGTCTTCAGACTTTATGGCCTGTTGGTAGGCTTTCATCCGCTCCATAGCTTCGCCTAAATGCGCAGAAATCTCCTCTGCATTCTCAGAGATGATGCCTGACCATAACTCCGCATCTCCAGAGGCTACCCGCGAGGTATCTCGTAAGCCGCCACCGGAAAAACCGCCATATTCTTCCTTCGGTAATGCCACATGAGCACAAACAGAGGCCAAGATATGCGGCACATGACTCACACGGGAAATCATCTCGTCATGCTCTTTTGGCGTAAGTCGTGACACACCCATCCCGAGTCCTTGCCAAAACTCGCTTAATCGCTCACAGTCCTCTTCTTCAGCATGAGAATCGGTAGTGATAATACACGTCGCCTCTTTCAGGATTTCAGCCTTGGCAGCTTGAAAGCCTTGCTGCTCAGAGCCTGCCATGGGGTGGGAACCAATAAATCGAAAGCCCTTCATCCCCAAGATTGGTTGCACCGCTTCTACCACCGCCTGCTTCACACTTCCCACATCAGTAACGAGTTGAGCGGCACTCAGTCCCGCGCAGACAAGCTGTTTTGCCATTTCAGCCATATGGGGCACAGGAATCGCTAAGATAATTAACTGCGCATCTTGGATCACTTCTTTGAGGTCTGTTGATGCGTGGAAACCTGCGTCTTTCACCAGAGTGAGTCGCTCTTCCCTACGTCCCCAAAAGGCGACCTGACTTCCCGCCTCTCTGCAAGCAAGTCCAATAGAGCCGCCCAACAAGCCTGGGCCTAAAATTGCGATTTTGGAAAACGTTTCACTCACTGTTCTTCTAGCTGACTTTTTAGATAATTCATGGCCACTTCAGGACCATGGTATTTTCCCGTGCGGTTAAAGGCTGATTTCAAGACTTCTCCTCTGGAATTAGTGATAATGAGATTAGGAAGCTTCGCTGTCAAGATCGGGAGGTTGTTAGCAAAACTTTCCCTCTCTGAAAACCCCACGTGTGGAAACTCAATTTGATTTTCTAGTGCATAATCGCGCATCAACTCCTCACTCTGATCATAGGAAATAAGCACTATCTCAAACTTCTCACCATAAAGCTCATGATACACCTCATAAAAGCTCAATAAGGTGGAATTAAACTTCTTACACGCTCCACACCATGAGGCTGTTTCATAAAATGCATAATACTTCTCCGGCGCGATGAAATCCGTAATCGGAACGAATTCATTCGCCTCAATCTTCACCAGCTTGTCGATAAGAAAGGAATCGAGATCAATGCCCACTTTCGGTGAAATCACAAACTTCTCTGAACGAGCAACTTCAACCCTCTCCTCGAGTTTCTCTTCAGAACACCCCGTTAGAAACAAAAGAAAAAGAAAGCTAAAAGAGTAGAGTCTCATCCTCTAAAGCTCTAGGAAATTCTTCAATAGCCGCAAGCCATTGTCTTGACTCTTCTCAGGGTGAAACTGAGTAGCGAGTAAATTGCCACGGATAACACAGGCCGTAAAATCCTCCCCATAGTTACAACTCCCCGCTTGCACACTGGCCTCCACCTCCACAGGGTAGTATGAGTGCACAAAGTAGAAATATGGATCTTCCGGCAAGCCCTTCCATATCGCATGCGAAGGGTCAGTAACCTGTAGCGAATTCCACCCCATGTGAGGCACCTTCAGGGTATCGCTGCGGAATTTCACCACGTGGCCATCCACTACATTAAAGCCCTCTTGCTCAGGAGCTTCTTCACTTCCACTGAACAGCAGTTGATAGCCCACACAAATCCCAAAAAACGGCTTATCTTCTGCGATCCACTGGAGCGAAGCCTTTACTAAATCACGATTCTGCAACTTCTGGAGACAATCCCCATAAGCACCCTGCCCTGGAAACAACAGATGCGTAAGCCCATCCATATCAGCAGGTTTCGAGACTAAGTTCACCGCGTAACCAAGAGACTCCACCGCCCTACTCAGCGAACGTAAATTCCCGCCGCCGTAGTCAATAATCCCAACCTTAGACATCACAGTTTCCCTTTGCTCGAAGGAACGCCCTCTTGCCTTGGATCATCTGTTGCTGCCGCTCGGAAAGCGCGTGCAAACCCTTTGAACAGACTTTCAGAAATGTGGTGTCCATCGCGACCGTAGAGACACTCCATGTGCAAGTTACAACGCAGATTAAAAGCAACCGCACGGAAAAACTCCTCCACGAGGCTCATCGGAAAGCCCGCCGAAGCTTCCTTATCCGTAGGCACTCGGAACTCTAAGTATGGTCGATTACTCAGGTCAATCACCACGCGACTAAGCGTCTCATCCATCGGTAAATACATCGTTCCGTATCGCGTAATCCCCTTCTTGTCACCCAACGCCTCCGCCAGAATCTGCCCTAGACAAATCCCGACATCCTCTACCGTGTGGTGATTATCAACTTCCAGATCTCCCGTCGCCTTGACCGTTAGATCGACCAGCGCGTGCTTCGCAAACAAAGTCAGCATGTGATCAAAGAACCCTACACCGGTACTAATCTCCGCTTGACCTGATCCATCGATATTCAGGGAAAGCTCGATCTGAGTCTCTGCTGTATCGCGTGAAATTTTACCTATCCGTGACATTGTGACGCTATTCTATACCTACAGAAAATCTCATAGCAAGCCTGCAGGGAAGGAATTGCCAAAAAAAAGTCTCCCTTTTGCCTTGCTCCGATCCAAGAGTTGAGTAAAGTCGCGTTCCAAAATTTTTAATGCGCGATTAGCTCAGTGGTAGAGCAATACCTTGACATGGTAGAGGTCACTGGTTCAAATCCAGTATTGCGCACCATTTTCCCTCAGCCTAATCTGCGTTAGGTTTTTGTTAAAAAAAATGTATATTCGAATCTGCAAGACACTTTAGGAGCTACCTACACATTTTAAGATTGCTTCTCTTCAATAAGCATCAATAATGTTATGAGTTCTAAGCTTAAAGAATTACAGGTGTCAAAAACAGCAATTATTTCCGATATTCATGCCAATGCGACTGCTCTGCATGCCGTATTAGCTGACGCTTCTACTCAAGGGGTCCAAAACTTTGTATGTTTAGGAGATGTTGTTGGCTACGGCCCTGACCCTAGTGAATGTGTGCGACTGATTCAAGAGCTAGACTGCATCACTATCAAGGGAAACCACGATGAGTATGTTGCGGATGGTTATGACTTAACCAGCTTTAATGAGGAAGCCACTGAGGCCTTACTGTGGACTAGGACGAACCTCAGCACAGCACAGAAAAGTTGGTTAGCCTCGCTTCCTTACACCAGAAGGCTAGGCAGAAACTCACTCGTGCATGCTTCCTTAGATGAACCAGAAAAATGGAACTACATCACGAACAGGCTCGATGCTTCCCTGCTGCTGAAAAAACAACGTACTCTCATCACCTTCTGCGGACATACGCACAAGCCGATGATCTTCGAGCACACCCCAGAGACTACTCAAAAGCTAGACGAGCTCATCGTCAATATTACACCCACATCGAAATACCTTATTAATGTAGGGTCTGTAGGACAACCTCGTGACGGAGACATGAGAGCCTCTTATGTGATTTTTAATCGTATCGCTAAAACAGTAGAGTTTAGGCGTGTAGACTATGAGCTAAGTATCACCGTAGATCGCATCAGGAATTCAAGCTTACCAAACTCCCTTGCTAAGCGCCTTATTGATGCTTCATAAACCTCTAGTTTACTTCCATGTCTAACCCCTCTAACATTCATCGTCCCTACTTAACTTTACCAGGAGCAACAGGCATGCCAGACCTCCATAAGGAGCTCGCTCACATGCCTGCAGAGCAACAACACCGGTTCGAGTCCTCTGGAGAATTCATTCGACGTCTCGCCGCTCGTATTGGTAAATGGAGATCTGCCCTACCAGATGACGAGGAACCTGCAATCTTCGCCCTCATGTCCAATGGTGATGCGGTCGCCGTAGAAAGTATCGGCGAAGATGGGCACTCCAGCGTCGTCGTTGAAGGGAACTTGGAAGGACTTCCGTGCATGTTTATCAGCCACCAGTCGAGCTTTCAGATTGTTTGTTACACTCGTAAGATTGAGGAAGAAGAAGAGGAACAACCACGCCGAAAAATTGGCTTTCACGTTGGCGGAGAAGAGTTGGAGGCTTAATCCCTTTTACTTCTGTAAGCAAAAAAGGGACGCTTTCGCGCCCCTTTGGTTATTGGTTGCGTGACTGCTTACTGACAGCTTTCGCAATCTGGATTATCTATGGAGCAAGCCTTAGGGCCGGGGACGAAGGTTTCATCCACTGCGGGGTTGCTCTGCGGGCCAGCCATCACACCACGGATTTCCTTTTTCTCTGAAGTGGAAGCTTTTTCAATATTACTCGCCTGCAGAGTTCTGAGGTAGTAGGTTGTTTTCAGTCCTTTGCTCCACGCACGGCGATACATGTGCGAGAGATTCTTCATGCTTGGCACCGCGAGGAAGAGATTGACCGATTGGGA
>CALKLP010000187.1 GCA_937991965.1 uncultured Verrucomicrobiales bacterium
TCTCCGTACTACCGTCCAGGTTGAGCATACCCACGGGTGAATACCATTTCGACAGAGCAAGAACCTTCGTGACAGAACCTCCCAGGGACCCATCGTGGTACAGTTCTACGATTTGGCCCTGACCTAAACCCCGGATTATACGCTTTATTCACCGCCATTTTACTTGCGACAGAATTGCTTTCGAAGTGCGCTCATGACCTTCGTTTTACGTTTGGTCCCCTCACCCATTGCGTCAAATGTACCAGGTATTTTGTAACAAGTTATCACGTATCACCTGTTAATAGACGGCGATTGATAGCATTGGAAGGGCGAACAATGAACTAATGGGCGTGTAACGCATGTCTCCCGTCAGCCGATTAGTACATTTCCACGCGTTTACAACGCCTGTGGTGAGGTAAGATCTCGGCCGCAATGGACACTACAGTCGGGACTATAATTGTGGTCAATCGAACGCCCACATTAACGTTCACGCGCGGTAAGAAAAAAACCTAAAATAGTAGAAGAACTAGGCATATATAAGTATAGTTACCCTCATATATCTTCCGGACGGTAAGGAGCGTGGTAAAGTGCTCGAACCAGCTACCGCGAAAGCTTGATTCTGTGTTTCTTGAAGTCGTAAATATGGGTATCCAAATGCGCGCGCGATAGCCCTCAAGTTTCTGGCGTTGCTAGGAAATGTTTGGTGGAGTGGTGTCTATGCTAATCCGTAACGAAAAAACTCGCCTCGCACGTCTTCAAGAGGTCCTACACTCGCGGGTAACTCACAATTGAAAGTTTCTTCAATTTTTTTCAAATAACTTATCAATATAGTTCAGGTCTCCCCAGTCTATTAGTGAAAAAAACTCGCCTGACACCTTTTCAACAGGTCCTACACTCTCGGGTAACTACTCACAATTGAAAGTATTTCAAATTGCTTTTGAAAACCAATCAAGTTAGTTCAGGTGTCCTCAGTCTATTGGTTTTGAACACGTCTTCAACACCTCCAACGTTTAAATCATGATATCGTCACTTGCGTCGTAGTATTTTCAGTGTTTCGGTCTGAATGTTCTCTGTCATAGCGTCAGAGTCCAAGTATTTTCGTTTTTACGCTTAGGTTGTTTCCCACTCTATGTCTCTGGTTAGTCATCCGACCACTGTGTTCGTCCCCCGCATTTCCATGTGGTGTCTCGTGCCAGTCAAGTAGTCAACGATGCACATGGCGATCCAAACTAACATCGGTCCAACTTTCGTTTATTTCACGGTCAAAGCTATGCCATATGTGTTGGTTCTATCGTCGGTGGTTTTTATGCACAATCACGGTGGTGTGTCGGATGAACCACGGTGGTGTGTCAGTACAACCATAACATTAATATATATTCAAACAAACGGGAGTCCTCCGATGATCGCTGCGCTTCTCCACCCGTCGTAGGCCGTAGGTGGTATTCTCTCCTTGACTTTCCATTGTGCCAACCGTACAACTATGTCCTTCCCCCGGGCCCGAGCCCCGGTCCATATCAGCACAATAGCGGCGCACAACAATAACGACCATGCGGGTGGGACGTGCTTCCGACCCGGTTCAACTAGTGCGGAAATCTGTGGTTCTATCGACCAGTGCGAACATCGCTGGGATCAGAGCTGTTGTGTGGCTGACGACAGGTTCCTAATGTTTGATTTCTGTCGCAGATTAAATCGGAATTCAACACGTACACCATATTCCACCTGTCCGCCGCGACGTTCGTAGGACTTTTAGCGAACACATCAGTCGGGTGTACAACTACAGTAGTCCATGGCATCAATCGTGTGATCATCGTTCGCAGGTTCTTCGTGGTGCCCAGTTTCAAAAATGACACTACTCCCCCTGAAGTGGAAGCACGCTTGGCTAGCTTTTTAGTTCGTTCCCTCGAACGTTTTGTCACGTCCTGCAGGTGCGATATGTGCCCAAGCTTTGTCGAAGGTGTACATGGACGGCATCTCCGATTTTGTGAACAACTCGGGCGCAACCTATGGTGGTAAGATAGGCTAAGATTGATATTTTGCATGATGGAGACGTTCAGGTAGAGAGTGTTGGCTCGTTCTTGAGAGCAGGGTTTAAGCCATCAACAGGTTGTGGCTGCGTAACTCTCGCAAAAAAGAATCGGACACTATGAGGGATTGTGTGGGCTTGGTTCCGGAAATACCTGCCTGGAGTCGTCGCATGGTAGGAGTTTTACGCTCTGGTCCAAACGTTTCTGACCTTCTGACCTGATGATCTCCCAAAGGGTGGGACTACCGGCTAGTGGTATGAATGCTGTAAGAGTGTTACGAACACGTTTTAGGACTAGCCCTACGAGCTGTTGTTCGGGTTGCGTGAACGGATGTCCCGGGGGACCCGTCATGTTTGGGGTTAAAATTTCAGGTCGTCATCAGAGCGCAGAAACCTTTGCTGCGCACCCCTTGCGTGGATGAACCCATCGCGTAGACATTTTCAAGCAGTGAAAAGGCCGAAGGTGGCTACTCTGGCGGGCGGCATTGAGGTTTTCCTCTACAGTATCGTTGGGCAGAAGTATTATCGCAAACAGAGCATAATTACGAAATCATTATCATCCTCCACGGTGTCTCATGACGGTCTCTGATCCGAGCCGAATCAGCCAAAGCAAAGCTTGGGCTTGCAATTGCGACGCGTGCTACGATAGAGATAGCACTCTCTGTCTGAAATTGGTCCTGAAATGACGACGCTCATTAACCCAAAATTGTCGTAAAAAAAAAAATGTACGACATTTCATTTTTTTTGCATGGTTCTCATCGTACCTAGCCCATCTTGTGGCAGTTATATCCGAGGAACGTCAGACAAAACGATAACAATGGTTGGTGCACCTCTCTCGAAGCGCGCGTCTGCACTAAGCAACCGGCGCTGGAACAAAGCGGCAGCGCCTGACTCGACTAAGTCTCTTCGTACCTAACGGTCCGCTGTGTGCCGGTTATCTGCTAGAAAAAAACCGAAAGCGTATACAATCAGGATGTCTCCATTTACCGAAATAGAGTCTTCCGGTGTGCGTTTGTGTGTGTGTTTACCGACGTTCGGCACGAGCACAACGCCAATTCGGGCCCGATTTAGGCAGCAATGGGGGCTGCAAGCGGCCCTATCTGCGCCATCTACCCACCCTCGATCGCGTCCAGAACGGGTTTGAGGTCGTCGAGCTTGTCGAATTCGACCAAGAGTCTCGGCTGGGGTACGACGAAGGCCCGAGTGACGATTAAACACCGAACTTTTGTACCCGTTCGGAAACTACGCGCCCGCCGCATCTCCGCATATGTCACGGTTACCCGTATTGACGACCCGATGTTGCCGTGTCGAATTGGAGGTAAACAAAAAAACTAATGCGGAGGTGCAATCTCGTGGTCTACGTACATGAACATGTTCGTGTTTACAGGAAAGTAGGATTAATACTATTTGGGGTGAGCCCATAGTCGCGGAACCCCGTTATATGAACGTTTTTCAACCAACCGTGTCGGGCATACGCAATTTAGTATCGACGGAGAGCGAGTTATCACCCAACTTTAAGGGTGACACGTTCGTTGTATCGTATCTGGCCCACAGGAAACGTAAGCAGTCTCAAATTCTACGGTCAGCCGGATGTATTGAGCTTCGCTCATGGAACGTTAGTGTCGCAATGGACGCAGGGATAACGTGGAGACAGTACTGCTGTATCTCCAGAAGGGCTATTCGGTGTTGGAAATTACGCAAAAAAACACATATTCTCAATGCGCGACATGGTATAGGTACAATATCAATGTGTGAACACATTTGGTTCGGACTTCCTGCGTTGGACAAGCTAGGGTTGACGCTGTATCACTGGAATTTCACATGTGTTTTGAACACTTTGTCGACGTATCTCTAGACCACGGGGTGTTTTATAACTAATTTTTAAGGACGTCAGCCGTGAGTTTGACGAATTTCAGGTCAATACTCATACTTGCAAGCTGCGTTGTTGTACTCGTAATATACAATATGAATGAGTATTGACTGGGAGGTGTCTTTTTTTTTGTCCACTTTATTGCGTCACGTCAAAACTAGCAGTTGGATTTATCAGAAATTGTTTTGAATGACTTGACTCCTTAACCTGAACGTATCGGAACGCCTCTTTTTGTTTTTAAATCATTGATTCAAATATCTGGGTCAAGGGTTTGTCGATCGCTTTGTACGTGCAGTTTTCTCAAAATCGTGTCCAGGTTTGTGAGTGTAGGTGTGTGTGACAGTTGAACCTTTTTAAATAAGGAGCTTCAGTTAAATTATTTTCAACTTTACCAAAACATGTTTCATGGTGCATCGAGTTCGTAAAAAAATATCCTACAGACTCGTTTACGAGGTGAGGCACAGAGCCAAACACCATAATAAAAATAAAAATACGGTTTACCCGTGACGTGGCATGCGTTACTCCTGCGTTTTGAACAAGCTGTACCGTTTCATAGCTTCCACCGGAAAGCACATTCTACAACTGTAAAAATCTTCGTTGCTCACGTCCCGTCATCGTTGAATAGCTATATATAACTTCGGTGCGCACCTATCGGGGAGGTGATTGAGGGATAGCTCATAAGTCCTGTTTCCTATGTATTTTAAAGAATATTTTATGTATCGAGTTAAAATGCATCTGCCGCGAAGTCATTCGGAAGGCCGGCCTGTCAATACCAAACAATAACATATATTCCATGAGGCACATGACATTTGACACGCGTGTTATAACGTCGAGAGCGAAACGGGGGATCACACCCGCACCGTAGCCTTGACCTGTCGATCTCGTCAAAGGAAAATCGTTTAACCGCAGGAGTTGGACGTCATAGTCCACCTCGTGTTGTACGCATCACGTGATCGGATAGACAGCGACTCTATCCTCAAGGCCAGGCCATCGTCTAGTTGCGGAGAGCACGGTTAGGCAAATATTTCCACCGGTGACGACCCCGGCGTCCGGATGGCCGGCGCCGCAAGCATATCGCAAGATAATACCTAGTTTTTGCCCGTCTATTGACGAACAACGTGCGCGCAGGACTTCAGGACGTGACCAGTGGTGCCTCTTGGATAGCGAAATGCAACGGCAATATCGTTATGTTTCGCTCAGGTGCATCATCATTTTTCTGAACTTTTTTCTTGGTAGTCCCACACTGCCAACCAAACCCTGGCCTTGAGAAGCTATGAAAGTGCAAGCTGATGAAAACAAATCCCGTGATCTCTGTACGCGTCACTATTTTGGCACATAACATAAACACGGTGGCCCTTTCCTCCGATGGGGACCCCGCGTGACTTGAAAAGGATTTGGTCGAAACGTGCTAGAATATGTATCGTAGCGCGAGTCCAACGTAATGCTGTTCTCCCTATGCATGCGCCCCTCTGTACTACCTTGTTTCGTCGTGATCCTTTGTCCGCGTTATGCAGGTGCGTTGTGCGGTGGCGGGGAGAACGTCTACCTGAACGGAAGTACCTCGTTTACCAATAACTCGGCTACCTGGTTAGGCGGTGAGAAATACTGCGGCTTTGTACTACTACTGTAGTGCGCACTTAATTGTGCCGTGACCATTCCTCTCCTTGTGAGTTCTACATAACACATGTTAATAGTGAGCCAACCGAAATAACAACACCTTTAAGTTCGTAACGGCTCCCTGTACGAGGCAGATAATCTCAATCGTCAAAAAGTCAACAGTTGTGCATAACGGAGCGGGCTGCTCGTCACAGCTCGCACCTCAACTTTCAAGACAACCACCACATTCATATCATCTCTCGAGGCTCTAGACTAAAGAATCGATTCACATCTAGTATGTGGGGTGGGGAATAACATTGACGTATATGATTCCTTCACAGCCGCTGGGCGAATAGGGGTTACAGATCCTTAGCTGATGATCCCTGACTCGTGGATGCCTAACCGATATATATATATATATTATTATGTGTGTTAGATGCATCATGCGTACACTAGAAATTATCCCGTTTTTTCAGGGGCTTTTGACGCGAATAAACTGTTTTCGAGGAACTCAGAGAGCAAAACAAAAAATTGTACTGCCTAGATACTGGAACATCATATGGCTAAACAGGAATGGCACTCCGATGATGTAATATTACCCAATAATTCGGAACACCCTTAAGCTAAAGTTTGCTACCCCCGTCGTGGCATGAGTCCTCTCTATATGCGATATGTCGACGACACTCGTCATCATTGCCAGCACCATCGAAATTCTGAAATGAATGCCAATTTGCTCAGTGGATCCTTTTCCAATTACCCATGGTCGATGGCTACCAACATATTCGAAGACGTTACGATGCTGGTACTTCTTGGCTACGCTTCTTTTACAGCCAGTTTGATTGTTTTCCACTAGACGACACCAGCGCCCGCTCTATAACTAATATCCAAGTTCAACACGTTGGTCGTATCTCATTTTGGGTGGTGCATGTGCCTCGTCTCGAACAGGTTCGTCTCGAATAGGTTAGGCTTCACCAATGCTTTCGAATGTTCGGCTCACGTACTAAACAGCACGCACCTACGTATTTAGATATGTCGGCCTTCGCAGGACAGCAGCTGAGGTGTCCGATTTGGACCATGTTTCGACGGGTCCTCGAGAACACCTGAGCTTACGTCCACCTCTCGGCGCGCTTTTCCTGGACGTTCCCCCACTTTGTTCGCCCCTCCGGACTCTGCCGGGTCGGCCTTTGTCGCCTCGTGTCGTGACAGCCGGTGCAATATAGTGTAGTGTTTAGCGATTTCCCGTTGACAAACGTCGTGTGCGCCGTCGTAGGTATAGCAACATAGCATTTAGTTTGTCTAGTAGCCATACTACTGTAGCTGAAACAGTGAGCCCGAACGATTGTCAATGAGTTGGGCGCGAGATCGGTTATCGATCAAGTTATTTTCTTTTTTAATTTAGTTTGCTTGTTTCCTTCACTTTGAGTTTGAGCCTCGTTGTGTAAACGTTGTCTGGAGTTTTTTCTTTCTCTTTTCGTGTTTCGTGTACGTTTCCGCTCGAATCGAAGAGAAAACATCATTGTATACATATTATATTGTTGTACAGGAAGCACTGCCTCCTGTTGTCACTCTGCCGCAGCTGCCGCTCCTGTTATTGAATTATGCGTATGTAATATACGATCCGTGGGGGCTGTTTCTGCTGTTGTTCGTCACAGTGTGCCAGATGGCGGAACTCACTGCTGTGGTAAATTTCGCCATATTTCGGAGATTAAAATCTTGAACAAAACACAGCTTGTTATATGTTTGTACAACCTCGATATGCCCATAATCTAACCCGCATAATACACATCATTCATACTCGAAGTCATGAGCATGCGGGGAGGCATGGTGGGCGGCAGTCCGTTACAGCCAAGCCCCCCTGGTACATGTTAATAAAATCCCGGGGATACAACGTTTTCGCCTAACGTTATTGAGTCTGACCCAGGGAATGTGGTTGGAGTACCGTGTGCATTGTGCAAAGTATCTTCGTTTATAATGCCCTTGCAATTGGGGCGTAATCCTCTGCTACGGAGGAGGGGTAGTCTAATGTTTTTTCGCCTTTTCATGCAATCGCCCGGAGCCATTCATTCGGGCCAGTGACTGCCCTCTTATTTAGCGTTGGAGTGCTCTTTAAACTTTAGATCTGAGCCCTCAATGGAGAGGGTAGCGAAACGCTTCGCCAATTAAGTCGTTCGAACAGTTTTCGTCAGGTCACTCGTGCGAGTGGCTCAAACACGTGGTTTAAATGCGGTATTTAACATCCCCCCATCGGTAGCCTTGATCTGTGCCGACTCAGACTAGTCCGGCACGGTATCGGTACTTGCTTACGTGGTTGACGCCATTCATGAACTGCTACAACAACGGGGGTTCCAGTTTGTGTTGGAAGCGACCGTAACATTGGTAGTTACTCTTCATTTGGGATATGATTGGAACATAATTTGTGATTATACTTAATTACCCTCGAATATTTCTCCAACAGATGACGACGATCATCAAATATGTGAACCATGTTTCAAAAGGTCTAGACGTTTTCTTTACGACGAAAAATTGGTTCTAAAGTCGAGGTGGATCTCGAAACATCGCGTCATTCTGTTGTCGTGACGCCGCCTGCACGTATTCACACCTCAATGATATCCTTCGGCACTTATCATTCATCAGCGTGATCAACATGATCCATTTCCGCGTGCGTGATTCAAGGTGCTACGCCGTAAAATTTTTGGCACGTTTCCGTAATGTCGAGCCTATTGCTCCCTGACAGCCTTAAACGCTTCCGCCCGCTACCATTGCGTATAGGTGCCGTGTTCCTATCCAGTGGAGCGATTTCCTTTAACGGTGGCATCATTTTTGGCTTCAACTCGGCACCAGATGGAGGTGAGACAAGTGTTGGTAACCGCCATCGGGCAGCATGTGCGCAGGAGCTTCAGATGTACTTGTTAACGTCTCGACCGAGTCTACAGTAGGCGGCGGCGTTTTTATTTTCACTGCTCAGGCCCCTCCGGCGAGAGCACGCCGTAAATCGGTTTACCTTTTTTCAGGTCTAGTGTTTTTTGTTTTGTTTTGGGATGTGAAAACACTACTTGACACCTTCGCGCGTCTTTGATGTGAGT
>CALKLP010000188.1 GCA_937991965.1 uncultured Verrucomicrobiales bacterium
GGTTGACACTTCTTTGCCTTGGAAGGCTGGGAGAAAGCTGACGCTGTCTTCACAGCTTTTCGCAGGGGGGGCTACGGAGAGAATTTCGGCGGTCGTAGCAAAGAAGTCGGTGAGGCAGAGGGTGGTGTTGTTGGTCGTGCCAGGTTGAATATGACCGGGCCAGCTGGCGAGGAAGGGAACGCGGTGTCCGCCGTCCCAGAGGTCGGCTTTGGAGCCTCTTAGGTGAGCGCTGGCAAAGTGGCCAGCGGCTTCGAGAGTTTTAAAGTCGGCGGCTTTAGAGCAACCGTTGTCAGCAGTGAAAATGATGAGAGTGTTTTCATAGAGATCATTGTCTTTAAGGGCTTGAATGATTTGGCCGACGGAGTGGTCGTTTTCCATGACAAAGTCAGCGTAGGGGCTGAACCCGCTCTTGCCCTGCCATTCTGGAGAGGGGACGATGGGGGTGTGCGGGGAGCCGTATGGTAGATAGAGGAAGAATGGGCTGTCTTTTTGTGAGCGTTCTTTGATATAGGCAATTGCTTCGCGTGTGAGGCGGGGGAGGAAATTGATTTCGTCTTCTTGTTTGATGACGGTGTCGCCTTCGATAATGTTTTTCATGGAGCCTGCATGGTGGATGCCGTGGAAGCGGTCGAAGCCTCGCGTGGTAGGTCCGTCAGGAATTTTTGAGCCAAGAGGAGGGAGTTCGGATTTTTTCTTCCTTTTAGTGAGTTCTTCTCCTGTTTCGGGGTCGTTGTAGCGGAAGTTGAGATGCCATTTACCGAGGAGAGCAGTGTGATAACCTTGGGATTTAAGGAAGGTGGCGACGGTGGGGCGGTCAGGAGCAATGAGGTTGGGTGCGTAGCCTTGGACGACACCTCTCTGGAGGGTTGTTCTCCAGCTGTAGCGACCGGTGAGAAGGCCGTAACGAGTAGGAGTGCAAACAGCAGATCCAGAATGAGCGTCGGTAAAAATCATTCCAGATCTAGCGAGGGCGTCGAGGTGAGGGGTTTTGATTTTGCCACGTTCAGGGTTAAGGATTTGCACATCCCCGTAGCCGAGGTCGTCACAAAAGAGAAAGACGATGTTGGGTTTGTCTTGCTCTGCTGACGCAGTAAGGCTGGAGAATAGCAAGAGGGTGAGCTTGAGAATTAGATTGAGTTTCATCATGGTGAGACAGGGCTAGAGGATGACGTTGGGCTTGTAAGAGCTGCTAATGAGGAATGGTTAGCGGCAGGGTATACGATCTAGTTTTTTGATACAGACAGAGCTGTTGGGGAGGCGTTTTTTGTGCGTGTGGCTTTTTCTACGTCGGGGTAGCTGACGAGGAAGTTATGTTCGTCTATCAGGTTGATTACGAAGTGGGTAGTTCCTTTGGGGAGAGTGATAGAGATTTTGTTTTCAGGTAATATCTTAGCAGGTGTGCGAAACCATTCTTCCTCAAACTCTCCACCGTTCAAGGTAAAGATTAATTGGGCTCGAACGAGTTTTGCTCCGTTTTCCTGATAAATGAATTCAACGGTTTGCCCCTCTTTATTGTGAGAAATTACGGAGGGAACTTTTTCCTTATGGGGAAGTGATGATTTGAAATGAGGGTTGTAGTAGGGGTAGCTGGCCTTCATTTCGGTGAGCCTTTTGGTTAGCTCATCGTTCATGGCTTCTGCCTTTTCTGGCATAGTGTCGACGAGGTCTTTGGCTTCTTCGATGTCTTTGCGTACCTGCTTGCCATCTTTCGTTTCATAGAGGCGGAAGAGCTCTAGTGCGGGTTCATTTGGATCACCAACATGGTCGTAGTTACGAATGAGCTTGTAGTCGCCGATGCGAATTGTGCTTTCGAGCGCTAGGGAGTTTGGGAAGTGCCAGAGCATAGTGTCGCGTACTGAACCGTCTTCTAGTTTTACCAAATTAGGATTAGTGGGATCTTTCTTTAAAAGTTCAGTAATGTCGCAACCGTCGAAGTTTTTGTCTGCGGGCTTCTGAGTGCCTGTGAGGGTTAGAATAGTTGGGTAGAAGTCGAGACCGTTCACCATGACGTCTGATTTCACATCGCTGCCGATACCAGGGCCGGCAATGATGAAGGGAACACGAGTGCCGCCTTCCATGGCTGAAATTTTACCACGATCAAGTGGATAGTTATCGGTGATGATTTCAGTAGGCATTTTTTCCATACCTCCATTGTCTGAGGTGAAGATAATGTAAGTGTTTTCACTTAGCTTATGCCCTGGCCAACGTGGATCGTCGGTCGTTTCTAGATAATTAAACATCTGGCCTACATAGTAGTCTAGTTCTTCGACCATGGCGCAGTAGAAAGGGTTAGTCTGGCCTTCGCCTTTCCATTCCTTTGGGTTTTTGGGAGGCTCTACGCCTAGCTTTTCACAATACTTTTTTAGAAGGCGCTCACTGCGTGTATGGATGGGGGTGTGGACGAGTTTGGTGGCATAAAAGAGGAAGAAGGGCTGTTCTTTGTGCTCCTTGACAAAGGTGAGGGCATCGATACTGAGTTGGTGAGTAGCGAATCCGTTTTCATCGAGGCGATAAGGGTCTTCTGGTTTGTCGGTAGCGAAACCTGTCATACGGTGTGGCCTCATCCTGGCGGTGGTGCCATGGACACTACGTGACCAATCAAAGCCAATATCTTCTGGTTGCGGAAATCCGCTATGCTTCTTTGATACGTGCCACTTTCCACTGTGTCCTGTAGTATAGCCGTTACCTTTGAGCGCTTGAGCGAGGGAGAGAGAGTCTGTTGGGTAGCTTCCACGGTACCAAGGTGGCATCATTCGATGAGAGGTTTTGCTAATTGGTCCAGGAGGCATGCCCCCGACGACATGGGTATGTTGTGAACGGGCTGGGTGCGCGCCACTCAGAATGGCCACTCGGGTAGGGCCACAGGTTGGAGCGGGGGAGTAGCCTTGCCAAAACATGACGCCTCTCTTTGCTAGGGCATCAATGTTTGGGGTCTCCATGGGAGAGGGCTCGTCGATATCGTAGCACTTCACATCTTGCCAGCCGAGGTCATCAGTGAGAAGAAGGAGAATATTTGGTTTGGTGGGGCGCCCGTCTTCTGTGTTAGCTAAGAGTGGATTGCCAGCAATGGAAAGAATGGCGAGATAGAGAAGTTTTCTCATTGAATATTGAGTTGAAAGGATTGTCTACAGTACGTCTATGTCGGTGTGATCGGGGGAATATCAGCGGTTAATAAATAGATGCCTTATTTTACGGTTTTTTTCCCACCTTTCTTATTGCCTTCGCTCGGTGGTGAAATTTTACTGAATTGCATGTAATTGTTGCCGTCGACAATCATGAAGCAGAAGGCGTCGATTCCTTTTGGAAGAGTAGCCTGAACGCTTTGCCCATCTTCACTGATTTCTGCTGGAGCTCTCATGCCAGGGATCGCTTCTCTTTTATCCTCGCCCTTGCCGGAAGAGCGGCTCTTTTTCTGCTTACCTTTGCTTGGAGGCTCGCAATAAATGAGATAGGCCTTTTTGATGATTGAGTCGGTCGGCTTGAGCGATAGTTTAGCAATGCGTGAAGCTGGGTCATAAGTCGTTTCTCCTAAGCTCGCCGCTGTTGTTTTTTTCTCAGTATACAGGGCATTGAGGTAGGGAAGCTCAGCATTGTTGGCCTCTAATTCAGCCTCGAGCATTTCAGAGAGGCTCTCAACGACTGAGGCAAATTCTGGATTTTTAGCAAGGTCGTTGGCTTCTTCGATATCGTGGCGCTTACCATCTTTGTAGATTTGGTAAAGGAGGTAGTCGTTCGTGAAGTAGCGCTTGTAGAGCTTGTAGTCTCCGCTTCTGATGCTGGACATCATGGAGTCAGCGTCACCGTGAGGGAAGTGCCAGAAGAGGTGGTCACGGTCACTGCCGTCAGCTTCGACGATCTTCTTTGAGGTTCCAGTGAGGACGGGAGTGATGTCCGCTCCGCTGAGTTTATTCTTATCATCTTCAGGGATAGAGGACTCAGTGAGCTTAAGAATAGTTGGGAAGTAGTCGAGTTGATTAACGAGTCCGTTGAAGGAACTACCGGCTTCAATTCCTGGGCCGGCAATGATCATAGGGACACGGACACCGCCTTCTTCAGCGTGGCCTTTTCCATATTTTAGGGGGGCGTTATCTGAGAGAATTTCTGGACCGCGTGCTTCTGCGCCTCCGTTATCAGAGGAGAAGAAGATATAGGTGGTCTCGATGAGTTTTTTTCCGGGGTGGCGAGGGTCGTCGGTTTTTTCCAAGTAATCAACGACTCGGCCAAGGCTCCAGTCAACGGTAGTGACCATGGCGGAGAAGTAGGGGTTTTGTTGTCCGGGAAGGGTGCTGTCACCGGGGTTTGGCGGGAAGGGTTGTCCGAGCTTATCACAGTAGTACTCTAGGAGTTCTCCATTACGGGTGAGGGCAGGCCAATGAACCATCCAGTGGCAGAGGTTTAGGAAGAATGGCTTATCTCCACTTTCGTCCATGAATTTGAGTGCTGATTCGGTGACCTCGTCATAGGGGTAAGAAATTCCGTCTGGTTTTTTGTCACTGAAGGGAGGGTATTTTTCTTTGCTGAGTGGGTATTTTTTGTCATCGGCAGTGGCAAAGCCTTTCGTGCGGTCTTCCATGCTACGGTGTGGACCTCTGTCTTGGTTGACTATTTCGAAACCATAGCTGGCAGCATTTAATCCGACATGCCATTTGCCAGAATGTCCGGTTCGGTAGCCGTTGTCCTTCATGACGTCGGCAAGAGTGACTAGGGTTCGATCCAGTGGGTCTTGCAAGTAAGGTGCAACCATGAGCGGGTTACCTTTTGGTTTACTTAAATCAGCGACTGTAACGTGAGTCATCGCAATTTTGGCAGGATGTTGCCCCGTGATGATGCCTGCTCGTGAAGGGGCGCAAGTAGGAGCGGGGGAGTAACCATCCGTGAAATTCATCCCAGCTTTAGCAAATTTGATAATGTTTGGTGTTTCGTAAGCGCAGGGTGTATCCAGATCGTTGATCTGGACGTCCTGCCAGCCTAAGTCATCGACATAGAAGATGACGATATTGGGCTGTTTAATAGTTTCTGCACCAGAGGAAGAGAGTGATAGAGAGAGAAGAATGGCGCTTATTGAAAATAATAGTTTCATGTTATTTTAGGAGAATTATTAAAAATGCAAAAATAGATTCGTATTTCGTTAAAAGTTTTTATCTCGTTTGTGATGTTTTTTGTCGCTTCACGATAGTATTGGATACGCAATTATTACGAAGTTCTTTCGAGGAACCTTATATTAAACTCCTTTTGTGTCTTATGGCGTTTTTCTAGTTCACGCTCAAGTTGCCAGCTTTGCTTTAAGTAAAAAACAGCGTTCCCATTTATGTGAGAACGCTGTTGAGAATGAAATATAAGACAGAAGGGCTCTATCTACGACGGCGTGAGACAAGAGCGAGACCTCCAAGGCCTAGTAATGCTACTGATGATGGTTCAGGAACAGGAATTGAAGTTACATCTAGCGTGAAACCGTAATCATCAATATTCCAAGATCCAGTGCCAGTAACCCACGCGGTGGTGAAACTAGTGTCATCCAAAGCAACTTCCTGAGCTGTATTATTGGTGATGTTGGTTGTGGAACCTGCAATAGATGAAATATCATCGCCGTGCCAGCGTCTATAGCTTACCGCATCCCACGTAGCGCTGTTCAGCTGTAAAGTAGATCCATCAGAAGTTGTTCCAGCGGTCAGTGCAATGGTTCCAAAAGTGATGCTTTCGCCCGCGACATTAAAAGTACCACCGCTAATGTCATACTCGTGGGCGGCGGGAATAGTCGCGTGGATATCATAGCTAATATCTGCGCTCCCTGTAATGTTAAAAGTAATAGTGATCGAATCGTCGATTGCGTCACCATCTAGCGTTAAGCCATTAACAGTGTAGCTTTGCGAAGTAATTACTGCGTCATCAACAGGACTCAAAGCAACAAGTGTTCCGATATTTAGGATGGCTGTAGAAGCATCAGCCTCAGTGAATGCAATTACTGCCGCCTGTGAAGATAGGGTAGAAGTAAACGCAAAACCTAAAGATAGGATTGTATGTTTTGTATTTATTTTCATGAGGAAATCATAGTATCAATCATAGTAATTTTTTGCAATATTTTTCAACGAACAATTGGATTTTTTTGTTTTATTGTTAAGTAATGAGGTAAAAAAACTTAATTTGAGTATTTTGGTTATCTTTTTAAAATCGAATTGTCCGTTGGGTGATGGGAGCAAAGACTCTAGATATAATACTTATGGAATTAGCAACGATACTACGATCAACGACTTTTCTTGCGAGCGCAGCTCTCGCTCAATTCGCAAGCTATGCTCCAAATGATAAGTGTTTTTTTATCGGAGTTGCCTCTGATGGTGCATACGAAAGCGGTGATTTTGAGTTCTTGAATGTCGATGCGCTGATCTCGGTAGAATTTGGCTAGAAGAAAGAGTGCAATGACTTCACGCCTTCTCCTTCCGCAGGAATTATGTTCGGACAGGCGGAAACTGTCTATGCCATTGTTTATGATTCTCAGAATATTGGGTTGTTCGCAAAAGCATCAAAGCTTAGTTTGAAATTTCGATTGAAATCACACCCTTTACGATTGCATTATTCTTTTCAAATTTGATCGACAAAGTTAGCCTAGAGCAGTTTTCTTAAGGGAATCTTTCGCCTTACATCATGACTACCTCAGATAAACTCACGCAGTATGTGCTCCCGACGTATGGGAGATTCCCGATCGAACCTTCACATGGAAAGGGGACGGAACTTTGGGACGTGGGCGGAAAGCGGTATCTCGATTTTTGCACGGGGATTGCGGTGTGTGCGTTAGGTCATGCGAACCCTAGAATGCTCGGTGCCCTGCAAGATCAGGCCAGTAAGTTAATGCATTGCTCCAACCTTTATCACATTCCACAACAAGCGGAGCTCGCAGAGCTCATTACGGAACAGTGTATTAAGATTCCAGGAAAAATGTTTTTCTCTAACTCCGGCGCGGAGGCGAATGACGGGATGATCAAGCTCGCTAGACGCTATGGTCACCACCGTCCCAATGCGCATAATGAAAACCGGTTTGAGATCCTAACCTTTAACCAGTCCTTCCACGGAAGAACGATCGGCGCGATGTCGGCGACGGGACAGGAGAAAATCCAAGATCGTTTTCAGCCTCTATTGCCCGGCTTTAGGCACCTTCCCTATAACGATGTGCAAGCACTGGAAAAGGCGATAGGGGAGCGTACGGTCGCAATCTTACTCGAGCCGATCCAAGGAGAGGGCGGAATAAACGCGGCTTCATCCGAATTCCTGTCGGCAGTGGCGCATTTATGCGATAAGCATGACCTCCTCTTCATGATCGATGAGGTGCAATGTGGATTCGGGCGTATGGGACATCTGATGGGGTGGCGCGCCTTCCACGAATCTCTAAAACCAGATGCCATTTCTTGGGCAAAAGGAATGGGAGGTGGATTCCCAATCGGAGGGTTCTGGGTTTCAGACCGCAAGATGAAAGGGGAAGAGGAGAGCCTTTCTAGTGTTCTCGGGCCAGGCTCTCATGGCTCAACCTATGGAGGAAATCCATTGGCTTGTGCAGTTTCGAATACCGTCATTTCTGAGATTATTGAGCAGAACCTCTGCGATAATGTAGTGGATCGCTCCCAGCAAATTCACAAGGAAATTGAATCGTGGAATCATCCATTGGTTGATGAAATTAGAGGAGAAGGATTACTCCTAGGCATTGGCCTTAACCGAGGGGGGATTCCGCTCAAGGAGGGAGAAATGGCCTCGATCAAGCTTTGTAACGCTCTTGCGGAGAAAGGCTTATTGGTTCCTCCAGCGGGAGCAGATACGATCCGTCTTTTGCCTCCGCTCAATGTCTCCGCAGAACATGTTTCTGAGGCACTCGCGATTTTGAAAGAAACATTGGACGAATTAAGTAAATGATTACAGTCACCTCAGATGTCACCGAGATCCGGAGTCTGACAAAGCCCTTGCACTTGGCGATGGGAGTGTTTGATGGAGTTCACTTGGGGCATCAGGAGGTGATTCAACAGGTTGTGGAGGAAGCGAAAGCTGCTGAGGGGATTTCGGGCGTTCTCACGTTTGACCCGTTTCCGCTTCAAGTCATCGCCCCAGATCGTGCGCCGCAGCGCATTCTCGCCAATATTGCGCATAAAAAGAGGCTCCTGGCTGAGATGGGAGTGGAGTTTCTCCTCGTGATTCCCTTCAGCGCAGACTTCGCGAAGCTCAGTGCGCGTGAATTTCTTGATCTCATTCACCAGGACGGTAGTCTCGCGCAGATTTCGATCGGCGAGGACTGGAAATTTGGCAAGGGACGCGAGGGCAAGCTCGACTATGTGCGACAGTATTGCGTGGATAAGGGGATTGTGCTCTCTGCAATCCCTCCAGTCATTATGGGTGGGGAGCGCATCAGTAGTACCCGCATTCGCCAGGCTATTCGGGACGGAAACCTCTCTGCCGCTAAAAAGATGTTAGGACGGAATTATTCCCTCTTTGGCACAGTGGAGCAAGGCGCACAGATCGGGCGCACCATCGGGTTCCCAACCGCCAATATCGATACCAAGAATGAGTTACTCCCCCCAGACGGAGTTTATGCGGTCCGTGCTAAGTTGCGAGACAGGGTAGTAAATGGGGTGGCTAACTTGGGCATTAGGCCCACTGTAAGTGGTGATCAGCAACGTAAGTTTGAGGTGCATCTCTTTGATTTTGATGAAGAAATTTACGGCTTAGAGATAGAAGTGCTTCTCGGGAAATTCATTCGAGCAGAGCAAAAATTCGACGGCTTAGACGCTCTCAAAGCTCAGATTACAGAGGATAGTATCGCGGCGAGAGAGTTTGCCACGGATGAGTGCAATTTTGGATGAATTACAGGGCAATCAAATAAGGGAAAAGCCACGAATGGACGCGAATTATTTATACTTTCAAGTCGTGACTGTGGTCGAGGCGCGATTTTTTTGTGGATGTAGCCCCTCAAAATGGCCTGAAAGGTCATGAGATTCCAGCCCAGTCAGAGCCCGATTTTGCGCCAGCAAAATGACAGGGCGTAGGGCTGGGTTTGCGGTTGACAGAGATCGATACGCCTCTCAAATCGCAGTGATCACAGGTGCGTTAACAGAGGCGAAACCTCAACAAGACTTCTATAATGTATATCCACCAGATAAAATTC
>CALKLP010000189.1 GCA_937991965.1 uncultured Verrucomicrobiales bacterium
CTGATCTTAATACATTATCTAACTAAATGACTATTAGCTTATGAGAGCAACTCATACTGCCTATCTTCACCTCAAAAACACAACCTCACACTTGACAATTCCTTGCTGTAATAGATCATAAAAGCGCACAATAACCAATGCACATGAAACCTTATATAAACATAGTCGGAGCAACTTTAATGCTCACTTACATTGGAAGCAGTCAAACTGTAGTAAACAACACCACATTAACATTCACTGGAAACCCAACAGTAACCACCTATGAATCTACTGGTGGAACCTTAAATGGTGCCGGCACATACACTGCAACGACATTTGATTTAGACGATGCAACTACAAATAGCGCGATCAGTGGAACCATTAATACGGAGGGAAACACGTTTATTAACAATACCGCTCTAGGCGCACTCAATGTGCAATCTGGGACAACACAATTAGGTGGATTGAACGTATTAGACATTACGGTGGCAAGTGGCGCGGCATTAGACGCTCAAGCTACCGGATTAGAGAACTCAACAGGAATCGCAAATGCTGGAACAATTAACTTCACTGGAAACCAAACAATACAGGGAGATTATAGTTCAAATAACGGCACTTTAAGCGGAGGAACCTTGACTGCAGATTCGTATGATTTAGCATTCGGAGCGACTGTTGATGCGAACCTTGGAGCAGGAGATATTAACACAAGTGGAGACGCCAGCATCCTTGGCACTGAAGTAACAATTAATGGAACTTCTCAAGGTAATATATCGGTTGACTCAGGCATCACCAACCTAAACGGAGCTAACGCAGGAACAGAGACTAATATTACCAATGGTGCTACGCTCATTGCAGGAGGATCTAACCTTCTCGCAGCAGGATCAACAGTAGAAAATGAAGGAACCCTTACCATTAATGGAGACCAAACAGTCTCAGCATACAATTCTGGTAATACAATCTTAGACCCAGCTACTCTTAGTGGTACAGGAACCCTTACTGCAGATACATATGACCTAACCGACGGTGCAGTAGTGAATGCTAATCTTGGTGAAGGAGTCATTACAACAAACGACACTGTAAGATTAGCAGGTGAAGTCGCTGGTGATGTAACAGTAGAATCAGGGCTGACACTTCTAACCGGTGATCTCAGCGGTGATGCGAACATTAATGATGGCGCAACCCTGAATGCCTTTGCTGGTAGCTTAGGGGCTACAACTGATGTTGACAACGCAGGAACCCTGTACATTCAAGCTAACGAAACAATTAATAGTTATACCTCCACGGGAGTTCTTACCGGAGCAACAGGGACTGAAGTATTAACTGCCGGAACTTATAACCTAAACGACGGGTCTGAAACAAACCTATCACTAGGAGCGGGTAACATCATTACTAACGGGACTATTGCTCTAAACCAAGCAACGGCTGGAACAATCCTCGTGGAAACTGGAACAACAACCCTAAGTGCTAATAATACTGGAAATTCTATCGCGATCAACCAAGGAGCAACTCTTGATACTGGAGTCGGCACGATAGATGATTCTGCCGCAGTAAATAACTCGGGAACATTAACACTTAATGGAAATGAAACGGTAGGTCTCTACACCGCATCCGGAACACTCCAAGGATCAGGACTATTAACCGCTAGTGGATACAACTTAAATGATGGCGCACAAGTGAATTTAGAGCTTGGACCTGGTGATATTATCACCAATGGAGCTGTCTCCTTGAATCAAGCATCGGCTGGAAATCTGACTGTGCAATCAGGCACCACCGCGCTGAATGGAAATAATGCGGGAACTAACGTGAATATTAACTCTGATGCCACTCTAGAAGCAGCTGGAGGAACGATCGCAAGCGGAGCTGGAGTCGTGAATAACGGAACTCTATCTCTCACAGGCGATCAAAATGTCGATACATACAGTGGAGCTAATGGAACCCTCAATGGACAAGGCACTCTCTCAGCGAATAACTTTACTGCGGGTAGAATTGAAACGACCGTTACAGGGCCATCTAGCACTTCACTAAGCATCAATGCTGCAAATG
Source organism: uncultured Verrucomicrobiales bacterium (assembly GCA_937991965.1). GTDB lineage: Bacteria > Verrucomicrobiota > Verrucomicrobiia > Verrucomicrobiales > Akkermansiaceae > WTJZ01. The sequence goes on from CALKLP010000189.1 coordinate 2,023, forward strand.
TAGCTCTTTCAGGCAACAGTGAGTTAGCATTAACTGGATCAAGTAGCTCAGTTTCACTTTTAGACGAGTTCGAACTTTTCCAAGGCGATACTAACCTTGCTAATGGTTTTTCAGCTTTCGATACTCAGGGGCTAGACCAAGATGTTAGAGCCGTATTTAACCAGGAAACAGGGAATATCATTATCATAGGAGTAGGTGATACGGCCTATGAATCATCGACTGCTAATGTCATCGATGCTCTCTTAAGTATTGATCCTGACTCTGTTGAACAGCTTACTAATCTTGAGAGTATAGATTCCTCCTCTCAGGTCGTTCTTGATCGTATTAACTCCATCCTCAGCGCATCTCCAGGCACGGTGGCAGAAGACTTAGTATGTCAATTAACACCTGTATCCTACAGTGCACTTAATGATTACGCTACTTTCCAGCATCTTAGCTATAGCAGAACGATACAGAACACAGCACGCGTTGATGCTAATAGTCAGTGGGAGCTCGCAGTTGGCGCTAACCACCAAGCGATAAATGGGATTGGCAAAAAAGATTACGACCTGGAAGGCTCAGGCGGCTTCCTTGGAGTATATGCTAATATTAGAGAAAACATGGAGATCGGTTTATTCGGAGCTATTGATAGAGGCTCGATTAGCTCTTCCCATCTTGACTTAGATTCAACAGGAGTCATTTTTGGAGCATCTTATGAAATGAAGCTTGGTGAATATGGAGTTCTCAACTTAGCAGCAAGCACAGGTTCCTTTGAATTCGACGGCACCAGAACTGCTCTTGGTTTCGAAAACAATGTAAATACGGAAGCATCAACGCTTAATCTAGAAGCGGGTTATAAGTGGCTCTATAATGGAGATTCTCAGGAGCAGTTAGCTCCATTCGTGAAAGTTAATCATCTTATTACAGATATTGATTCCATTAATGAAACTGGTTCTGCTGCTAGCATTCAAACCGAATCCCATTCGGTAGAAACCACTCTAATTTCATTAGGTGTAGAAGGTAGCTGGCGTCCAACCAGAAGCAGTTTTGGTCTTACTGGTAGATTAGCTTACACCTTCAACTTATCTGATGACGATTACTCAGTAGAATCTACACTAGCAAACGGACAAAGCTTCTCAACAGACATAGCGGGCATCTCAGGTAACTTCTTAGAAGTTCAAGCAGGTGCATTCTACCAGCTGAGCGATATTGCACTTATTGATCTGGTTTTCTATACCATGAGCAATGACAGTGTAGATTCATCCTATGGTGCGAATGCAGCACTAAGGTTTTTCTGGTAAGCCTATCAAATCTAAAGTTTTAGGTTAAATCGCAAAGCATTAGTTGAACAAATACTCTCCCATAGATACAAATGGGAATTAGCACCCTCGCCCTATTTGGCGAGGGTTTTTTATTATAAATCCTTTACTCAGAGGCATAATGAGAAGTCTTCATCTCCAAACCTCGTCTGACTAGATTCCAAAGCTTTAAAACCTCTTGGATTAAAACTAAACGAAGCTACCGGTGGCTACCAAAGATCTTCGCCTGAATTTTTTCACAAAAAAGGCCGCTCTGAATTAACAGAAGCGGCTTTTGTTATTTTAAACAAGCACTAACTATTAGATTAATCCTCTTTCGCGGCTTTCTCAGCGCGCTTACGCTTACTAGGATCGAGAATACGCTTACGGAGGCGGATGTGAAGTGGAGTAGCCTCTACAAATTCATCTGGCTCGATGTATTCGATCGCGCGCTCTAGGTCGAACTTAATTGCTGGCTGAACCTTGTTGCTATCATCTTTACCAGCAGCACGGTGGTTTGTAAGATTTTTCGCTTTGGTTGGATTTACTTCTAGATCTCCTGCACGGGAACACTCCCCTACGATCTGACCGATGTAAACTTCATCCTGCGGGTCTGTCATGAGCTTACCACGTTCCTCTAGCGGCTTCAGGGCGTAGGTCATCGCTGTTCCTGTAGTCATTGATACTAAGGCGCCATTCTGACGAGTTTTAATACGTCCGATGTATGGACGGTAGTCCTTAAAGAGGTGCGACATCACACCGTGACCAGAAGTAAGGTTCATCAGCTCAAATTCAAAGCCGATCAATCCACGCGTTGGGATCGTAACCTCGATATAGGTCATCGAACCACGTGGTTCCATAAGCTCTGTGATTCCCTTACGGAGCTGGAGCGCTTGGATTACACCACCCACCATGTCGTCAGGAACTTCGAGATAAAGCGTCTCATATGGCTCCATCTTCTTCCCATCGATTTCTTTCGTAATCACGTTTGGACGAGAAACGAGAACCTCGAACCCTTCGCGACGCATCGTTTCCACAAGAACGGAAATTTCCATCGCACCACGTGCACATACATTGAAAAATCCAGCTTCGTCACCATCAGAAACTTGGAGGGAAACATTGGTTTTTAGCTCACGGTCCAGACGCTCACGGATTGCACGAGACGTTACGTGCTTCCCTTCTTTACCAGCGAAAGGTCCATCATTAACCGCAAACTGCATCATAATGGTAGGTGGGTCGATCTGAATGATTGGAAGAGCTTCCATCTTCTCGGAGCCAACGATCGTTTCACCAATGTCAACGTCCTCGAAACCAGCAACACCGACAATATTTCCAGCAGCGCCTTGTTCAGCTTCAATCGGTCCTTGGGCCGAATACTCGATCACCTTAGACACAGTGCTCTTCACACGCGTTCCATCCTTACGGCAGAGCCAGATAGACTCCCCTTTCGTAACCGTTCCAGACTGCACTTTTCCAAGAGCAATACGTCCAACGTAGTTGTCCCAATCAATGTTACTTACTAGCATTTGGAAATCGCCTTCTAGGTTAGCGGTGGGGGCAGGAACACGATCAATAATTGTTTGTAGGAGCGGAACCATGGATTCACCACCTGCTTCAACTTTAGAAAGATCATCAACGAACCAGCCATTCTTAGCGGTTCCATAAACTACTGGAGATTCAAACTGCTCTTCCGTCGCACCGAGCTCTAGGAGAAGCTCCAGGACTTTTTCCTGCACGCCTTCTGGATCAGAGTGGTCACGGTCAACCTTATTAATCACGATCACAGGACTCAAGCCATTCTCAAGAGCCTTACGTAATACGAAACGCGTCTGTGCCTGCGGTCCTTCATAAGCATCTACGACCAGAAGAACGCCATCAACCATCTTCATCACACGCTCTACCTCTGCACCGAAATCGGCGTGCCCGGGAGTGTCCACGATGTTAAGAGTGTAGTCTTCCCATTTAACAGCCGTGTTTTTGGCCTTAATTGTAATTCCTTTCTCACGCTCTAGATCCATGGAATCCATCGCTCTCTCCTGCAGTTCTTGGTGGGCTTCAACCGCTCCACCTACTTTCAGGAGTTCATCTACCAAAGTAGTTTTCCCGTGGTCAACGTGCGCGATAATCGCTACATTACGAATCTTATCAATCATAGTTAAACACTCCATCATCTAAGCATTCTAAAAATGCAAGATATTTGTTTTTAGGAGAGGAAGTTGTTGAGAAAAGACGTGGCATGCCTCAACTAAAACTCCAGATAAGAAAACCAAAGCTTCAGATCTAAGATTTCATCACGATACTCCTTAACCGGCTCTTCATGTTCCAGGATCATTCTCTCCACATGATCAAGTTCACCGGGGATCGATCCAAAATGCCCTGGGAAATAATAATCATTTTGCGCACTAAATCGGCGTGCTTTCTGTAACTCGGCAATCGTTTCGTGAGTCATTTCGGGGACAAAAATATCGCCGTATAAATCCAACATATAGTTCCCCCCCTTATCTCGAACTTGATCTATAATAGACTCAGCGTAATCAATCACTTTCGCATTCGATTCTCTGAAAAACAAACACATTAAGTTGTGATACACGAGCTCACCCAAATCAAAAAGTGAAGAATTCTCGCCCCACGCAGGTTGCATTTTCGCCTTAATTCCCCAATCAAGTGCTTCTTCACGCAAAAGATACACCTCATACAAGGTCATTTGCCCCTTCTCAACTTCCGACCTTATGTAAGAGAGTAAATGACTACAAGCTAGAGAGGGCCGCGACTGCTTAGAAATAATAACTTTTAATTCCTGAATACTCATATCAAAAAATCTCTCAATGGGACAAAGCCAAAAATTCCTCTACACTCATACCTGCGGCACGAATCAAACCTCGCATCGTTCCACGAGCCACTTCTTTATGGTTTGGAACCGAGAGAGTCACAATACTTCCTTTCTTCAAAAGGATCATATGACTTCCTCGTTGACGCGCGAACTCCCAACCAGCCCTTTCAAAGGCCTTACGCACCTCTTTTCCGCTTAAAACTGGGAGAGAAGGCATTTTATACCGCAAGTGGGATTTCAACGCTTCTGGTCTCCACCGTAATCGGAAGGCCTTGTTCTGCACGGACTTCTAGACACCCCATGATGGCCTCTCTGACATTCGCTTCTGCTTCCTCTTGTGTAGCTCCCTGGCTAAAACAGCCAGGAATCGAAGGGCACTCGGCAATCCATACGCCATCTTCATCTCGGTCTAGGGTGATCATAAATTTCATAAAATCACTATAGCGGTATATAGAACTGTTTCCTAGTCTTTTTTCCGACCATAGAAAATAAATCTACGAAAATCTGCGGATAAAACACCCTTATTTCTGCAGTAACCGCTCCCTCTAAAGGTCGCGGACAAAACCCACCGCCTCACGCCAAGCACCCCGGGCAATCCTGCACATAATGCTGCGCGGACTTCTCTACCAGCGCTGGAGCACTCCCCTGCTCACACAACTCCGCTTGCCCGAGCGTGTTCCGCGTGCGGAAAGCACAGCCCTCATCCAGTTGACTCAAAATCGGAGGTAATCCCGGAATCGTATACAGCAGCTCGCCCTTCTTATGGTTCGCAGGGATACTTTTCAGCAAGGCGCGGGTGTAGGCATGCATGGGATTCTCGAAGAGTTCTCTCACCGGAGCCTTCTCGATCGTGCGCCCCGCATACATCACATTTACTTGATCACACACTTGCGAGACCACCCCGAGGTCGTGCGTAATCATAATGACGGAAGTCCCAAGGTTATTCTGTTGCTCCTTAATGAGGTCGAGCACCTGCTTCTGCACCGTGACGTCCAGCGCGGTCGTTGGTTCATCGGCGATCAAAATTTCAGGGTTCGTAATGAGCGCCATCGCGATCATAATCCGCTGCCGCATCCCACCCGAGAACTCGAAAGGATAGGCTCCTAGGCGCGTATCCGGCTCAGGAATCCCGACCTGATCCATCATTTCGATCGCTCTCCGTTTCGCATCCTCTCCCTTTACGCCTAAGTGTAGGGTCAACGGCTCAATTAACTGATCCCCAATCGTCATGTAAGGGTTGAGAGAAGTCATCGGATCTTGGAAAATCATGGAAATCCTTTTTCCTCTGATCCCGCGCAGCTCTTTTTCCGACATCTTTAGCAGGTCCTGCCCGTCAAACATCGCTGATCCCGCATGGATCTTTCCTGGAGGCATCGGGATGAGTCCCAACAGAGAATAACACGTCACTGATTTACCAGATCCAGATTCCCCAACGATTCCTAAGGTCTCCCCCTTCTCGAGTGAAAAAGAAACATCCTCAACGGCCTTCACCACTCCATCGCGCGTATGGAATCGAGTAGTAAGATTATTCACCTCTAAAACTGGCATACGTGCAGTGTAAGAAGCGATAATAGGATTAAGCAATATTTTTCGTAAATGCTCTCTTGCGGACAATTCTGCCGATCGATATATTCACGATCACAGATGCAGACCGTAAATTTACAAACCCTCTTCCAGACCCTCAATTCGCGAGGAATTAAGTATGCACTGGTAGGTGGACTTGCGGTAAACCTTTACGGCTACCAACGCTTCACGCGAGATGTCGATTTAATTGTCAGTCTAGCTTCAGAAGAATTGGAAACGCTCATCGGTGCATTAGACGAAATGGGATTCTACCCAATCTACCCGGTAGCACTCAAGGACTTACAAAACCCTGCAATCAGAAAACAATGGATCACCGAGCGCAACATGACTGTTTTCTCCGTAGTCTCTGACCAGCTCCCGGGAATCACTCTTGATCTTTTTGTCGATCCGCCATACAGCTATGCAGATATAGAGAACGATCTTCACTTCGCCTCCATTACCGAAAACTTACAAGTCCCAGTCATCAACCTAGATCGGCTCATCCAAATGAAAGAAGATGTCGGGCGAGACCAAGATAAAACAGATGTCGAACAACTCAGAAAAATCAAAGAGGAATATCATCGGGGAAATTCCGCTTAAGCCCCGTGACCCGTGGTTCGGAGCGACCTATGAGGAAGCGCCAATCCGTGCTCTGCGTGATGCCCAGTCCATTCCTGCTCTCGATAAACTCAAGTGGCTGGAAGAAATGAATTTTCTCTTTAATACCGAACCGCAGCCAAAGCCCGGCTCTGTGCCGCTCCCTCCCATCGCCAACCCAACGTCTAAATGAAAATCTACATTCATAAAAACTGCTCCAGTTGTAAGAAAGCCCTCAAATGGCTCGAGGCCCACCAGATCAAAGCCGATATCGTCAATCTCCTAGAGCAATCCCCCTCCCCGCAGGAACTCCAACAAATGACTGATGCCTACGATGGAAATCTCAAAAAACTCTTCAACACCTCTGGTCAACTCTACCGCGAACTAGGACTCAAGGATCAGGTCGCGACCATGAGCGCAGAGGATATCTACGACCTACTAGGCAAGGAAGGCATGCTCGTAAAGCGCCCCTTCTTACTCACTAGTGATCGCGGATTGGTTGGCTTCAAAGAAGCTGAATGGGAAACGCTCAAGTCGTAATTCATCATGCAATATTTCCTTATTATCCTAATCACGCTGACGGCGCTCCACGCTCACCCCGGCCACGCTTGGGATCCAGACGGCCCCTTAGAAATCGCCAAATCTCACCCTGCTTTCTCCAGTAAAGGCGGTGTCGTCCACCTCGGCTCGCAACCCTTCACTGGTGTCATGGTGGAGGAGCTCGAAGTCAAAAACGAGAAGCTTGAGGCCAGCGACATTCCAAACCTCATTCTCAAAGGGCGCTTCTGCTACAAGGACGGACTCAAACACGGAACCTGGTATGAGTGGCACAGCAATGGGTTCATGAAAAAAGCCTTCCACTACACCAAGGGAATCCTCAGCGGCCTCCAACAAGAATGGCACAGCAACGGCATGCAAAAATCAAAGCGCGACTACATCATGGGTATGCCCTACGGACTCGAACAACACTGGAATAAGTCCGGAAAAATGACCAAGGAAAAACTCCACGAACCGGTTGTGGAAGAAGAAGAGTGAAGGAAGAAGGAAGAATAATTATGAGTAACGAGCCTCAAGATATTAAGGACCGCACTCTTGAGTTTTCGGTGCGAATGGTGAAATTCTTTAAGAGTGATGTTGTCAAAAAGAATGTTCCGCTACCTATCGCTGATCAATTATTGCGATCTTCAACCTCTATTGGAGCAAACGTAGAAGAGGCATATGGGAGCTACAGCCAAAAAGAATTTGCCTCAAAAATGTCTATTTCTTGCAAAGAGGCAAGAGAAACGCTCTATTGGCTTCGCGTTATCGTGAAATCCGAATTAGTTTCAGAACACCTCCTCTCAAATCTAATAGACGAAGCGAATCAATTAGTCGCAATATTGACCACCATTATGAAAAGAACGCGTGAAAATTAATTTTACTCTTCTTCCTTCACTCTTCTTCCTTCACTCTTCCCACTTATGACCCAATCCGAAGTCCGCGACGCGCTCAGCAAATACGAAGTAATCCCCTCTAAGAAACTGGGGCAAAACTTCTTGTGCGACCAAAATGTAGCGCAATGGATTGTCGATCAGTTAGAGATTCAACCTGAGGATACCGTCGTCGAGGTTGGGCCTGGCACCGGCGCGTTGACCGAATTTGTCGTTCCTCTTGCGAAACGAGTCATCCTGCTTGAATACGATGCCCGCCTCGCTGAGCGGCTCCAAACCATTTTTGCGGACACAGAGCACGTCACCGTGCACCAAGTCGACGCCGTTCGGTTCGATATCCGTGATCTCTTACCGACAGGGCCAATCAAGTTTTTAGGGAACCTACCCTATTCCTCAGGCGGTGCGATTTTGCGTAATTTCCTCCAGCGTCCGAGCCTCGTCACTCGCGCCGTGGTGATGCTGCAGAAGGAATTCATCGACCGCATCGTCGCGAAACCACGAACGAAAGACTACGGCATTCTCTCCCTCCGCATGCAAGCCGAGTGGGACTCCCGCCCCATCAAAACCGTTCCTCCAGAAGCCTTTTACCCACGACCTCAGATTGACTCGACCGTAATGGTAGTCGAGCCAACTGCGACCGAATGGCCCGTCTACGACCACCGCCTCTTTGATGAACTCATCCGCCGCGGCTTCGCCCAACGCCGAAAAATGCTCCGCAAGGCCATGCCCGAGCATCTGGAATGGTCAACCGTCTGCGAAACGACCGAGATTTCGGAAACCTGCCGTGCTGAGGAGCTTGATCTCGAAACCTGGATTCACCTCACCCGCCTCTATGACGACCATCCGCTCAAAGATGTCGCACAGAATCCCGACGAACTCTTTGACGTCGTCGATGCGGAAGACAACGTGCTCCGCACTGATAAAAGAGCGGTCGTTCATGCCGAAAACTTACTCCACCGCGCGGTGCATATCTTGGTTTTCAATAAACGGAACGAGGTCTTTCTCCAGAAGCGCAGTAAGCTCAAGGACAAGCATCCAGGGGTATGGGACTCCAGCGCCGCTGGTCACCTAGATGCGGGAGAAGATTACGAATCCGCCGTCCACCGCGAACTCCAGGAGGAGCTAGGCATCGCAGAGGCTCCTCTCAAATTCATCGCTAAACTCCCTCCTAGTGAGCAAACGGGCTGGGAACACATCGGCCTCTACCTCGCGGCTCATATGGGCAGCGTGCGATATCCGTGCAGCGAAGTCGAATGTGGCCTTTGGCTCACCCAAGAGCAGATCGATGCGTGGGTTGAGAAACGCCCAGAAGAATTTGCGTCAGGCTTCCTTGAATGCTGGAAGGTGTTTCGCACACAGTCCTAAAGTGAGAAGGGATGGGTTGTTTATCCGCAATATAAGCGTAGCGCAAAATAGCCCTTAGGCAAATTTTAAAGATTTTCAATTCTTTTCTGAGATATCACTCATGTCTTTCCCCCATTAGGTGAATCCAGATGGAATTCCTTCCTGCATCCTTAAAAACTTAGCGTCTTTGCGCCTTCGCGGTTTTCTAACTGCCGCATCAAGATTAAAAGTATGCGCCACGGATCATTCTCTCGCTACAAAACGTGAGTTCACCCAACAAAAAAAGAGCTCATACGAGCTCTTTTATCATTTTGAGTTGAAGGAAAGAAAACTTACGCTTTCTTCGCTTTGCGGATGATGTCGCTAACCGTATCAGAAGGTTGCGCACCGTTGGAGACCCACTTGTCTGCTTTTTCAAGATCGATCTTCCAGTTTTCACCTTCAACCAATGGGTCATAAGTTCCGATTTGTTCAATGTATCGTCCATCGCGAGGAGCACGTTTATCTGCCGCGACGATTTTGTAATAAGGACGATCCTTAGAACCTTTTCTTTGTAATCTGAGAGCTACCATAGTGGTGTAAAATTGGGGTGGAGATATACACGAAAAAATCCCAAGATGACAAGCCTTATTTCATAAAAGTTTTTGCTCCGATAAATAAGTAAGAGAAAAGCGGATATTTTAGAGCCCCTTTCGCTCGAGTTTATAATCTCCACTAAGCACATTCGACCACCAACTTTCATTGCCGAGATACCACTCTACAGTCTTGCGTAATCCCGTCTCAAAAGTTTCCTCGGGAGTCCAGCCCAGCTCATTTTCTATCTTACTAGCATCGATCGCGTAACGATGGTCATGCCCGGGGCGATCGGTAACAAAGGTAATCAGATCTTCGTATTTGACTACTCCAGCCGGCTTTTGGTCACCTGCCAGCTCCTCCAAAAGTGCACAAAGCGTCTTTACCACCTCAAGGTTCGTTTTCTCATTGTGTCCACCGATGTTGTAGGTTTCTCCGATTTCTCCAGACTCCGCTACTTTCACCAGTGCCCGTGCGTGGTCATCCACGTAGAGCCAATCACGGATCTGCTGACCATCACCGTAAATCGGTAAGACCTCACCCGAAAGAGCGTTAAGAATCATATGTGGAATGAGTTTCTCCGGAAAGTGATACGGCCCGTAGTTGTTAGAACAGTTTGTGATCAGTGTTGGCAGGCCATAGGTGCGCTGCCACGCGCGGACGAGATGATCAGACGCTGCCTTAGAGGCCGAATACGGTGAACTCGGCGCATAGGGCGTAGTCTCGGTAAACAATACACTCGGATCCGCCGGTAAATCCCCATATACTTCGTCTGTAGAAATATGGTGAAAGCGGAAGGAAGCTTTTTTCTCCTCAGGCAGTGCGCTCCAGTAATCCTTAGCGACATTCAGGAGGTTGAAGGTTCCTAGGATATTCGTATCAAGAAATTCGCGAGGGTTTTCGATCGAACGATCCACATGCGACTCCGCCGCGAGGTGCATGATCGCATCTGGCTGAAATTTCGTAACCAGAGCCTTCATCGCCTCATAATCACCAATGTCAGATTGAGAAAGTGAGTAACGTGAATCAGAGGACACATCCGCTAAGGAATTCAGGTTTCCGGCATAAGTAAGCACATCGACATTGCAGATCTCATGCTCCGTGTTTTGGATTAAATGGCGTATGACAGCCCCACCGATAAATCCTGCACCCCCTGTAACAATAATTTTCATTTGCTATGGGTTAAACATAAACGCCCCTGTTCTGCCTAGATTTTTTTATTCCCACTTGTGTTTCTCGATATCTAGCTTTGACTATAAGTATGCATTTACATTCTGTTGCGTCGTCTTTTCCGGATAATTCCTTTACTCAACAAGAATGTCTGCAGGCTATGCAGAATGCCGACTTTTGGCCCATGCTCAAAGGCCGCTCACGAATGCTATTAGAAAAGGTGCTTTCTGGTGACAGCGGGATCGAAAAACGCCACTTCGCACTCGATAACTTAAATCAAGCCTGGCAACGCGACGCTCAACAACTCAGCGAAAGTTATGAGCGCGAAGCACCCAAACTTGCGGCACAAGCCGTAAAAAAAGCGATCAAGAAATCAGGGCATCAACCTCACGAAATCGACGCCCTCTTTCTGTGTTCCTGCACGGGATACCTCTGCCCTGGAGTGAGCAGCCATGTCGCCGAACAGCTCAATCTCAGGGCTGACGTTTTCCACCAAGACATGACAGGGCTTGGATGTGGAGCCGCCGTCCCTCTCATGCGTGCCGCCAACGGAGTGATCGCAGATAACCCTGACGCCATCGTGGTCACCGTCGCGGTAGAAATCTGCTCCGCCGCTTTTTTTATTGAAGATGACTTTGGCGTCCTCATTAGCACCTGCCTCTTCGGTGATGGCGCGGCTGCCGCCGTTTGGTCAAGCCAAGGCGGAAGCTGGAGAGTCACTGATTTCCTCTCCACTCACCTCCCTGAAGAGCGAGAAAAAATCCGCTTCACGAATGCCAAAGGAAAACTCCGCAACCAGCTTCACCGTAGCGTCCCTGCACTCGCTGGAAAAGCGGTTGGAGAGCTCTACCAAAAGCGCAATACACAGCAAGGCGAGCCCGACAGCTGGATTACCCACGGCGGCGGGCGCGATGTGATCGACCAACTCGAGAGCGTCCTTCCCGTTGATGCCTTACCGATCACACGGGACGTCATGAATAACTACGGAAACATGAGCAGCCCATCCGTTCTCGTAGCTCTAGAGCAATTCCTCGAATCTGACGAACAAGGAAACCACATCTGGATGACTGCCTTTGGCGCCGGGTTTTCCGCCCACGCCTGCCAACTCTACCGAATCTAATTTGATAGTAACTTCATTGAATCCATAACGCCAATAACAATGCTCAAAAAAGGTAAATTTTACGTCTACGTCTACATAGACCCTAGAAATCTTGAAGAATTTTATTACGGAAAGGGCACAGGATCGAGAAAACATGCACACTTAAAAGACTACTCTGACAGTGAAAAATCAAAAAGGATACAAGCCATTAGAAAAGAAGGCTTAGAACCCATTATCCGAGTGATTGCACACAATTTATCTGAAAACGACGCCCTACTAGTCGAAAAAACACTCCTTTGGAAACTAGGAAAGCAATTAACAAATATTTCATCCGGGCACTATTCAGATAACTTCAGACCACAAAACTGCTTGCACAAAGAGCTTTCGAATTTTGATTACCAGAATGGCATTTATTATTTTAACGTAGGTGAAAGCGTTCATAGAAATTGGGATGACTATGTGAAATACGGTTTCGTTTCAGCAGGGCAAGCTCCAAGATTTCGAGATGCAATATTAGGATTGAGCAAAGGAGATATTATTGCAGCCTATTTAAAAGGGCACGGCTTTGTCGGTATTGGTCAAATCCTTCAAGGCGCCTTACCCATTAAAGAAATCAATATTGATCAGGAGCTATTACTCCAGAAAGAGCTCTCAGCTCCAAATATGTCTGACAACTCAAACGACACTGAAAAATCTGAGTATGTCGCACTAGTTAATTGGGTTTCGGCTGTTTCGCGTCAAGAGGCAAAATGGAAACCTAAAAGTGGCTTATTTACGTCTCAACTTGTAAAGGCCTCTTTAGACAATCAACCTTTTACATTAAAGTTTTTAGCTCAATCATTCAACGTCAACCTTATAGAGCTAATCAAGTAAGAGAAAACCTATAATTTCGACCTCTGAAACCCTCGGCTTCACGTCAATTAAATCCATATCTACTCCAACTTTTCACTTTTCACTTTTCACTTTTCACTTTTCACTTTTCACTTTTCACTTTTCACTTTTCACTTTTCACTTTTCACTTTTCACTTTTCCGCCTTCCGATCATTCGACCGCAGATTAATCGCCTCCATCACATGAGCTTGTGAAATCTGAGAGCTTCCATTTAAGTCCGCAATCGTTCTCGCGAGCTTAATAATACGATTGTGAGCACGCCCGGAGTATCCAAAACGCTCCATCGATCGCTCCAGCATGGCATGAGTTGCATCATCAAGCCGGCAGTGCTCCTTGAGCAATTTACCCGAGGCATGCGCATTACAATACACCCCCGCTTGTCCGCGATAACGCTCCTCCTGAATCTTACGCGCCCGCACCACCCGTTCCCGAATCGTAGCAGAGCTCTCCTCAACCGTCTCCATCCGCAACTCTTGATAATCTACCCGTGGCACCGTAATGTGAATGTCAATACGATCCATAATCGGACCCGAGAGACGATTCTGGTAATTCTCTAGCTGATAGGGATTGCACTTACATTGCATCTTCACATCACCGTAATAGCCACACGGACAGGGGTTCATCGCGGCCGCCAGAATGAATTTACTCGGAAAGGTCAGCGTCCCACTGGCGCGAGAGATCGTGACCTCGCCATCCTCTAAGGGTTGGCGTAGAATCTCAAGCGTGGAGCGTTTAAACTCCGGGAATTCATCGAGGAAAAGAACTCCATTATGCGCCATCGAGATTTCACCAGGCGAGATAGCACTACCACCTCCAATCAAACCAGGTTCAGAAATGGTATGATGTGGCGAGCGGTAAGGGCGCTCCTTCACAAACGAGGCATCGCCCCCTGTAAGGCCACGCACGGAATACACCTTCGTCGTCTCAATCGCCTCCGCCTCAGAAAGCGGGGGCAGGATTGTCGGAATGCGCTGGGCAAGCATCGATTTCCCCGTTCCTGGAGGACCACTTAACAACACATTATGCCCACCAGCAGCTGCAATTTCCAGCGACCGCTTCGCCACCGCTTGCCCCTTCACCTCAGAGAAATCAACGGCGTAGTCAGGTGTTGCGGAGAAGTTTACCTTTTGCTTAACGGGTTCTAGCTGATCTTGCCCCGCCAAATGATCCCATGCCGCTTTCAGGTTCTGCGCGCCATAGACCTCTAAACCAGAGATCAACGAGGCCTCCTCTGCATTCGCCGCAGGTAATAAAATCGCTCGTTTACCAGCTTGTTTTGCAGCCACCGCCAGTGAGAGCACCCCTTTGACAGGGCGGAGTGATCCATCCAATGAGAGTTCTCCCACTATTAAATATTCGACCAAATCAGGCAAGTTCACCTCTAGTGCACAGGCTACCATGCCGATCGCAATCGGCAAATCAAACGACGGCCCCTCCTTCCGCAAGTCCGCCGGAGCTAAATTAATGATATGAGAATTCCCAGCAAAAAAGCCCGCAGCCAAAAGCGCTGTTTTAACCCGCTCCGAGGACTCACGAACCGCCGTATCTGGCAACCCAACAATAATGTTCGACGGTGGGCTAGCATCCGACACAACTCGGGTGCCCACTTCCACCTCTACCAACTGAGCCTCCACCCCCTGTACTGCCGCACTGCAAACTTTCGCAATCATCACGATAAGTAATTACATGAACACGTGTTCGCATGAAAGAAAAATATGAAAAATCATCATTTATACCATCCAAAGAATCGCACCTGCCTGAAGTTTGCGCCATAAAACAAAGCAAAAAACTCTCTCCTGATAAGTTTTTCCTTGCCATCTAAGCTTTCTTGTGGAAATTTAAATCATACAAAACTTGATCAATTAACTAAAGATTAAAAATTATTACGTTAATTACTCGACCTTTTCATAAATCCCTCCGATATTTCCCCACCTTTATTATGTTTCCTGACCTTACCCCTCTAGATCCGCAACAGAGAGAACTGCTCCAAAAAGGACTGGGCAGTCTTCGTCCTGAGCAACTTGTATGGCTTAGTGGCTACCTCTCAGGTCGAGCTAGCTCTTACCTTCCTGAAAACGCACAAGGCATCCTACCCACTGGAGCTCCGACAAGTGATATGCTCCAAGCGGGCGAGGCGTTCTCTGCTGGCTCTGGTATTTCTGCTGCGGCACTTGCAGCAGTTCCCGCTGCGGGCGTTGCTGCTGGAGTCGCTGCCGCTGTAGCCAAACCGATCGAACTCCTCCTCCTCTACGGAACAGAATCTGGAAATTCAGAAGAGCTTGCCGACAAGCTCGGTAAAACTGTGAAGAAAAAAGGATTTAAGCCAACCGTGAAGAACATGAGCGATCTCTCCCCTGCTGACCTCAAGAAGCATGAGAACATCCTTACTCTGATCAGCACTTGGGGCGATGGTGAACCGCCAGAATCAGCAACAGCCTTTTATGAGGGATTCATGAAAGACGATCTCGACCTTAAGGGCGTTAACTTTTCTGTCCTTTCCTTGGGCGATACCTCCTATGAGAAATTCTGCCAGACTGGAAAAGACTTTGACGCTCGCTTTGAAGCCCTCGGCGCCACGCGCATTGCAGACCGTGTTGACTGTGACGTTGATTTCGATGATAGCTTCGACGCTTGGTCAACAGACGTTATTACAAAACTCGATGAGCTAAAGCCAGCGGCAGCATCTGGAATTGCAGCACCTACCTCTGCAGATACCGGATTTGCCTATGCAGCCGAGCCAGTAGCTCCTGCATTCGATAAAAGTAAGCCTTTCCCTGCGGAAGTAATCGCGAACACTAACTTAAACGGCACCGGATCAGCAAAAGAAACGATCCACCTAGAGCTTTCCTTAGAAGGCTCAGGCTTGATCTATGAAGTCGGTGATGCACTCGGTGTTGTCCCAGAAAACGCAGAAAACGTCGTTTCAGATTTCCTAGCAGCCTCTGAGCTCAACGGTGAAGACAAAGTCGAAGTGAAAAAAATCGGTGAAGTCTCACTGATGGAAGCACTCACAAAGCACCTTGATATCACCGCGCTGTCTAGAAAAGTAGTGCAAGGATATCAAGAGCTAACTCAGTCCAAGACTCTCAGCGACCTCTTGCTGGAAGACCGTAAGGCTGACTTTAAGAATTTCCTCTTTGGTCGCCAAATCGTAGATCTGTTTGGTGTTGAACCATTCACTGGCTCCGCCCAAGAGCTAGTAAACATCCTACGTAAGCTTCCTCCGCGTCTCTACTCAATTGCGAGTAGCCTGAAGGCCCATCCTGATGAAGTGCACCTAACCGTTGCCGCGGTCCGATACGAAACCTTCGGTAAAGAGCGTAAAGGAGTCGCTTCCACCTACCTTTCTGATGATTCTAAGGTTGGAGAAAAAGTAAGCGTTTACGTCCACAAAAACAAAAACTTCCGCCTCCCAGAGGATTCTAACAAGCCTATCATCATGGTCGGCCCGGGAACGGGGATCGCTCCTTTCCGCGCTTTCGTAGAAGAGCGTGCCGAAACAGAAGCGCAAGGCAACAGCTGGTTATTCTTCGGAGACCAACGTTATAGCTACGACTTCCTCTACCAGCTAGAATGGCAAGACCACCTTTCTAATGGAGACCTCACGAAACTTGATGTCGCCTTCTCCCGTGATCAACCGCAGAAAGTCTATGTCCAAGATCGCATGAGCGAGAAAGGAGCAGAGCTTTGGGACTGGATCGAGAACCAAGGAGCCTACTTCTATGTCTGTGGTGACGCAGATCGCATGGCTGGTGATGTCCACAACACCCTCATCAACATCGCCCAAGAACACGGCGGCAAATCAGAAGCTGATGCCATCGCCTACTTCGACGCCCTCAAAAAAGACAAGCGTTACCAACGTGACGTTTATTAAGAACAACAATATTACTATCTCTAAATCTCATGTCTGAAGAACCAAAAAAACTCCACGCTAATGAAGGCATCAAAACGCGTTCAAACTACCTTCGTGGAACGATCGCAGAAGGTCTTGCTGACCTCTCTACTGGCCAACTCGCCACCGATGACCTCCAGCTCATTAAATTCCACGGCACCTACCAACAGGATGATCGTGATATCCGTGGCGAACGTCGTGGCAAGAAACTCGAGAAGGCTTACTCCTTCATGATCCGTATTCGGGTTCCTGGAGGAGTCGCAACGCCGAAGCAGTGGCTCGAGACCGACCGTATGGCGCATGAGTATGCGAACGGAACGATCAAGCTCACTACTCGTCAAGCCTTCCAGTTTCACGGAATCATCAAGACGAACCTGAAGCAAACGATCAAGGAGATTAACCAGACCGCGATGGACACCATTGCAGCCTGTGGTGACGTGAACCGTAACGTGATGTGTAACCCAAACCCGCATCAGTCTAAGTTCCACGCCGAAACCCTAAAGCTCTCCCAAGACATCTCCGACCACCTCACCCCAGCCACTCGTGCCTACCACGAAATCTGGCTCGATGGTGAGAAGATCGAAACCTCTCAAGAAGAAATTGAGCCGATCTACGGGAAGACCTACCTCCCCCGTAAATTCAAGATTGCGGTTGCCGTCCCTCCATCAAACGATGTCGACATTCACGCGAACGATCTTTCCTTTGTTGCAATCGTCGAGAACGGCGAAATCGTTGGTTACAACGTTGCCGTCGGCGGTGGCATGGGCATGACTCATGGAGCCGATGACACCTTCCCTCGTATCGCGGACATCATCGGATTCTGCACGCCAGAGCAAGCAGTAGATGTCTCAGAGAAAATTGTCATGGTTCAGCGCGACTACGGAAACCGAGTCGAGCGTAAGCATGCCCGTCTCAAGTACACCATCAATGACCGCAGCGCAGAGTGGTTCCTCGGAAAAGTGAACGAATACCTCGGCTATGACTTACAGCCTGCTCGTGACTACACCTTTGAGTCGAACGGAGACCGCTTCGGCTGGGTTTACGGTGCGGATGGCCGTAGCCACTACACTCTCTTTGTGCAAGGTGGTCGTGTTCTCAACACTGATGACTACAAGCTCATGACTGGCCTACGCGAAATCGCGAAGGTGCACGATGGAGACTTCCGCCTCACCGCGAACCAAAACCTCATTATCGCGAATGTTTCCGCCTGGAGCCAAGCCGAGATTGAGCGCCTCATCAAGTATTACAAGATGGATAAGGCCGGGGTAGAATCTGGTCTTCGCCGTAACTCGATTGCCTGTGTCGCCCTTCCGACCTGTGCTCTCGCCCTTACCGAAGCTGAGCGTTACCTCCCAGAGGTCATCACGAAGCTTGAGGTCGTTCTCGAAGAATCAGGCATCCGTCATGATGACATCGTGATCCGTATGACCGGTTGCCCGAACGGATGTGGCCGCCCCTTCCTTGCTGAAATCGGTTTCGTCGGACGCGCCCCCGGAAAGTATAATGTTTACCTCGGTGGAGGGTTCGCGGGTAACCGTCTTAGCAAGCTCTACCGTGAGGCCTATCCCGAAGACAAGCTCATCGAACTCCTCACCCCAATCATCCAAGATTACGCGAAAAACCGTAACGAGAAGGAGCGATTCGGCGACTTCGTAATTCGCGCAGGATATGTAGAGGCAACCGTAAACGGTCCTGACTTCCATAAGAATATCAAGGACGAAGCCTTTGCTTAAGCCTCGTTTATAACAAACCCTCATCTCAGCCCCCGCTGTAGATGATCACAAGAGAATTATGCCCGCGACCGAAGCCCAAAACGACCTAGCAGAACTCAATGCTCAGTTCAGTAATATGAACGCGGGGCAGCGAGTAGCGATGCTATGGGAGCAATATGGCGCCCAAGCCGTGGCCTCTACCAGCTTCGGGCTCCAAGCCGCCGTGATGCTCCAACTCATTGCGGAGCATTGCCCGGAGATGCCCGTCATCTTCGTCGATACAGGGTATAATTTCCCAGAGACTTACCGTTATATCGATAGCCTCACTGAGAAGCTAGAGATCAACCTTAAGCACTATAGCTCCCCCTACTCCGCCTCACAACAAGAAGCGCGCTGGGGCAAACTGTGGGAACAAGGCGCAGATGGCCTAGAGCATTACTCCCGCCTCAACAAAGTCGAACCCATGAACCGCGCGCTCGAGGAGCTCGGCGCCACCGTGTGGCTCAGTGGCCTCCGCCGCAGCCAGTCCAGCACCCGTGCCAACCGCAACTTCTTAGAATACCAAGGAGACCGCCTGAAGGCCTACCCCATCCTAGACTGGCCCGATGCCCAAGTAGAACACTTCCTCCGCCAGCATGACCTCCCCGCACACCCTCTGCAATCGCAAGGTTACGTCACCATGGGCGACTGGCACTCCACGACCCCCATCCAAGAAGGCATGACCGCCGAGGAAACTCGGTTTAATGGGGAGAAATACGAGTGCGGTCTGCACTATCAGATTTAAAGAGACGGGAATGGTATTCCTGTAGTCCTCCCATATACGTTCGGAGAGTTATCTCCCCGTTCTACGAAGAACTCTTTCATCACCTCCTGAAAGATCAATAGTAAGCTGTAAGAGATGTGAGACCAGAGGTAACTTCATGACCCAACCCAACCACGCATAAAGAATATTAATATGTTGAAATGCCTCTGCAACGGCTCGAACACCGCTACACTCTTCGCCATTACATGAATAAGTAATACGTTTCAATGAGGCACCTGCATAATCTTCAGCATTCCTTAGCTTCAAGCGTTGAACTCCTTGCTTTTCAAACCAGTTTCGGAATTCACTACAAACGCCACATTGCTTCGCAAGATACAACTCTGCCTCAGGATAAATGATGGCTGGCTCAAAGCGAAATCTCCATGAGGGCACACTCTTGGAATATACTCGCCAACTTTTCCCAAAACGCTTTTGCATATCAAGCCCCTCTGACCAACGTGCAAAACCGACAGAGTAGACAATAGATGTCACCGCGAGAGCAAAATACACCCAATTTGAAAAAAAGAATCCTAAGCTTATTAACACAAGAAACATAGATAACTGCATTGGATTCGCACAGTAGGCGTAAACTCCCTGCTTCACCAATTTTTGCGGAGCATCATACGGAATAGGCGTTCCTTTCCCTCTTGTGATGAATTCTTGTAAAGCCGAAATCCCAGGCACGGCGAAAAGGAAGAGAGCAATCAAGGTCAGCGATTTAACTAACCAGCTTCGCTTACACATAACTTGTAACGCCTCGTCTAGTGCACTATTGCTAATTGCGTGAGGAAGAACAGCCAAAATCAAAATTATAAAAGCGAGCGCAATGATAATAGCTCGATAAACTAGGAACGTTTTGTAGGTCACCGCATAAGCTAAGATTTGAGCAGGTAAAAGAGCGAGCCCTACACAAAGGAACTCACCAAGATACCATCTATAACTGAGAGTGACCACTGGTGATAATTCCGGCATCACTAGCATGTCTACTATGAGACAGATCAAAAAAACCAAAACATAACCAAAGGATTTAAACTTAGTCTTCCACCAGATAGACTCCTGCCACAAAACCAACAAAAAGCTCCAGCAAAACGCCCACCCTAGGTAGAGACTTACTGGTGTTCCGATTACACGATAAGAAGACTCCGCATAAGACCACCAACCTTGGGACATGGAGAACAGGTTCAACCAAGGTAAAACTGCAAGTTGCCAAACGAACGCCATTAAGCCACCTACCCAAACCGCTTTACGAGGTCGTTCTAGCATCGCCAACGCAAAACAACCACATAGTGGAAGGTATAAGGCAAAAGCTTCTATCAAAAACGCTCTGGACATCGCGCTATTTTTCGAACGTCTGACTCATTAAATACTCTCCTGCCTGGGCAACGCCGTAACGCTCTATGGGCTTAAAATACCAAGCCGGATCAAGCAAACGGTCATATTCTAATGTTATTTCTACATCACATGAGTCGGTTGCTCCCCCTACAAACTTCCAAGTTATCGTTTTCCAGTCTAACCAGTGTGCAACATGACTGTAATCATGAACGCACTGATAACTGACATGCTTATCACTACAATCGACCACTTTCAGAATCAAGTCACCCGGCTTCCCTTCTCCACCTGCAAAGTGAATCCTCCATTCATCTCCAACCTTAATGCCATCTCCCTGAATTGACTGAGGCAAGGGGAATCCACATTTAAGGAACAGCGGCAATTCCTCAAAATCAAATTCAGGGCCATTCGCCAATCTCACATGAGCTTCCCTTGCTGACATTTGAAGTGATCTGGATACAACGACCTTTTCCTCTCGGTCAAATGAGAGCCAACTAGTCGTCCCCTCTAGACAACACACTGCCAAAATACCAATCACAGAACAGTTCAACCGATTCCTCTTTCTAGATGCTCCAATGACACCACCCACAATCCCTCCGACCAAATAAAAGAGAGGAGCCGCCATCATAATACAAATCACCCCTTCAATAAGCAAAATCCCAGACAAGAGTAACCCAAGCGTAATCCCTTTCAAAATCACTCCCGTTAAGCTTTTAGGCTTTGGCGTCATAGCGAGCCCAATCGACAATAAGAGAGGGATGCCAATAAATAACAAACTGCTCTGCTCCAGATGATTTAATACCAATACTCGATATGCTACGGAAGCAATAGCAACTACACAGCAAATTATAATCCAGCTAATGAGTTTGGGTGAGAGCTTCTTACTATCTAGCTCTGCCCTTGGCGGCAATTTCTCGTCTGACATGAAAAATATATTACTAACTTCTTTCTTAAAGTCAACACTCAAACTTTCAATACTTACTGAAAATACAATCTTAATAGATTTTTAAAACCCTTTAGAATCTCAAGGCTATATGTAATACTGAAAGAAATACGAGTGTGTCCTGCATTATCAGATCTAAGGAGAGGGAATGGTATTCCCTTAGTTCTCTCATATACGTTCGGGGATTATCAATCCCCGCTCCCTATAAAAAACGCTCCGCCTGGGAAACCTGCGCCTGTCCCAGCTAACTTTCTTTGTTGATTACGTTTGTCATATCACTAACATCGTAATTCCATCAAAAAACAAAGACAGCTCCCACCCAAACACCTAAACCCGGTCCCTTCACCACCGACGGCTTGAGTAAAAACGGTTCCTCCATGCCTATGAGAATCGCTCAAAATAAGGAGGTGGGAATGGTATTCCCACAATCACCTGCACATACTGGGGATTGACAATCCCCGCTCCTTAACCATGAGCTCATACTACAAACCCAATCATGAGGTTTCCGTAACCGCGAATCATCTTCCCCATTGGCATCAGGATGAGACTTTATGTTTTATCACATGGCGCATGGGAGACTCCCTACCCAAGTCAAAACTCGATGCTTGGGCAGCCAAACGAAAGGCGTGGCTCCAGGCGCATCCGAAGCCGTGGACAGAGGATCAACAGCAAGAGCACCACGAATTTTTCCATCGCACCATTGATCAATGGTTGGATGCTGGTGCTGGGAGCTGCATCCTGGCTCAATCAAGGTGCCGACACATCGTGACAGAGGCTCTCTTCCATCGGGATGGCCAGCAGTTTACCTTGATCGCCTTCGTCATCATGCCGAATCATGTTCACCTACTCATCAAGCTTGATCATTCCGAGCAACTCCCTAAGATCATGCAGAGCCTAAAACGTCACACCGCGCGCCAAATCAATCTATTACTTGGGCGTGAGGGGAAATTCTGGCAAGCCGATTACTATGACACCCTCATCAGAAGCCCTCAACACTTAGCCCACGTAAGGCGCTATCTCCATAATAACCCTAAGCACCTCAAACCGCATCAATTCACGCTGTGGGAACAGAATTCCTTCTCTGATATGAAATAACTGTAACTCCACTGACTCTATGGAACCAGTGAGTAACAGAAATACGTGTACTGAAGACACTATTAGATCAGGAGACGGGAATAGTATTCCCGTAGTTCTCCCATAGACCTTCGGGGATTACCAATCCCCGCTCCTTATCGATCCTTTACCTCTCTTCCATCGACACGAAGGGAAGGAGCTCAGACGGGCCTTCGTACTTCGTTAATGGGCGATAGAGGCGGTTGGCTTCGAGTTGCTCCAGAACTTGAGCGGTCCAGCCTGCGGCACGGGAAATCGCGAAGATAGAGGTGAAGAGGTCGGTTGGAATTCCAAGTGAGTAATAAACGGTCGCGGAGTAGAAATCGACGTTGGCATTGAGGCCCTTGCGCTCACGCATGAGTTCGGCGATGCGCTCGGACATCTTGATCCACTTGGACTCGCCGAGTTCCTCAGTGAGTTTCACCGCCATTTTCTGGAGGTGGGGCGCGCGTGGATCGAGCACCTTGTAAACACGGTGGCCGATTCCCATAATCTTCTTCTTATTCACGAGACAGTCTTCTACATAGGCATCGACGTTTTCAGGCTCCCCGATTTCGACGAGCATCTTGATCACGCCTTCGTTCGCGCCACCGTGGAGGGGGCCCTTAAGCGTCCCTACAGCGGAGGTAACCGCAGAATACATATCAGAAAGAGTGGCGACAGTTACCCGTGCAGAGAAGGTGGAGGCATTCATCCCATGATCTGCATGGAGGATATACGCTATATCGAGTGTTCTCTGGGCCGCCTCTGAGGGAATTTCTCCCGTAATAAGATAAAGAAAATGTGCAGCCTCTGAGAGGTCATCACGCATTGGAAGGAGCTCTAAGCCTTGGCGAAAGCGATGGAAGGCGGCGACGATGAGAGGAATCTTCGCGATGATCGAGAGTGAAACGAGACGGTTGGCGTCCTGGTCTGGCTCACCGATTCCTGCGCGCTTATCATAGAGGCCCAGCATGGAGACGCCGGTACGGATGATGTCCATCGGCAGAGCATCTTTGGGCGCGGCCTTGAGGAAGTTTAAAATACCCTCTGGTAAGGAGCGCTCATTACGCAAAGTCGACTCTAGGCCAGCTAACTCAGAAGCGTTTGGAAGCTTGCCATTATGAAGCAGATAAGTGACCTCCTCAAAAGTGCAGTTATTGACGATGTCGTCGATTGAATAACCGAGGTAGGAGAGCTTTCCAGCGAGCCCTTCTACCTTCGAGAGCTTAGATTCATTCGCGATAACGCCTTCAAGGCCTTTTGCATAGTCAGTCATGATGAAAAAATTATTTCTAGTGAAAGAGAAAACACATTTTCTGAGACTATCAAGGTAGAAACAAAAGAATTAATGATTTGATTTTATCTTCTGAATTAATTTTTAGTATAGAGTTACACTATGACATTAGCGATCGAGACTTCTGCCGAACCGGCATCCCTTGCAATTATGGGGGAAGATGGGCATATTCTGTCGCGATCGTTCGCTAATGAGAACCAAGTCAATGTGCCTCTGGCAGATGAGCTGGCTGAACTCCTGAGCGAGAGAACCGAGAGGATCACGACGGTACTCGTCGGAGCTGGGCCAGGATCATATTCGGGCGCGCGCGTAGGCTTAGCGACAGGGGAAGCAGTGGGCATGGTTCATAAATGTCCCGTTATTACGCTACCGTCCATCTATGGCGTTGCTCGAGAAGATGACTTCACACTCATTGGTGATGCTCGGCGTGGCGCTTACTTTTCGGCGGCTCCGTCAGAACCAGTCCCTCAGATTCTAGAGAAGGAGGAGTTCATTGCGGCGGTAGAGTTATTGAAGACGCCTCTAGTCAGTTTTGAAAAACCAGAAAAACTCCCCTTACCTGCTGAAATTCTGAATACTGTAGAAATTGTATTTTCGTCGGCTTCTCAGCTTCTAGAGTATTGGCATGGGCTTACCTCAGAAGACCAAGAACTAAGGCAAAGTAAGCCGAAAGAAATCATTTACTTAAGACCACCTAATATCACGAAGGCGAAGTCTCCGTTTTGACTAGCTCGTGGCTTGGATAAGCGCGGTAGCGGCGGTGCTAGCGTGCTTCACGAATTCTTGACCCAGCGGCTTGAGTTTTCCTTGATAAATCACACCCAGCGTCAACTTAGGGCAACTCGGTAGAGGAATAGCTCTTACCTCGCTCCCCAACTTTCGACCGGGGACAGCGACTCCGATTCCAATGCCAAACCCTTGGGCAACGTATTCTTGAATCACATCGAGAGCGGAGACCTTGACCGATGACTCCCATGTAGCATTCTTAGAGTTCATATATCGCAGGAAGGCTTTCATGATAGTTTCGTCCTCTTCCATTCCTACGAGCGGGTATTTTAGTTCCTGGCCCTGCTCATAAGCGTCAGGCTGCAGGAGTTGCTCGAAACTTTTCTCCTTAAAGTTCTTCGGCACGATCATCACAATGGGAATTTCTAGTAGAGCCTCCATTTTCAAGGGATCGGGCAAATCACCCGCTACTGCGGTGATGGCTAGATCGACCTCTTCATTTTGGACAAGCTTGATGAGTTCCATAGGCCCTACGTGACTGAGTTGAAGTTTCAGTTCTCGGTTTTCACGCTTCATAACCCCCAGCACAATCGGCAAATGCGTCTTCAGCACCATCGCAGAAGCCGCGAGGCGAAGGGTATTGCGCTCTTCCCCTTTTAGCAGAGACTCAACCATCCCGATCTTGGAGAAGAAAGGGTAAATGTGGTCATAAAGCTCCTCCCCTGCCGGAGTGAGCGCGAACGGACGGCGGTTAAAAAGCTTCACGCCTAGATTCTCTTCTAATTGTAAGATCTGCCCACTTACGGCAGGTTGCTGAATTCCGTAAGGCATTTTACGCACGGCAGCGGTAATGCCCTCATACTTCGCGACATAAAAAAATAACTCCAAGTGATGAACATTCATGACATCATTGACTTAATCGATACTTCCTGAAAAGTAAACATGATTTACAAAAGTGGAAAATTAATGCGAACTTCTGCTCGCTTTTGAATTAGAGCAGACTAAATTTTAGGCTACAGCTATGAAAATCACAGAAGGAAACGAGAAACTGATCAAGGTGCTAGATGGGGCCTCTGAGAAGTTGCGTTCGCTTTTAGAAATGCAAGGCCGACCGGAAGGAGCGCTGCGCATTGCAGTGGTTGGCGGCGGATGTAGCGGACTCCAGTATCAAATGGACCTTGTGGATGAACCCAAAAATCGTGATATTCGGGTGCGCACAAATGACGTAGCTGTCGTCATCGACCCCAAAAGCGCGCTCTTCGTCTCCGGAAGCGAACTCGATTATTCTGATGATCTACAACAAGGAGGTTTCAAGGTCACCAACCCTAACGCCGCGGTCACTTGCTCTTGCGGAGAAAGCTTTAGCGCATAAATGAATGCCTTTGAGTCACTTGAGATTCCTGTCAAACTCCTCTTGAGCGATGAAGAGGTCAAGCAGGCCTACGACTCCAGCCTCAAGGAGGAAACACAGCTTTCGGCTCGCAATACTCTTTTAAACCCCGCCGCTCGGCTTGAAAACTGGATGAAGCATTACGACATCCCTAAAGCACGCCATGCTTCTATTCCCGCCGAACTTATCCCGCTGTTCTCTGAGCTATCAGAACTCATCAACAGTATTACTCAACTAGCGCAAAAGCGGAAAGGAACCTCGACCTTGTTAGCACAAACTCTACTCGACAAACAAC
>CALKLP010000190.1 GCA_937991965.1 uncultured Verrucomicrobiales bacterium
AGAAAAAAGAACATTCATCATGTGCAGTGCTAAAGGAGAAAGACCAGCCCCAATTTTGACCCAAACCGAAGCCGAAGCCAGAGCCGCTTCCATCAAGCCAAACCTCGTCTACAGAATCTTCGTCGATTTCAGACAGGGAGAAACTTACTCCGGACTCGTCAGAATCGAGTTCAGACTCTTCAACAAGGACAACGTCTTCGTCGACTACGCCGGAGACAACGTCGAAGCTGTCATCCTCAACGGTAACGTCGACGAGGCCAAGGCTGAGAACGGAAGAATCAACCTCAACAAGGATTTCCTTAACGTTGACGGAATCAATATTCTCCATATCAAGTTCTCAAACAGATACTACACTGACGGAAATGGAGTCCAGACCTACACTGATGTCGACGGAAGCCAGTACCTCTACACCCAGTCCGAACCATACTGGGGAAACAGAGTCATGCCTTTGTTCGATCAGCCAGATTTGAAGGCCCAGTACATCCTTCACGCCGCTTCTCCAGCTGACTGGAAGGTCATCACTTCCACCCCGGTTGAATACACCTCTCTCTTCAGTGAGTTTGTTTCTGGAGGATATGGATCCGATTACTACAAGCTCCTCAGAAAGGAGTTCGCCGAAGTTCCAGAAGGACATCTCTGGTGGCAATTCGCTTCCACTGTCCCTCTCTCCACCTACCTCCAGAACATCGTTTGTGGACCATACGAAGTGACCAACCTCCCAGTCGAGAAGAGATACAGAGGAATCCCAATGGCCATCTACGCCAGAAAGTCTCTCATCGAGTACGCTGAGCAGGAAGCCCACAACATCTTCGAGTTCAACAAGAAGGGAATCGAGTACTATGAAGGGCTCTTCAACCTCGACTATCCATTCGGAAAGCTCGACACCATCTTCTGCCCAGAATACACCGTCGGTGCTATGGAATACCCAGGAGCTGTCACCTACACCGAAAGATTGTTGCCAAAGAACAAGAACACCACCAGTATGATTTCCCTCAGAGGATCCGTCATTCTTCACGAACTTGCCCATATGTGGTTCGGAAATGCCGTTACCATGAGATGGTGGAACGGACTCTGGTTGAACGAATCCTTCGCCGATTTCGTTTGCTACATGTGCTGGGCCAACATCAGAGACAAGCTCGATTTCGAGACCTATGACGCTTGGCTCAAATTCATGACCAGAAAGGGTTGGGGATACAAGGAAGATCAGGAGCAGACCACTCATCAGATCGCCGCTGAAGTCGAAAACACTCAGGTTGCTGACAACATTTTCGATGGAATCACCTACTCCAAGGGTGCCGCTTCTTTGAGACAGCTTACTGCTCTTGTCGGAGTTGACAACTTCTCCGCCGCTTTGAGCGAGTACTTCCAGAACCACAAGTTCGCCAACACTGATCTCAAGGATCTCCTAGATGTCTTCCAGAAGCATCTTGGAGCCAGAGCCGACGAGCACAAGGCCTACAACATTCCAAACTGGCAAGCTACCTGGTTGGAGAAGGCCGGTCTCAACACCGTCACCGCCGAATGGACCCCAGGAAGCAACACCGTTAAGTTGCACCAGGGAGCTGTCCTTGAAAACCATCCAACCCTCAGATTCCACAGAATCGATGTCGCTTTCTACGATGCTGAAGGAAACGTTGTTGTCAACAAGGAAGTCATTCTCAATGACTCTGAAGTCACCGAAATCACTGTTGAAGAGCTCGGAGACAACATCGTCGCTGTTCTTCCAAACTACAACGATTACTCCTTCATCAAGGTTATCCTTGACCAAGCCTCCCAGACCTGGTTCGAGAACAACTTGACCAAGATCAGCGAACCTTTGTCCGTTGGTTTGATCCTCAGAGCCTTCTACGATGGAGTCAGAGACGCCAGATACAAGGCCAGTCAGTTCATCACCACTGCCTCCAATTTGATCTCCGCCATCAACGACAACCAGATCATCGATCTCGCCTTCGGATGGATCGCCGGTTGCATCAGTATCATCCCAGGAAGCAAGTACTCCGAAGTTGCCCACACTCTGTACAGAGCCACCAGAACTAAGATCACCGGATCCACCTGTCCTCAGTTCATCCTCTCCATGATTGAAAAACTCATCGGATATGGATTCCATGAGGAAGATGTTGCCGATCTCAAGTCTTGGTTGGAAGGAACTAACGACGATCTCAGCAAGCACGAGCTCTCCCTCTCCCAGAAGTGGAGCATCGTCTACAAAATTAACGGATGTTCTAAGTTCTCCGCTGAAGAAGGAAAGGCCGCTTTCGATAAGCTCTACGCCGAAGACTCTTCTGACACCAAGAAGAACTACAAGCTCAAGATTGAAGCCGTTAACGCTGACACCGCTGCCAGAGAAGCCCTCCTCACTGAGTACTTCAACGCTGACACTAAGATGTCCTATGTTGAACTCGGATCCTCCGCCGCCGGATTCACCTCCAAGTTCCTCCCAGCCGAAACCAAGAAGACCTACTACGACACTTTCTGGAGCCAGATCCTCGACGCCATGAAGACCAGATCCAGAAGTATCGCCATGGTAAGTTACCCCCTATTTAACTCAAAAACTAACCAATTTAGACCTTGTGGAGAAACTTGTTGCCAATGTGCGATGACCTCACCTACGTCCAGGAACACTTGAACACCCTCAAGACCGAAATCGAACAGGGAGAATCCAAGCCATACATTGACAAGGCCATCAACCAGAAAATCGAAGAGCTT
>CALKLP010000191.1 GCA_937991965.1 uncultured Verrucomicrobiales bacterium
TGTGCCGTACCGCAAATGCCAGTACCTCGACGCTGAAGTTTTGATAAAGGACCCCGTTCTGTAGTGCTCTCTGGAACACGACTTCCCTGGAAACGTGTGAAGGAGTTAGAACCACCACCCCATTCGAATCCTTCATGATCCTGCACAGGGTTGACGTCTTGCCCGTTCCTGGGAGACCACATAGAAAGGATACCGGGTTGTTCATCGCGATCCTGCACGCCTCCAGCTGCTCCTCGATGAGCTGTTCTCTGGATTCTTGGAATTCTTCAGAGTCTTCGGGTTCTGAAATATCGTTGGTTACCACCACTTCAGGTACATCGAATCTCCTGGACAGTTCGTGAAGACTTCTCACGAGTGTCTCCTCGGCGTCGTCTACCTGGCTTGTGATCAGGAACTCTTGCCCATCGACCTTTTGTGCTCTCATTATCTTCTCTCTCACAAAGACCATGTATACTGGCAAATCCTCCTCTGGAATCGTGGATACTTTTATCACCGAGTCTCCGTTGCTCCGATGTCCCTTGTATTTGCGGTTTAGGATATCTGCTCCTCGAATGTACATGGGCCGAGGCTCACATTCCATAATCTTGCAGATTTCATGTAACGCAGGACCGTCCATGTGAACATCCACGGGATCCTGGAATTTGTTCCAGTATCTTATCCCTCGTAGACACTCGGAATCGCACTTCTTACCGAGTCTCTTGAGGATGTTGGACATCGTAAACTCGTCCACTCGTTTGATCATTCCTTTATCGAACCGGTTCAATACCCACGCCAGTTGAATCCCTTTCCCGGAGAGGTTTCCTAATACGGATCTGGGGTTTCCTACAGTGATTACCCGATTCACCTCGGACAGTACCTCGAAAAGGACGTCTTTTGTAAGAAAGCTCTCTGGAACATCGTACACCCTAGAATCTCCTTCCCCGAAGTTAATGTAGTACTCTCCTTTCTTGTACGACCCCGATGCCTCGTTGAATCGGATATGACACCCGGTTATGAATGATTTTTTAACCTTCTTTCTTGGAGACATTATTTTGATAGTTGGGGTAGAAACAGGAAAGTGGTCTTCAGCACCGTATGTTAACTGTTATATTTTATTCAAACTTTGAAAAGTGGTTCGAGTTGCAGGACAACTGGTTCACAATTATACAAAGGGTCTCCGGGTTCTATGTCTGGAAATATAAATGTTGATATTCATTAATAAACATGTTGATCCCATCCCTACTGATCAAATGCGCCACGTGTGTTCTCCCCGCATTTGTGGGATCAGTAGCGACCACTCCTTTAATAACCGTAGCAGACGTTGCCGTGGTTAAATCTGCTAGTTCGGGAAGCATGATTGGTTCTATTGTAGACGCTTCTAAGGAATACAAGTTCGATGAAAAGTCGGTCCTGACGTTCGGTTGTTCTTTCGCTACTCTATTGGCGAGTAACTGGTTCGTGGATGAACGACTCAAGACCTTGTCGGGGGTAGTCGTAAACACGGGCCTTTCGATGTGGAAAGACTCTGTGTTTATGGGGGGTTCGCTTTCCAATACCACGAGGTTCTTGTTTGTATTGAGAGATGTCATATCTATCCTCCCCTCGATTTCGTACCCGGGGTTGAATTTTGTAGCCAAGACGTGCCTGGTTTTCTTGTCCCAGGTTCCGTGCACTTTACTCAATGCTCTCGCCATGGATAGGCATATATTCAAAGGTTCTTGTGGAAGAAGAACCCGGATAAGGAGATCGTTCTCCGCCAATTTTCCCATTAGGTTCTTGAAATCCGTTTTCGGTAGTACTCTAGCTTGCCAGATAAACTACGGGGTGTTGAAAATTATGTAATTTTAGTCTTTTTAACGAACCATGTTTTACGAACCACGACTCCCAATCTTGATTGATAATACTGGGGATACCCACGTACCTTACCTCGGACACAAATTTATCTCTTCAACCTTCAACAATGGCTTACAATGCTTGTTGTTGCTGCGTCATAGAAACGAAATACCGCAAGAAAACAGGAGGGTGCAAGGTTATTAACGACGGGGGTATCCAGGTATCAGATATCGATTCGTATCTGAACGAGATCATGAAGAAGAATAGCTTCTCTGAATTTATCTCGGTTAAGCTAGTTAGAATCCATGTACGACCCGTCCGTGGAATTAACGACACTGATTCTTCGGACGAAGAAGAGGATGATGGGGATGATGAGGTGGTAGAAAACAGTTCGGGTAGAGATCCGCGGGTTGTTTCGCCTTCAGTAATTACTGAACAGTAGTGGTTTTATTCGTATAAAGAATCAGACGCAATCAAATACTCTTCAACGTAATTCTTACATCACCCAAGACAATCGAGTCCCCCGCGGCTAACGACTGTCCATCAATGGTCAGGCTATCGTCGGACTCGTCATATTCGAGCGAACCTTCGTATACGCCTTCAAGAACCATGGACTGCGATGAACCATCGGACGCCTTAAACGGCATTATGTACTCATCGCCATCTTGAATATCCAGAGTACTACCCGACACCCCTGCGACCAACAACTCTCTGGTCTGTCCGTTCACGTTGACGAGAACGGATTCATCTTGGCCCAATAGACTGTGAATGATCGAGGCTAATTGAGCCGTCTTATCAAGAGAAAAAGAAGAGAAATTGTAAACGTCGTCCTTCAAGAACCTAGACAACAGATAACTTGATGCAGTGTTGGCGAGAGTGGTGACCAAACCAGAAACACCCGGTTCTATATTGAACAGGGTTCCATCGCTCGAAGAGTAAACCTGGAACGTGTACTGGGTGGAATCGTCCAGGTTCATTATAGACACGTTAGTGCTTTCAGTGTTGACAGATCTGTCCAAGAACCCAATGGAAGTCAATCCGTAATCCACCCTATATCCAACTGAACCATCCACTTCCTCCCACGAGAGGTCCACAGAGAACGGGCTGGTAGTCGTTATCACCAAGGGTGGTATAGGGAACAGGGTGGTTCCCGATGTATCGAAAACGGTTCCTGATGAATATGATATCGAGAGTCCTGGTGATGTTACGACCTTGTTGGTTCCAACGTTCTGGAAGTAAGCATACTCCACCGAATTGTCCGGTAGATTCACTTGAACCTCGAGAGGTGCGCACACATCACTCGATGATATAGCTACGTGGGTGTACTGGGAGTAGCTCGATGAACCCGCAAGGTTCCCAAATATGAATTCCCACAAGTAATTGTTGCCCAGCGAATCGGAGAACTCAAACGGAAAGTACTCAATATCATCGAACCCAGAGTGAATACCAAACGAACCCGATAGAGCAGTCAGTTCAACGTCTGCTCCAGGAGTGGTATAATTCAGGCCGAACCCAGTAATGATCTGGACTTGGACGTCGTTGTTGAAACCCGTCGAAGTCTGAACCCCGGCGTACTCCACGTTTCCATTCATCGCTACAACCGAATTGTTTATTACCACTCCGTTGGAAATGGAACCAGTCATGCCCCCTGACTCCTGTGTTCCTGTAATGTCACCTGACATGTAGTTAACTAGGGTGTGTAAAGTAAACAAGTTGACATCCCCTTCAATACTGGAAGATATACCTCCCGCCGAACCAGATGTACCGGTACTGG
>CALKLP010000192.1 GCA_937991965.1 uncultured Verrucomicrobiales bacterium
TGACAGCAACTCTCTGTCTCCACTGACATGGATGGGCTAGCCCCGGCTGCTTGCTGGACGGGTCGAGTCGTAAATAGGGGGGCCTCTTACATTTCGCGGCCGGGGTGTGCCCAACATTGTAACAACGTTAGAACATGTGATCGTCGCGCATAGGCGTACTAGTATCCAGGCACCAGAAAATATGGGTTTTGTATGTACGGACGAAGTTTGGCGTTATTGCACGTTGACCAATGACATCAACGCGGGTGGTTTCTTGTACTTGTCCTGCTATAGCAAATGGAACCTTAGATCAGTTTGTCTTTTTGCTGACTAGCAAGCGAAGCACGCAGAGAAGAGAGAAACATCGGTTCAGGGTGTGATAAACTGCCTGTTAACAGTGTTACGACATGTGATCATCGCGCGTAGACCCCGTCTGCCGCAGGGGTGTCAGTTTAGCGGCCCGTCGTGACATTGAGTTGCTCGGGGCCCATCGCGCGAAGGATCCCCCTCTTTCTGTGAGGTCTTTGTCTTCAGATCGTGTTACTGAGCCATTTCACGGTAGGGTTGCAGCATCAGTCCACGAGCTCCTCACATGAGGCACTCAATATCTCGATCGAAAAATTCACTTCGAAGGCACTAGTTCGCACAACCCGGCCAAGCTTCTACGCCTTAGTCCTAAAATCCAATGTACCCGTGAATCTAATCCATTGACTGGCAGTTCTTCACATGAGGAAGTCAATCGACCAAGGAGGCGTTTTGGCGCAAAACCTTCCACCCCTACCGTGGGATGACTCTTCCTGCATTTATTTTGCTAAATTAATCCCCAACGACATGGTAAGCCACGCTGCACCAAAATCAATCGTAAAAAAAAAATGTACTCGTCCGTATGGGACAAAATCACTTGTGTGCGAGTAAGATATCTAGCTCAAAACCAGTGGAGAAATAGGCGGGTATGATTGTACAATCAATGGTATCTGGAATACCCTTCGTACATTTTTTTTTATGCCGTACCGTAGCTATGGTCCATGGAGTGCGGGTACGTCGTAGACTGACGGCTAAAATGATTAGTGCGCAAGGATACCTTGATTAACATCACGCCGACTCTCTGCTGTAGAGGGCACAAAACAAGCTGCATGTTCCGTGGAATTTCATAAGCTGTTTTACGTGGCAGCTGCTGCCGGACACGATACGTGAATCCAACATTTTTCGTAGGCTAGGCTAATGCTCGAATGATATTCGGGTTACGTATGTATGTAGACTACGTATCAGGTGGTTTGTTGATCGTGGGCTCATCATAAAGTTCATCTTACCAGGTTACCACCCCGCGTCGGATGTTATTTGCTGATTGTGGTTCGTAAGAATGTGAATATTGCATTGTTCTAGCGGGCATGCCCAGACCGACGTCCCCAGACAATCGGTGTCTTTCCTACAGTGAAAAAAGAGTTGAGGTCAATTGAGGTGTCGCGATGCGTCGCCTAACCATCGGTGTGTTTCTGCAGAAGAATATGAGCCCGAAAAACAGAAACTCCTGAAAAATCGACAAAGCCTTCTTTGCAGCAATTTTGCGAAACCAGCTGCCCATCGGATAGACGGGCATATTGGAGGTATTGCTTGTGCCCGCCATTGAGCATGACTTCTTGATTCTAACAATCGTTATCCCTCGAGAGCTGAGCGTCACTTTCTCATTAGATCACGATAGTATTCGTCGTTGGCCTACAAGTCGAGGACGTGTGAAAGACGTGCTTTGGCAATCACGCGGAAACTTACCTTCGAACCACTGACAGTGGCAACCCGCGGACCATCTTTCGTCGCGGTCTCACCACACAGTGGCAACTCGAGGGTGCCCGTGTAACTAATTGTTTATCCGCACAAACACATGGTTGAGCTGCCCGCCGTATTATAAGAGACCAGCGAGGCGTTTCCCCTTCGAATCACGAGGATCGAGCGCCACCGTGCGTAACCCGTCTGCCCTCTTTAACTGACGCTTGGTACATCAGCGGTGGTATCAGCAATTTCGGTTTCAAATTGATATGGATGACGGGTCTGTTTCATCACCCAAAATCGTCCGCATAACATTATTCCTTCCAACTTTGTTCTTGGTACACGTAGCCCATGGGATTCTTCATGGAGTTGCACTTTGCCTGAGGCTTTGTCGGAGTCAATCTTTGGCCGAGGTATGAAGCTCTTGCAACGAGGAGCCTAAATATACGAGGTAGACCCCTTCCGTCGCGTGCATGATATGCCGCTTAACGAGGACTAACTACATCTACCTGTCAGAAAATATGATCTCCTGCCGTCAACAATACCGACTGCGGGCCCCTGGCGGGATATCGTCTGTACGCGCGCCTCCCCGAGAACTTGCCGCGCTAACCCTCAAGCACCGCGCTGGGGCTTTAGAGGAGATATTGCTTCAAAATTGGTGTGGTATCATCTAGTTGCAGTGGTGCGAACGTTACGCATGCTGGTCGTCATCAGGATTTTCAAACTATCCCAGTTCTCCGGGCGCCTTTGGCAAGGGATAGCGGCTCAGCACAAAAGCGTGATACTTGTCGATCCTCGCCGTCGATATGAATCCCCGAAATCCCGTCGGTATGAGTGAGAGCCGTCGGGTTAGAAGTATGCGCCACTGTACCCCTACCAGTGTCCAAGAACGCCAAAGAAAGAATACACAAAAACCGCCAGTATGGTATTTATCCTACTACAAAGTACTATTGAAATGACAACCGTGTGTTTTGGCTCTCTCTTTCGGGCTGCCTGACGAAACTCAAGAGCCACGCACCACACGCCTGTGCAGCGATCTCGCTATGATACTCTGCTAGAGGAACGGTATAGGGCAGGCGGTCAGGGCAGAGCAGTGAATAATGTACGGGTGTCCTCCCTGGAGCGTCACCGTCACTTACATTCTCTCTCATGTGTAGTAGTAACACTGTAGAAATGGCGCATTTACAGTTGTACTGGTTGTGATACAACCATGTTAGTTTTGCTGTGTCCCCTCGTTACCGTATGTACGTGAGAAAGCGCAAAGAAGGGAACGTCGCCGGGGATGGTGACCAGCCTCATTCTGCGTACGCGTTGTAAAAATCCTCTTCTTAGTGTTTCTGCCGACCCACAAGATGTGCTATCCTCGAACCCACAAGTGTCCGGTTTCTGAGCGGCGTTGATGTTGAAATCATCACTAACAACCCCAAAATGTCTTGTCTCGTTTTTTCTTTGATGTTTTGAAGTGGCAACTGTTTTCAGTCGTGTACTCCATCGACGCTTCCATGGAATACACGTACGCCTGATCGGGGGTTCGTCGCTTGACAGGCATTCATAAATATATCGTAACGATGCTGCTGGCATGGAACCTACAACTTGCGCAGCAGGTTCAGCTAGAAACGTCATACACTTTGTGTTTAAGATATTGTGCGGTGCTTCAGAAATTGTCGCTGCTACATTCCAGGTCATATGCATCGTATTGCTACCCAGGCACTTCAAAACCAAGGACGTTTACTCTAAACATGAAAATCCACTCCAGATCTTTGAGATCAAAGATTTCGTCAAAAATCATCTAGCTGTGTGTGATACTGTTGTAAGATATTTAATAATGCTATATGAATTAAAATGCACTCCAGCTGTGAGATCGAAGAATTTGTCGAAACTCATCTTTGCAAGCTGTGTGTGATACTCCGATCGCGCGTATTACGGGTTGTGTGTCCTCATTAAGGATATAGGTCGGTGACTCCCCATGCATCTACAGTACAGCTATCAGGGAGAACAGGGTGGTGTTAGTCAGTCTGTGCGCGGAAACTATAAAACCCGTTTTTGAGGGGGACACAATATGACAGTTGTGGAAGGAAATGCATCCTGTAAATCGAACAACTGGTGAGGGGAGGGCGCAGTT
>CALKLP010000193.1 GCA_937991965.1 uncultured Verrucomicrobiales bacterium
GCTATATTTTTAAAAGTACATTTATTCCTTGTTGGCCCAGACGTGTTTGAAAAAAAACATGTTTCATAAAGCCTAGTTTTTCTCCACCTCGAACTTGGGTGTGTATTCTGTTCCCGATTGGTTTAATGCCTCCAGAGATAACCTCGGGGCATCCGTATTCGTCCCCGGGTTATATCTGAATCGAAACACCTTGTCCTCGGAAAGATACAAGCAACAATCATCCTTGTTCCAAGAGATGGAACCGTCAATCGTAATGCTAGAGACGGAAGAGTTTGTGATGGATGTCAACACGGATTTCTCCGGTGTCATCTGCACGACATCCTGTATGGTCCTTACCCCCGAGCTATCCGAGTACAACCCTCCTAGTACCAGGCTACTCGTTTCCCCCGTGTTCTCTAGTGTCGAGGTGTCTCGAGATATCTCAACGGTGTCATCTTCGTTAGAATCGTGGATAAATACGGACCCCTGGTGTCCCGACGTGTGTGACACCGCGAACCTATCCCCCGTCACCAGAGTTCCAGAGCACATGGGTCCCATGGACTCCATGCTCTCAGCAATGGATGCCATGGGGAGGGACAGCAAGTCCACCTTCTCAAATAGAACAACGAGCGTCATTCTCTGTTCTTTTACTAAGAAATATTATTTTTTATATTATCTCAACTTTTTTACATATCTCTCCCGCGAGCCCCCCCAACCACGACATAAACGAAAATCTCAATGTCGGCCTTGGGAATACCCGAAAGGTTAGAAATCGTCTCGATTAGTTCCGCCGGACTACCCGTCGGGGTGCCGGAAACCACGTCGATCTTTGAGACCTCTTGCCCGTCCTTTCTCAGTACGACTATGCATTCTGTGCCTGCTTCGACCATGCCTCCGGCAAAGTTACCGCATTCAGTGACCAGGTTGGCTGCGTGGGGTGCCATGATTTTTACTGGGTGGTATTGGTTATATATTATACTATCTCTATTTTTTCACGGTAAACGTGGACGCGTACTAATCATGATAAAAAATGTAATGATTATGTAAGTACATACAGACAGAGTCATCACAGACATGGTGAAGACTTACCAAGTGAGGGTCACCTGTCGCGTTGACCCCATGCAAGACGAACAGGGTATCGACCAGGAAATAAACTCGTCCCTCAAGATGTTTAAGGCTTTTTATAAGGGCAAGAAATCTGTGATGACCAAGTCTTCTGGTATCGAAAGGGAGTATACGTTCGATGATCTAACCATGGTCAACTCCAGGAGACTTAAAAGTGTCGCGGAGAGGAACAAAAAGTCCATACAGCTCAAAGGAGTTGTCATACAAGAATCTGATTCTGCGAAAGAAAATAACGACGCTTCAGGTGAAGAGGACAGTTCCGATGAAGAAACTGACGACGACAAAAAGAAGACGGCAAGTGATGGCGAGGATGAATCTGAAAGTGATTCTGAACACAGTGAATCAAAGGAAGAAGAAAAGGAAGAAAAGGAAGAAAAAGAATCCGATTCTTCCGATTCCTCCAAGTCATCAGAATCGTCAAAGTCATCAAAATCATCTGGTTCCGATTCGTCTAAATCGTCCAAATCGTCCAAATCGTCCAAGTCATCTGGTTCTTCGAGTTCTTCAAGTTCTTCAAGTTCCGATCCCGATTCCGATTCTCCAGATGATTTAGCTGAAGAGGACCCTTACGAATCCCCTACGGGACTACCATTCGGTAAAAGGAATACTTCTTACAACACACTTTACAACCCACCGGATGTGTCTATACAGGGAAACGATCCGTACCTGGATAACTTTGTTCCCAATCTACACATGTTAGCACCGGCGGATTTCAACATGGGTATCAAGACGGACCCGTCGGTTATGGCGCTTTCGATGCTCGCGAGTTCGAAAAACAGCAAAGATTTTGAGAAGGCCAAAAAGCTCCTGGATGAGTTACAGCAACTCATTTTGGACAGCGTAATAGAATCTAATGAATCCGGTGATCCCCTCGACGTTATTCACCAAAAGCATGGATTGTTGACACTGCAATGGCTCCAGTCGCCGACGATATCTAAACAATTGGACGAAATGGGTATAAATCATAAAGTGTCAGCAGGTTTCGGCTCGAGTCGTACGATCGCATATGAAAAACTAGTTAATGAACAGAGAGAGAAGACCCGTCAGGAAAAAGAGAAGGAAGAACAGAAAAAAAAGAAGACCACAAGTACATCGTGGTTCAGAAAGAAATCGGCTAATCCTAGGGTCGAGGTTAAGGTCGAAGAACAACCAGCCCCGACTCCCCGCTCCAACGCCGCGTCTGCCGCCGAAGCCAGACGTGTGGCGGCAGAAGCTAGACGCGTAGCAGAAGAAGAAAAGACTGAACCGGGAATCGCCTCTGGTGTGGCTGGTAGGAGGAGGGATCAGTGACATGGAACATATTTTTACAATTAGTATACGTTATCAACGTCGCACCCGTCGTTACACTCATACATCATCTTTCTTACAACCCCCCTGTCCACACAGAGTTTCATCTGATTCCCCTTGTAAGATAATCTCATCGGGCTGTAGTGTTCTCCCTCCAGCTGGAGACACGTGTACAGTTCTTTATTATGTGTCCACTCCTTTGGCATGTACACCGTGTCGCTAATAAGGCTGTCGAACACCACGATTGATATCGTATACCCCATGGATTGCATGAATGATCGGATCATGGAGTGATCCGCCCAGCATTTTGAGTAAAGGATGTGCCTGGCCAACTCCTCTGGGGTCTTGAATTTCTTTTTTTTCAAGAGTGAAGCCTCGGCGTTGTACATGTCGAGCCCATCGGTGTCCATAGCAGACGCGGACATGTACCGTATGAACTTTGGTGTTATGTCGTCGGTGCTCTCGATTCCCAGCCTGTTGTACCTATCCCAGTGGTGCATCATCATTTCTTTTACCCTCGGAATAAGCACCCACTTTTCCATGGAATCGTTCATGGCCAATGATATCGATGTGAAGAAGCAAGACCCGTCCGCAGGCACGTCAATCGTTTCAAACTGCCAGTCACACATCGTTATGGTCTTACACTCATGTGCCATAAATATATAAATCTTTCCAAGACGCGGGCCTTGGTTATGTTTTTAAATATGGTTCAAAATTATTTCAGATACGAGAGGAACCGAACCAACATGACCCGATACGCAGGTGGGAAGTATAGGCTCGGTAAGCACATCGCCAAGTCCATGGAGGATTACGAAGAGGCATATGATTCTTTCCACAACGTGTCTAGCAAACGCCCGTACCTGGAACCATTCGTGGGCATGTGTGGGGTCATGCGTCACATCCAGAGCAACAGAAAGAGAGTAGGGTGCGACCTGAACCTCGATGTTATCGCCATGTGGAAGTCTTTACAGGAGGGGTGGGAGCCCCCCGTCGATGTTACCCAGGAGGAGTACAACAGACTGCGCGACGACGTCCCGGAGGGAGACCCTTCTCGAGGAATCGTCGCTCACGGTGCGAGCTGGGGTGGATACTTCTTCAGCAAGTACATGCCGGATATATACCCTGGGTGTCGAAGAAATGTCATGAAGTTTTTTCCTCTCGTTAAGGACGTAGTGTTCAAGGAGGGTGGCTGTTACACTAAATTCATTGGTGTTGAAGGGTACACCATCTACTGCGACAGCCCTTATGCGAATTCTATAGGTGCTACGGGGAAGAAATCGAGGTTCTTGAACCAGTTCGACCACGAAAAGTTCTGGGAGAACATGAGGATCCTGTGCAAGAAGAACCTGGTATTTATCTCAGAGGGTACTGCCCCGGACGATTTCAAGATCATATGGGAGAAGGAGACCCTTTCGAGGATGGCAGGTAAGGGTGTAGAAAAGCGCAAGGTACGGAACGAGCGTCTTTACGTCCACGAGAGTCAGTACTTACTCTGAATCAGTTTTATGGTTAATACGATAAAAAATATGTATCATTAGGATAATAAACTACAAGATGAAGCTAGATCTCCCTTTCACGTCCAAGGTTACGACGGGTCTTATTGCTCTACCCCACGCCGTACTCTTCTTGAAGAGAGGGCGCATACCAAGGTTCAACTATATAGTCCTCCTGGCGATTAGCCTCTTGACTATCGCCAAGTACACCCAGATGCTGGAAGATTGTGGCTCGCCGTCTCCCAGGCGCACCCTTGCAACCGTGTTCATGCCCTTGTTGATCACCCTCGCCGTTATGACCAGCGTCGTCATGTACACACTTAACTTTGCGCCGAGTGGTGACAAAGAGCCGCTCGTGGGTTCGACTTTGGGGAAGGTATACCAGTACCGCCTGAACGATGTTATCGACAGGTTCCGAGATATCGTCACGGATCGTTACGAAGAGAACGTCGACAGTGTTAACCCGTGAAAGCAGCGATGGTGTCGAACTTTTGACTTCTGCTCAATTCTCGAGCGATCTCGGCGAAATCAATCTCACCATAGATCTGTCTCATTCTCCTCATAAATCGGGTGTTACCACGATTAAACGTTTTGAGGATTCCTGCATGCTTGTGTTCGCATTTATTGGCGCCTATGCCTTTACACTCTTCGAAA
>CALKLP010000194.1 GCA_937991965.1 uncultured Verrucomicrobiales bacterium
CCGGACGGCAACAATCGAAACAGCCGCCGATATCCTGCAAATTTTTTGTACTAGTACTGCAATAGGTATCACCCACTATTCCCATCTGTTATCCGCGAGACACCGCGTGCCGGACGGCAACAATCGAAACAGCCGCCGATATCCTGCAATTTTTTGTACTACTGCAATAGATATCACCCACTTTTCTCAAGGGGTTTATCCCTAAAAAAAAGTCCTAGCACTCGGAGTTTGTCCCCAAAATCATCTTACGTATACAGCTAGTTGGTTCGCCAAAACGTCGTAATAGCTTGTCCCCAAAGCTGTCGGTGTTAAGACACACGACGCGTATGTATGAAAATACGTGGAAGTGTGGTGAGCTAAAGCTTTACTTTTCCCCATCCGCCGGAGGATGAAAAAGAAGAAAGTAATCACTGCTCCTACTTTATACCTGGTATAATTGGCGACCGGCTGATCTCGCGCACCGTTTGTTTAGTTTTTGCTTATCCCATCTAATAGCTTTCGTAGTTTTTATTTTCTCTTTCTCCATCCCTAGACGTAACTCACATCCAGGTTCACAAAGCAGGCTCTTGTCCCCCCTACCCACTACGCTACACGCCTTCGATACTATCGCGAGAAGACTTCAGTCCTTCCTTCCCTCGCCTCGCGCACTGCACATCCTCCTCCGCTTCCCGGTAAAGTCACTCTCTCACCACGCCACCCTCGGCATCATTGTCGCCAGCCGCTTGAGCTTGAGGGCGAACGGATCACAAGCAAGCCAATTGTGATCACAGGGCGATCATCACGAGATAGATGTCAAACCCTTCTCCTTGCTAAAGGTATCGTGTTCTTCCAAGTGTAAGAGATTCTCCCCTCAGCGGCCTTCTCGACAAGCCGTGGTTACCGGTGCCATCCCTGCTCAACCCCGGTACATGCCTTCACTTTTATCGCGCATAGGGTTCAGCAACATGCCGCTTTTCAGTAGCTTCTAATGGTCGTCGATTTTCATCGAATCTTGCTAGCTCGCGCTTTCCGCTCGTCACATTTACGCAAGAAAAAAACATTAATGGTGTGCACTCGACCCGGTGAGACTTGAACCCCCGACCTGCTGGATATTAGCAGGGACGAGAGTCACTTACTACTCTGAATCATCGGGGATGCCATCATTAGACTATAGTGTACCGGCCGAAAACGCGACGGACCGTGCGATTTTATTGAGGCGACTAGGATCAGCGCGGGGATAATACGAGGGCCACCACGCCTACGATTTCGCCATCGCCCCACCTCTCCTAAAAAATTGTTGTTGGATGAATGCTTTTGCGCTTTTGCTTTATTCAACGTGGTGTGAATTTCCGGTTTTCTCATACAAGGTACTACCTGGTAATTTTTATATTTTTTTATATCTTGTATTGTGGACTTGAACGCTCTACAGTGTAGGAGATGACAAATTAAATTGTTAGTGTTATCATTATTATTATTGCCCTCCGACGACCTACAGCAGCGTCGATCTATCCGAGGTGACACGTGTGTAGGTGTCAAATTAACACGGACGGCTGGTTGTATGATACGTAGAACGGTAAAACACATCAACTGTTTGGTAACCAGAATACTCCCTGTCTGTGCAGGACTCGTCCAGATCCCGCGCGGGGATTGGATCTAAAACAGTCCATACACTTCATACTACATTATCTAAGTTTACCAGTTATCAAGCGCACGGCTGCGCCGACCGCGCCGCTGCCACCGTCGAGCGAAAAAGCGAACAGCTTCCCATCGCGGAGTATCGCTGCATGCACGGCACCCGCAAGGCCATTTTCCTCCCTGTCCCTTTTTTACAATACCACCTACTATGCCATTACGACGCCTAAATTTATCTCACGTACGTCGTACAATTCGACGCGAGTCGACGAGGGAAGAACATGTTGAATTCTTCTCGCGATAAAACTGAAGGCACGTAGCGTAGTGGGGAGGGGGGAGAAGGGCCCGCTATATGACCCCGGATCTGAGCTACCACTGCGAGGGAGCGCGAGAGAATGCGAGGGTCATAAATAGGGCGAAGAAAAAAAAAAAAACGTCACGGTACAAGGCACCCCCTCCCCCCCGCTGTCCTTCGTGTCGATGTCTCGTTTCTACTATTACTTCGAAGTAATATTTTATTATTACTATTGTTACTGTTTTTGCCCTCCGACAATTTAACGCACAATAGATTATGCCGTTCCGGTACGAACCGAATATCCTTCCGTAAACCAGTATTAATCAGTATATCTCCTATGCATGAGTGCTCTCTACCAACCATGTCATTTCTATTTATCTCTACTACTACACAGCGGTGGTTACAGCTCCAGCGCCTACCGTGTATAACACACCACTCCTTTAGAACCTTTTGCACCCTCGTTTTGGACCACAATCTACTTGAAATTAGCGAGGGATAGAACTTGCAGTGGGTAGCCCTACTACGTGAAGCCCGGTCGTTGCTGCAAAACCATTCGAGTGTAATCTCAGATGTAGTTTGTCATCAAAACGTACGTGCAAGCACAGCGTCCCTCGCTAACAACGCCATGTGACTCTCATTTGACACTCTCGGCCTTACCCGTCGTCGTACTTTCTATCATATAGCTACTATGGCAGCACCACCTCATTCCGATCAAGCCTGCGTGGCAGAGGGGATGTTATGACGGTGTTATAATGATGTTTTTATTATGATGTTATGATGATATTATGATGTTATGATGATGTTATGATGATGTTACAGTGATGCTATGATGATGTTATGATGATGTTATAATGATGTTATATGATGATGTTATGATGATGTTATGATGATGTTACGATGAGATGTCGTGATGATGGTGTTATGATATCCCCCCGTTTTTACTGCCACGTTTGAGCTATCATACTATCATATCATACTATCATACTCGCACGAGTGACTCCGAACCTCACTGCCGAAAACCCGTTAGGCGATTGGTGTGGCGCAGCGTAGGTAACCGTCCCATTGGAGATGCAAATCGATAATTTAATAAAGCACGAAAAACCCTCTGACCGCAAGGAATAGGGGGATCACTCGCGCGAGTGACCCCGAGCCCCACTGCACAAAAAAATGTCCAACAAGGGACCCCCCTAAGGTTGCCGTGGACTCACCCATCTCACTCACTCTTCACGGGTCCCATATGCCGGCCTCGGTCGTGCTTT
>CALKLP010000195.1 GCA_937991965.1 uncultured Verrucomicrobiales bacterium
GAGAAAGCGAGCCAGCTTAGCGCTCTCATTAAGTAAGGATCTTAGCTGATTTGTAAGGTTTCATTTTCCTCCTTCAGGTAAGGCCTAAGGTAG
Organism: uncultured Verrucomicrobiales bacterium; assembly: GCA_937991965.1. GTDB lineage: Bacteria > Verrucomicrobiota > Verrucomicrobiia > Verrucomicrobiales > Akkermansiaceae > WTJZ01. Next base: position 94 of record CALKLP010000195.1, read on the forward strand.
GGGTGAGCCTCCAGCTGTGGATCACGCATGAGAACCTCTTCCGCACGAGCGCGGGCGTCGCGCACCAGCTTGGTGTCCGCGAGGAATTCGATGTATTGCAGTTCATTAGTGCCACTTTGGGCGGTCCCTAACACTTCGCCCGGGCCTCGGATTTTGAGATCTTGTTCGGCAAGCTTGAATCCATTTTCGGTGGCGGCCAAAATCTTGAGTTTCTGCAGTGCTACTTCGTCTTTGGTGTTAGAGATTAGCACGCAGTAGCTTTTGTGCTCGCCTCGCCCGACCCGACCTCGAAGCTGGTGCAGCTGCGCGAGCCCAAAGCGCTCGGCATCGTAAATTAGCATGATGTTGGCATTAGGGACATCGACCCCGACCTCAATAACGGTGGTGGAGATCAGTACGTCTGTCTTCCCGCTACGGAAGTCGGTCATGATTTGCTCTTTTTCATTGGCTGGCATTTTCCCGTGCAGGAGGCCGACCTCGAACTTAGAGAGACGCTTCGCCCATTTCTCGTGTTCGGTCGTGACCGCGCTCGCTTTCAGATTTTCGCTTTCTTCTACCAGCGCGTAGACGATGTAAGCTTGGCGTCCGGTGTCGAGCTGCTCCTTCAGAAATTTGGTGACCTCGCTAACCTTGGGTTGTTGGCGCACCGCGGAGACGATTTTTTGGCGCCCCGGGGGGAGTTCATCGATCAGCGAAACGTCTAGATCGCCGTAGATCGAAAGCGTCAAGGTGCGCGGGATTGGCGTGGCTGTCATGACGAGCACGTCCGGGACTTTCTGCGATTGCTCGATGAGTTGGCGTCGCTGCTCGACCCCGAAGCGGTGTTGCTCATCAATTATGACCAGCCCGAGGTTATCAAAGGTGACGCCATCAAAGAGGAGGGCATGGGTGCCGATGATGATTTCCGCTTTTCCGGCAGAGTCGGAAAAGGACTGTTCCTGGCGCGATCCCGTTTTTAGGAGGATTTTGATGTCGAGCGGCTCCAGCCATTTCTTGAAGGTGAGGTAGTGCTGTTCGGCGAGGATTTGGGTGGGTGCCATGAGCGCAGCCTGGTTGCCTGATTCTACCGCTAGTAACATCGCACAGAGTGCCACGAAGGTCTTTCCGCTCCCGACATCTCCCTGCAAGAGGCGATGCATGGGGAGGGGGGCTTTCATGTCGGCATGGATTTCCTTGATGCTCCGCTTTTGTGCGCCTGTGAGGTCGAAAGGGAGGTCATTGTAAAACTCGGTGAGGAGCTTGGTCTTTTGCCCTTGGGAATACCCACTGGCGGCTTTGATCTTAGACTTCCGCCAGAGGACATTGAGCTGGAGCAGGAAAAATTCCTCGAGCGCAAACTCGCGCCGTGCTTCTTCCGTATCCACGATTTCGTTCGGGAAATGCACCGCGCGGATCAGTTCGCCCCGGTCTTCATTCGGGTTCGGGTGGAGAAAGGGGCGCACATGCTTGGTGTCGATCTCCTCACAAGCCATCCACATGATCTCGCGGAGTCGGCGCTGGGGAATGCCCTGAATGTTCCGATAAATCGGGACGATACGTTCGATATGGATGCCTCCGACTGCGTTTTGCTCGATGACCTCGAACTCGGGATGGTCAATCACGAAGCCGCTTGAGCTTTCCTTGACCTTTCCATAGAGCACGATCTCCATACCCGCCGCGACCATATTGCGGATGTAGGGCATGTTAAACCAGCGTAACCCGATACGGCCATTGAGCGCGAGCTCCTTGCCCTGAATGACAAACACCGCTTCCGCAAACCGTCGCGCCCCGAATCCCTTTTGCTTAAAGTCGATGACCTGACCTCGGAGGCATACGGGTAACCCCGGCGTGATCGAGACATCAAAAGCGCGGCGGTCCTCGTATCTCTTTGGTAAGTGGTTGAGCAGCTTATCATGCGAATCAATCCCCGCCTTTTTCAAGGCCGTCTTATCCCGAGTTTCTAACCCAAGATTGTGAAAGGGATCATCCATGCCCTCACTCAAGCATAACTTACCAACAGTGCCAAAGAGTTTTTCAGTAGGTGTAATCGAAAAAAGGATTGAGGCAGTTGCGATCTTGGGGCAAGATCCCAGCTATGAAGCAATTCGCCTTACTGAGTTTTCTTTTTCTGGTTCTCATTACGTGGTCTCAAGCAGAAGACGTCGCCCCGCCTGCCGTCGTTACCATTGCAGAGAGTTTACTGAAGGGCATCGAGGACAATGACCTAAAGGGATTTCATTCTGTGTGTGATGCCGAAATGGTCACCGCGATCGACGCGGAGGCGCTTGATGAATGGAACATGCTGCTCAGCGAGGCGATGCTGATGGGCTACCAGAAAGAATATCTCGGGAAACTCAGTAAAACAGGAAAGGAGATGCACCTGTGGCGACTCAATTTCGATGTGAAAGACATTCCCGATATGTTGTTCGAGCTAGTGACCAAAGCAGAGAAGGCAAGCGCCTTGAGTGTGCGGTAAATCGTTTTGATTTCTTTTTAGGGATATTAAGCTATGAGCGCCTATGCCGTTTTATACCCATGAAGAATTTGAATAAATACGAATACGTTCTAAAAAAACCTGGGCTTATGTTGTTCTGCTTTGGGCCTTACAATCGTAGTTGTAAGACAGTGAGTGTTATT
>CALKLP010000196.1 GCA_937991965.1 uncultured Verrucomicrobiales bacterium
CTCGATCTCGTGTATTCTTTTTGCCTCCAGATTCAACCAATTCGCCTTGCCCTCTATCATCGAACGCCATAAATTATTCTCGGGCACACCAGGATACTTGGTACGCAGTTCTGTTTCGAGCATTGTCTGCAGTGCACGCTCAGGCGCTTGTTGAAATTGATCCGCGAACATGGACCTGATGTTTTCAATCTTGTGTTGTCTGTTTAGTGATGGAAATGTCGTCCTTGCAATCTCCACGCCGGTCACCCAATGAGATACGTTCGCCCGAAGCGCGACAGGGGATTTACGAGTATACCAAGCATGTTCCGCTAGAGCAGTGAGTTCGGCTTTGTTTTGTTCGACTTCTGAACCTGACAGCATTTCAGCGAGATCGTTCGCTATCTTCTCTTTTGAATCCGCTTCATTTTCCGTATCAGCCATCAATTTTTCCCACCCATCCACTTTATTGTTCACCATGTGCGTCGTGGTCTCAAGTTTAAACATCTTAGCTTGCATCCTCACTTCATGGGCAACAGCTTTCACGACCTGTTGCTTGTTTTCGGGAAAGTCATCGGAAACATCATCGATGTAGGGTAGGTTCTTTAAGTTGCGGTGCAGCTCTTTTGCTTTGTCGCTTATTAGCGCCGGTTCACGATGTGAGTACACAGGACTTTCTGAGAGAATTTTCTCCAACTCATTGGTCAGGTCGGTATCGTTATGCTTTTCTTCATAGTAGCCTTTAATCCAAGCTGTGGCCACAGCAACTTCAGAAGGTTCGGACGACCCAAACATATTCAGCGCAGACGATACAACAAATTTTGCTTTAAAAAAAGTCTGCTTTATCTTTCGCAGCATGCTTGGCTGTATGTACGCATCATGGTCGGTATGCGGTGTTGCAAATCCAACGAAATTTTGCACGGATTGCAAAAAACTCAGGCTAGGGCCGCTGGGTTGTTGGTCAGATTTGATCGAACTGGACAGCAAACTAACTTGCGTTGAAGTGGCTCTAAACGTGTCCGAAAGGCTTTCGGAATGCACCGTAGCAACAAGCTCCTTCATACCTTCGTCGGTCAAGGTACCCCCGAGTGACTTGTGAGGCACCTCTTGTAGAGTGACTTCATGACCGTTTTGTAGGCCAATAAACCGTTGAAACGCTACCATCTTCTTTTCGGACCGAGGACGAACGTCCACCGCGTAAATGGATTGCTCATCATCGGAGCCAGGCAACGCCGCCATTACGGTGCCATTTGGTGCTACAAATAATGGCATGCCGTCCATTGTTAGAACGTTGCTTTGCCAGCCATCAAAAGCGCTTGCCACTAAGGGTGGATCAAGCAGGACCCCTGTTCGACCATTCTCGACCAAATACTTGTCCGCGTCTTCCGCTTTAACCGGGCGCACTTCGCTGTCTTCAGGCACACCGGGTTCGTCTTTATCGTAGATCTTATCCGGACCGGTATCGATGACAATGACGTCGTCGGCGGAAACATGGGCTGGAATATTTGGGCCAAAAAATTCCGGTACCGTCATGACTAAACTGTTCGTAAAGTCACCTCCTGTCAGGTAATCCTCGCTATTGACGTATTTCAGCTTCGGAAGTTTTTTGGGGTCGATTTGTTTCGGTGTTATCATCACAAAGTCGTCAGGTGAGATTCGAGAAGGAACTCCACTGTCGAATAGATCTTCGGCCTTGAAAACGTTACCATCGACGATACGCGTATGCGCAACATCCGCCTTGATGGTCGTAAACTTAGGTATTTTCCTCGCCACCTGATAATCAACTGTCGGACCGAAAGGCAGCCAGACTGAGACACCTTGTGCGATCCGTGAGGCTTCCTCGTCAAATACTCCGGTTACTTGAGATGCTCTTATCATGTTGGAAATATTTCCCCACGTATCTTTCGCGAAAGAAAACACTCGCTTGGTTTGCTCAGTGGTTCCGATGTATGTTTGGTACACCGCTTGTTGCATTCCGCCAAACCGAACCTGTGGCAAGCTAGAGATTGCTGGCTTGATTGTGTCCCAACCCAGGTAACTAGGGACGTTTAGCCTCTCGTCTGTCACCCCCTCAAAATTAGCAGACTGCGTCGATTCCGCGGCCATAAATTCTCTTCCGTTTTTTCCTCTGTGATACTTAAACATTCCTGCTAGCATGCCCACAGCCATCGCCACACCCGACGCGGTTGCAATGCTGGGGAGATACGGTGTCGGCACGTCGTCACTGTCGAACGGAATGTGTTGGACGTATCCTGTGCATCGCAGAGCTTTGGAGACGTTTTCAGCTGTCGGGATAACGTGTTTGATTTCTGATATTATGTTTGATAACACTTTGCACATCTCAGAGTTAACTATGAAGTCACCACTTTGCGTCAGAGGCATGAGCACAAGGCGCCACACAGCATGCTTCCCGATGTACAAGGCGTTTACTTGTTTTTTGCTGAAGTAGGCCTCCGTGAGCAAGATGGCGATCTCCATCGTGTTGAAATCATGTTCGACCATAGTTCTAAATATAAATTTCCCTTCTCTTTGTCCAAGGGTGCTATCGGGCCAAAGCATGGCGATTGTTGGCAAATTACTGTTCTTTATATCATCGCTTAGTCTGATGACGTTGCTGGCTTCGTTTTTAGCGGACAAGATGCCTGAAACTTGCACCTTAGTGTCTCTGTAAGACTGAGTCGACATTTTCTGTATCCACGACAAATTCTTTGCAGACACATGTTCCGGTTGCACCGCCGCTGGCTCTACACCCGCTTCTCGAAAATATGCGCTGAAATCGTCCGTCACACTCATGCGACTGATTAACACTTATGCAATATATTTTAAAATCTACAAAACATCAAAATTTAGTTTCATCACTTGCTCTTGGACCTGCTTTTGGACTTGGACTTGCGTTTCTTCTTGCTTGGGCAAGAGCTGGTCTTGGCGAGGCGCTTTTGGTAGTCTTTCTTGATCTCGTTGTAGAACGCAGTGCCCTTGCGGATGGGAACAAACCGTCCGCAGTACTTGGGGTTTTTGTATGCGGTCTTCACACTATCTCTCCAGAGCTTGAGCATGGGAGATTCTAGGAGCTTCGCACGCGAAGATTGTCTTTTTGACACGATCGCACCGGCGGCATTGAGCTTAAGGTCACCCTTCTTAAGTCCCCCCGCCGTCTTCAGGGCGGTCCCGTGAATTACTTGCGCTCTAGATCCGATGGTGCACGTCATTTTGTTTTTGCCTTTGATCTCTTGTATGTCATCGGACGTATATTTTTTTGCGTTCAACTGCACGTGTCGTTGGTTTGCGCCATCAATTCGCGTCAACCTTGGCCGTCAGGCCGAGCACCACCCCAAGTATCACACTAAGGGCGCCCATTGACTCGTCGAGCGTCCAGTTGGACTTTCTGGCGTTTATGAAAGATGTGGTGCTAAAAAGAGCGGTGGCAACTAAAATCCACGCTTTTACTGCCTCTTTCGGGAAGGGGATGACGTCGGTTCCTAATTTCTTCCCGATCGGGGCTATGGATTGGTCGAAGAACTTATACACCAGTAACCAATAGAGCACAATAACAAGCGAAAAGTAGAGCATTTTGCGTCTTATTAACTACATACAACTATTATAAAGAACAATTTACGTCGAGTCACTGAACTCTGTCTTGGTCACGTATCCGCCCGCACCGTCCGAGCTCTGAACCTGCAGGAAAGAAGGAGATCCGTCACTGAACTTGATGCGGAACTGCTTGCTCGCCCCAAAGTATACTGCACTGTCATTCGAGTCGAACGACAAGCCCGTGCTCTCGAACAGAGCCGAGCGCGTCGTGTCGGCGCTGTCTTGGGCGGAAATGGTGGTGGAGGTGCTGCTGAGCTGAATGGCGGGCTCAATAAACTTGTTGCTGGATGCGTCTGTGTGGAGGACGCCCATCGACAAGGTGGCGAAGTTCGAGTCCTCGTCCACGGTGTGGACCATTCGTGTGATCTCGGCGGTGGTGGACAGGTCGGTGTCGTGCACCCAGCACGACGCAGACGTGTCGCCCTTTGCCCCGGTGGTTTTGCTTGCAATCAAGCTTGCCGTGTTGGACACCTGGTTTTTCATGAAGCTGGAACCTCTGGTGCCCACCACAGACAGTGCTACGGCTGCCGAGTAGGGGAAAACCTTTGC
>CALKLP010000197.1 GCA_937991965.1 uncultured Verrucomicrobiales bacterium
GGAATGAATTCTAGCTCAATTTTCTGTACGCCAGTTTCATGCCTAAATGGCGAGCCCTTTTGTTGTACTTTTTGGGAAATTACAGCGTTTCTTGCACGTTTTGTTCGGAACTCTGGACGGCAAGGTATGCACATACATATGTACCACTGCCATTGCGTTAGAAAACAGTCGTATGTAAAGTTGCCTCTCTATCGCGTGCGGTTGTGGTGTGTTCAAACTCATAGATAGGTTTGAAAGTCTGGAACGCATTTCATTTACACGAGGCTGAGGCATGTATTCCGGCGACCATGATTATCTCCTACGGAATCGTGGCATACCAGAACCAAAGGGTAAGTGAATTTTAGAGGAGATACGCCAGTAGCTGAACCACCCTTCGCTAGCCAGGAAAATAGTAACCGTTCGATCTTCCTTGAAGATGGCTTGAAATTTATTTGGCCCTATTATCTTGTAGTGTAGACTATATGTGAGGAATGCATACATACGCAAACTTCCTTCAAAAACCGTTCTACAGCATACCAGTACAGCATAGTCTAGACTAGAAGAGATGAGAAAAATATCTCGCACCCTCCTTCCGCGCCCGAGGGCGGTTGAGGACTGAAGGGCGGGTCCATGAGACACCACTTGAGTACTATGAAATATCGCTCTTACTAGGTCAACCTTGCCAGCGGTTCGTTTGCCAAATCCAAACTGTCTAACCTGCACTTCTACAGCCCAACCGTCGACGAAATGCTTGTGCGTTGTTCATTAGAAGCACGGACGTAAGGGGTAAAGAAAATAAATGGTTCAAGATCGTTCGAAGAAGAGGTTCAACGTGTTTGTCGGCGTGGTTGAATAGATCATGGATCGCACACAGCAACAGAGTCAAGCATGAAAAACCGTGCAGCAGGTGGGTGGGCCAGGGTGGAAGCGACGGAGCGTGATCCAGAGCACCCCACACAACCCGCGTCGGCAACACTCTGACACATGTTTGATAATAATTTTCTAATACAAGACGTGCGTTGGACGCCGGAAAATCAAGCGACACTTTGTGCTCGTATTTTTTGGCCGATGAGACCAGGAAAATCAGCCTGCAGTGTATTCCGTCCGCTCATCCACTCAAGTGGCAATTGTGTCGCTCGGCGGCAGAAAAAATCTCATCCATCACAACGAAGCACCACCTTGATTTCCTCCAACGCTACTCTTGCACTCGATCGGGTGTCTCCCGCCCCACGCATTTCAATGTCAAATAAATCGCGACATAATCTAAAAATGCTTTTCAGTCAAGACGCGCCACGGACCTTCATGAAAAGAGGCAAGATTTTGCGTCGTTCCCCCCGTCCTGTTATACAAACCCTTGCTTTCCCTGGGCACTTGTGCCAGCATCAGTATCGACAGCAACTACAGAACAACGACTCCTCCGCATCACCCCAATCCGTTTTTCTGCCGGGAACAGGTGGAGGTCGGCTTGCACTCGACTCGGTATCCGCCATGGGTTGCAGAACGTGAGCCGACCGTCCGACACTGTTCCCGTTTGCCATGAAACATTTGCCATGAGCTTGTATATTCCATGTCTTGCGGCTCCTGAAAAGCATATGCTCCGCTCAAGGTTCCCAACAAACGTCGCCAAGCAGACCTATAAAAAAAGCAACAACAACCCTCGGAATGGCCGCTCACGACGATAAAAGAAGAATTGGGAACGCCCAACCTTCTGCCACATCGTCGCGCAGGGATAACCAAATCTTCGCAACCAAAAACCAAACCGGGTGTGCATAAATCATACTCTGAACCACGTTGGGTAGTTGATTGCACACGTCCTAAAACATGCAAAGCAGATTGGTTTCGACATCAGGTCACACTTTTCAGGGTGGCTCGCCACACAATGAAGGGTTTTTTAAACCGGTATCCGAAGGACAGATATTGATTGGAGGCCGGCCACAAGACTCCCGCGATGGGTCGGTTGAAGCTATTCCCGAACGACAGCTGTTCCAGAAACACCGGCCACACAGCTCCGATGATCGGTTGGTTGAAGCCATACCCGAACAATAGCCGCTGCAGGTTTGCTGGCCATACGACGCCGATGGTGGGCTGGTTGAAGCAGAGCCCGAAATATAGTTTCTGTCGGGAGGTCGGCCACGCAACCCCGAGAATTGGCTGAATAAAGCGATACCCAAAAAATAGCTTCTGCAGGGAAGTGGGTCATCCCACGCCGAAGACAGGCTGGTTGGAGCAACACCCGAATGAAAGCTGTCGCAGTGAAGCCGGCCATACGACGTTCAGATGGGCTGGTTGAAGGTATCCTCGAACGATAGCTGCGGCAGGGAAGCCGGCCACACCGCTCCAGCAATGGGCTAGGACATGCGACGGCCAAACGTTATTTGGTCTAGGGAGGAGGGCCACAAGTTGACTTTGAAAGGCTGGTTGAGGTAATACTCGAACGAATGATGCTCCGGAAAGGTCCGCCGCACCACTCCACAGATGGGACGCGCAAGCAAAACCCGGAAAAAATAGATTCTTGAGCGAGACTGGCCAGGAATCAACGGCGATGAGCTGATGGAAATCATTCACGAACGATAGCTGCTGCAGAAAGGACGGTCATACAACTCCGAC
>CALKLP010000198.1 GCA_937991965.1 uncultured Verrucomicrobiales bacterium
ATGTGGATGAAGCACTCTACGGGCACGTAAAATACTCACAAAAAGTAGCCGGAGGAATGGGGACTGTTGGTGTGGAATATCTAGGAGAAACTTTCCGCACTCCACTTGCAACTGTTCATGCTTACAATGGATTTGCCGATGCCTTCGCAACTAACCGTTTAGGTTTAAATGGCGGTTTGGCTGAAGGTCTTACTGACGTTTACGCTTCCTACGTGAAGAAAGGGCTTCCATTCGGACTTGTCTTCAAAGGTTTCCTTCACGCATACATGGATGGAGATTTCAGCGAATCTCTAGGTTATGAAGCTGATATGGTTCTTGCTAAGAAGCTCAGCGATCAAATGACACTTGTTACTAAGTTTGCTTACTTCTTTGGTGATGACGACGCTCCTGATTATGCGAAATATGACATTGAGCAAGCATCTGTCCAACTAGATTTTAAATTCTAAGTTGAATTGTTGAAAAGCGCTCTTTTTGAGGGAGCGAGAGCTAAAATAAATCTCCCTCATTATTCTTAATTAATACTACCCATGAAAAAAATAACACTCGCAGCGTTTTCACTCTTTGCTGCCTCATCACTTGTTCATGCCGAGCAACTAGACGTCGAGAAAGACGAGCTTAAGTTCGGTTTCATTAAACTTACTGACTGTGCTCCGATCGTAATTGCGAAGGAGAAAGGCTACTTCGAAGAAGAAGGTCTACAGGTAGAAGTTATCGCGCAACCAAACTGGAAGCAGCTTCTTGATAACGTCATCAATGGCGAGCTTGACGGAGCGCACATGCTTTCCGGTCAGCCAATCGCGGCAACAATCGGTTTCGGAACGAAGTCACACATCGTTACTCCATACACGCTTGACCTTAACGGAAACGGAATCACGGTTTCGAACACGATCTGGGAGCAAATGCAGGAGAATGACGAGTCACTTCAGTCTGACACACCTAAGCACCCAATCACTGCTGATTCACTCAAGCCTATCGTAGATGCGGCTAAGGAAGATGGTAAGAAACTCCCGATGGGAATGGTTTTCCCAGTATCCACGCACAACTATGAGATCCGTTACTGGCTCGCAGCGGCAGGAATCAACCCAGGAATGTATACTTCTACGGACCTTAAGGGATTCACGGATGGAGATATCGAGCTTTCGACCACCCCTCCACCACAAATGCCTGCTACTCTTGAGTCTGGTAAAAACGTTGCTTACTGTGTAGGTGAGCCATGGAACCAACAAGCGGTTGCTAAAGGAATCGGTGTTCCAGTAACAACGAACTATGACATCTGGAAGAACAACCCAGAGAAAGTGTTCGGTGTAACAAAAGCATGGGCGGACGAAAATCCAAACACTCTTATCGCGGTAACAAAAGCACTTATCAAAGCTGGTAAGTGGCTTGACGAAACAGATGCGAGTGGAAAGCTCGTAAACCGTGAAGAAGCATGTCGTATCCTCTCTCAGCCAAACTATGTTGGAGCTGACTATGACATCTTAAACAACTCTATGAGTGGTTACTTCTACTTCCAGAAGACCGACAAGCGCGAAATGCCTGACTTCAACGTGTTCTTCAAGTATCACGCTACCTACCCACACTACTCAGACGGTGTATGGTTCCTTACGCAAATGCGTCGTTGGGGGCAAATCACAGAGTCTAAGCCAGCATCATGGTATGCAGACGTTGCGAAATCAGTCTATCTTCCTGAGGTTTACCGTAAGGCCGCTGACCTGCTTGCTGCTGAAGGTGTAATCGAGGCTGCTGAATACCCTGCTGCAGACTACGATGGATATAAGCCTGCAACCTCTGATTTCATCGACGGAATCGAGTATGACGGTAAGAAGCCAATTTCTTACATCAACGCTCACAAGATCGGTAACAAAGATGACATCGCACTAGAAGCGAAGTAATTCGAACTTTTTCTCATACAAAAAAAGCTAAAGCCGTTAGGGGAAACCCTAGCGGTTTTTTGTGTGCTTAGGGCGCGGTCATTCTTGACTCCAGCAGTTAGAAAACCGCAAAGGCGCGAAGGCGTTAAGTTTTATAAGGAATGCAGGAAGGAGTTTTGGCTCTTCCTCGAATTTTATGGAGAATCGGGTATGATTTTATCAGGCGGATTTAAATTTCAAAAGTCTTGTTGAGTAAGATTTGCGACTTTTGATTGGGAGGCTTACGAGCTCGACCTTTAACCCGAGAAAACCATTAAACTAAGCACCAAAGGTGCGAAATGTGTTAGCCTAGGGTCAAGATAGTGAGCGCTAGCGAATGATCTGCAACCCTAGGTAAAGATGGGATAAATCAGTGCAACGAAAGGTAAGATGCGTTATTGTGTTTGCTTCTTGAGGCGCAGTTCGTCCCTGCTACGGATTTAGTAGCGAGGCGTGTTTGAGGTTTCGCCTCTGGAAACAGGCATATGTTCACTGCAGACTGAGAGGCGAGTTGATTTTGCGTATCCTAACCCAGCCCTGCACCCTATGATTTTGCTGGCGCAAAATCGGGCTTTGACTGGGCTGATATCTTATGACCTTTCAGGCCATTTTGAGAAGACTTGCACGAATTGTTTCCATAAAATTCGAGATAGAGCCGGAATTCCTAGAGGATGATACTTTTTTTTCTTAAGGCTTGTCTCTGTTGTAGTGGCGGTGTGAGCTAGTCACTATGTCAACGGTTCTTAAATTACTTTTTCTTGGTGATGTGGTCGGTGCGCCTGGGCGTAAGGCCGTGATTGATTTTTTACCGAAAATTAAGAAGGAACGAGAGTTGGACTTTATTGTTGTTAATGGTGAAAACTCGGCTGCAGGAAAAGGGATTACTCCTAAGATTGCGATCGATCTCATGCGGGCTGGCGCAACTGTAATTACTACGGGCGATCATGTCTGGGATCAGCGTGAATTGGCGGAATTTTTGGTCGATGAGCCACGCGTGTTACGGCCGTTGAATTATGAGGCTAGCACGCCTGGCTATGGCTCTATCATTCTCGAGACGGATAAGGGCAAGGTTGGGGTTATGCAGTTACAGGGCCGCACCTTTATGCAGCCTCCACTCGAGAACCCATTTCTACACGGTCCAGCGGAAGCGAAACGAATGCGTGAGGAGGAAGGGGTGAAAGCCATTTTCTGTGATTTCCATGCTGAAGCCACGAGCGAAAAAATCGCCTTCTCACGGTGCATGGATGGGCTGGTCTCTGCCGTAGTAGGCACGCACACGCACGTTCAAACCGCCGATGAACGGATTTTCCCCGGAGGAACTGCGCATTTGTCCGATGCAGGAATGTGTGGGCCAGAAGACTCTATTCTAGGCCGTGAAATCTCCTCTGTAGTCTGGCGTTTTGAGAATACGAGACCAACCCGCTTTCCCGTCGCAAAGGGGCCTGTCCGTCTCTGTGGCGCCTTTGTAGATATTGATATGGAATCTGGCAAGGCCGTGAACATTGAGCGCCTTTCTGAGCTGATAGAGGAGGAGGGGAACGAGAGTGACGAGGGGATTTCGCCTGCTTCGTAGGTTTGAACTTATAAAGGTTGGTTCTCGATCTAGCTAGAATAGGCTGGAAGCTATCTTCCATAATATCAAGACGCCTTGTATTACGGGACGCTAAAAAAGCCTCTCCCATGTGGGAGAGGCTTTTTAGGATATACAATTACACATTTTGGACAGGAAATTCGTTAGGCGGCATGGGAGTTTTCCGCTCCGTAGGCTTCTTTTGGATTGCTGACAAAGCTCATGAGGTTGTCTTTGGTAAACTGGCGGTTATCCTTAAAGTCAGTGAAGTCTGATTTCAAGTGGGCACGTTGCTCCAAGAAGGAGAGGAGATGCTCACGGTAAGCGAAGAAGAGTGGATCCTGAAGGACTTCTTCTCGGTTCCTTGGGCGTTCCCAGTGCACATTCATCACTTCTCCGATTCTCGCAAGTGGTCCGTTAGTCATCATGATGACACGGTCTGACATGAATACCGCCTCATCCACATCGTGGGTGACGATCATGGAAGTGAGTTTTTCCTGCGCGACGATGTCTAGGATAACATCTTGGAGCTCCATACGAGTAAGGGAATCCAGACGTCCGAAAGGCTCGTCAAGGAGGAGAACCTTCGGCTTGAGGGCAATGGCACGGGCGATGCCGACACGCTGTTGCATTCCTCCAGAAAGTTCTTTTGGAAATTTTTTCATGGAGTCCGCGAGGCCAACGCGAGCAAGGGAGTATTCCACGATTTCATGGCGCTCTTGCTTCGTAGCGTGAGGGTAAACGTTTTTGACTCCGATCATGACGTTATCGTAGGCGTTCATCCATGGCATAAGGCACGGGGCTTGGAATACTACTGCGCGGTCAGGACCTGGGCCATCGATCTCCTTGTTATCGACGATGATGCCACCTTCGGAGATGTCATTGAGTCCTGCTAACATGGTGAGCACGGTAGACTTACCGCAACCTGAGTGACCAATGAGGGAAACGAATTCCCCTTGGAACATGTTGAGGTTTAGGCCTTCAACCACGCGGAAGTCATCTCCGTATGGGTTTGGGTAAGCTTTAACGAGGTTTGAAATTTCGACGTATCGTTGCGACATAAGATTAGGATGGTTGGGAAGATTTGTTTCTAAGTGACGGACGGCCTGAGATTGGCGTGAAGTTCTTTGGCTCCACACTTGGCATGGTGTACTTTCGATCGGATTTCAGAGCCTTGGCCTCTTTGTTGAGGTTCATGAGGTAAGTCGTGATTTCCGTTTTCAGGCGTTGGTATTCGGGATGATCATTGAGCTTGTGGCGGTCACGTGGACGTTCCATGTTTACCACGAAGGGTTCCGTGAGAGTTGCCTCAGGTCCCATCGTGAGGGGGACGATGCGGTCAGACATAAGCACGGCTTCATCCACATCGTTCGTTACCATCACGACCGTTTTCTTCTCGGCCTCCCAAATATTGAGAATCTCCTCCTGCAGGTCTCCTCGAGTGAGGGCATCAAGCGCGGAGAGAGGTTCGTCCAGGATGAGAACTTCAGGCTGGAGGGAAAGGGTTCGGGCGAGAGAGGCCCGTTGTCGCATTCCTCCGGAGAGTTCGTGCGGCTTACGGTCACGTCCAGACATCAGATGCACCATCTTGATGTATTTTTCCACATGTTCGGTTAGTTCCGCTTTCGAGTATTTTGGAAATACTTGTTTAGTAGCGAGAGCAATGTTCTCGAAGGTCGTGAGCCATGGAAGGAGTGAGTAGTTCTGGAACATGATCCCAAGGTGAGGGCCGGGTTCTTTGATCACTTTTCCATTCAGTTTCACTTCGCCTTTATCTGGGGAGTTCAGACCTGCAAAGAGACTCATGAGGGTAGACTTACCTGAGCCCGAGAATCCAATGATGGAAACAAACTCGTTCTCCTTTACCGAGAGGTTAATATCCTTGAGCACCTCGTATCGGTTGGACGGTGGTCCAAATCCGATGGAGACATTATCTAGTTCGATTGACATAGCGTAGAGGTGGTTATGAGGTTATACGGATGCGGACTCATCGAAGGAAACGAAACGTTGGAGGATGATCATCATTCGGTCTAGGAAGAACCCGATGATCCCTACGACGAAACAGGCTAGGATAATGTTTGCGAAGGATTGTGAGGAGCCATTCTGGTATTCATCCCAAACGAATTTACCGAGTCCATCCGAGGAGGAGAGGGCTTCTGCCGCGATGAGAACCATCCAACCAACACCGAGCGAGATGCGAAGTCCTGCAAACACGAGTGGCAGTGCTGATGGGATAATAATCTTAAAGAGGCGTGACCAGAATCCGAGACGCAGAACCTTTGCTACGTTGAGGTGATCAGGATCGATCGAGGAAACTCCCAGAGCGGTGTTAACCAGCGCAGGCCAGAGAGCACACATCGCAACCGTGCAGGCAGAGAATATCATTGCTGGATTAGTCTGGAAGTAGCTGAGTGGGTTTGCATTCGCGTTTAAGAATACAAAGAGTGGGTGTTTTTCTGGATCCGGGAAGAAGGCTCCGACAATGATCTGGAAGATTAGAAGCCAAACTACTGGTGATACGGGGCGGAAGATAGAGATGATGGGGGTTAAACAGGCCATCACGATCTTATTGAGTCCGCACATGATGCCGACTGGGATCGCGATCATTGCTGCGATGACGAACCCGATCACTACGGTGATGAGCGAGCGGTTGGTCTGCCAGATGATGGAAGCGGCACGTGGATAACTCTGTGCATCGGTCTTCTCGGCTTTCTCTGCGTTTGAGACTTGTAACTTCGCTTGCTTGAGGGCGTCTTTACCGTCAGGGGACGTTGCTAGTGCGGCGGTGGCGCTAGAGGCCTTTTCGAGAAGTTGCGCTTTCTTTTCAGAGCGGTTCCCTGATGTGAGGTAATCGAGCTCTTTTTTAGAGTGTTGGATCTCGTCTGCAATCTTGTTTGCTTTGAGTTGAGCCGCTTTCACCTCCTTTGGTGGATTAGAGAGAATATCGTCAATTTCGGTTTTAATGAGTTTGAGTTCATCTTTCTCAAGGTCAGTTTGTTCGAGGTTAGCCTTAACCGCATTGATAAGCTCTTCAGGACTAGCCTCTTTGCTTGCCACTTTGTTGGCGAGGGATTCTAGCTCCGTTTTACGAGTGTCCTTGGCTGTGTTGTACTTTGCTTTCAGTTCGTCATATTTGGTATTGAGGGGGGCGATGCTTGCTTTTGTGTCTGCTTCAGCCTTTGCGCCAATTTCTTTTGATATAGCCTCTAGCTCTGCGTATTCTTGTTCGAGACTCGCTTGCTTCTCTTTGACGCTAGCAATCATTTCTTCACGATCTGAACCTTCTGCCAAAAATGCGCGTTGCTTCTCATTTTCTTTATCATGGAAGCGTCTACTATCATTCCAAGCTTCAACGACTTTAGCTGGAGTCGGAACCTCACCAGATTTCGTTTTATGATTTGGGCCTGTGACATGCCAAATCGCGATACAAGCGAGAACAAAGATAATTGGTAAGATCATGTAGCGACCTATGTCTTTAATTTGCTTAGATGGTTCTTCTCCAAAAAGAAGGCGGACAGGGGGGTCAAATACCTTGAAGCCACTTATATCGATTGCTTTTAAAATACCGTATTTAATTTTATCTTTTGAAGATTCAGCCATAATTGTGTTTGTTAACTTATTTTCTTATAGCTGATGTCATGCCATCTCGGATGAACATTATTAAT
>CALKLP010000199.1 GCA_937991965.1 uncultured Verrucomicrobiales bacterium
GATAGCGTCCTCGAGGGAATAGAGGGATATACCGACACGCTTCCGGGGACTTCATCACCCGTTCCTGGAATCGCCGATAGCTCCACGGTGTCCACGACCACATACCCTACCATATCGAAGGACACAAATGATCCGACCGCCTCTCTTTTCCCCCCCAACATGTTCACGCCGCAGCCTACCGTAGTTATCGATGGTGATATATTTTTCAACCCAATGGGGATCGACATCTCCACGGGATCACCCACGGGATCACCCACTGGGTCACCTACGCTTGACCCTTCTCTTGTTTCCGTGGTCGATGACTCGGTTGAAGATTCTGTTGTTTCTGGAGCAACCAAGGCCGGACATTTCGTGTCCACCACTTTGATGATTGCCGCATTCGTGAGCGTTGTTCTAACATCTTTGCTTGATGTATGTAATTAGTCGCTGTTTGTTTGTTTGTTTGGTTTTTATTGGTTTTTGCGTGAAGTTATTCTCGTAGGAGTTTACCAGTATTGTAAGCTTTAAATATGATAACTTTTACCGACTTGAAGATCTCTTCGTGAGGGCATGATGGTATGGACAAGAAAATGATTCTGAAAGAATCCATGATTCCAATATTGTCAGGCTAAAAGCACTCGCAACAACACATACAAGACATTATACAAAGCACAAGTACGATTAGTAGACCAATAATGTACGCAAACGTAGCAAAGGCCCTGGCGTCTGCCATGTAGCGCACGCATCGCCCGAGAGCGTTCTGATGGAGATCCACCAACGAAGAGCAGTCCTTGAACCCGTACACTGTCATCTCGTATCTCATCTCCCATCCAAGAGAGGGACTATTTGTAGGGTACGTGCGACACATCGCTTGGGGGTCGAAATTTTCATAATTCCTGATGATCCATGTCGCCACCACATACGGGACATTGTCCCAGCACTCGTCACCAACTTGCCTGCGTACGGCGGGAGTCGCCCCCGCAGTGAAGATGAGGGAGGTGTACGATACGGGTTCGAGACTCGCATCTAGCGTTACCATGCATTCCCCGGAAGTCGTGTTCCAAATCACCGCGTTGTCGGAGGAGAAGCAGATACCAAGGTCTTCGGTCTCGTACCCGAAGTTGTCACATCTGGTACCACACTGTGTAGAGAAGAGATGGCTATGAGTCAGGGTTAGTACCTGTAGGAGATATACTAGACAAGAGGGGATGAACTTCATGGTAGCTAGTATGAGGGTAATTGTGAGCTGGTCTCATGGATGAAGCGGGAAAAAGTCTTGCGGATAAAATGGTTCGTTATGACTAATCGTTTACGAACCAGGTGTATCCCACAGGGGTTCGAACCATACATAATGCACACTATCACCAAACAACACCACCAACTGGGCTCGCCGCCCTGACACAATTTAAAATATCCCAATACTTCATAAAGGGGCACAAGAGGTCGCTAAGGTGAACAAACCATGAACGCTCTTTCCACTGGTTTCCTCCTTGTGATAAGTACCTCCGGGGTGGTGTCCAAACCACTCTATATGGATCACCAGGTACAGGAAGACTACGTACCCATCCTGGGATACCACAATATAGGTGACTTCACCAGCTCGCTTACCACCGAGCTCGAAGATTACAATGACCAGATCGGTTACCTGACCAACGTCATGAAATGTAATTGGATGACCATGATCGATCTCGGGGTCTACGTCGCCAACGGGGAGAAGCTGCCGACGAATACGTGCATTATTAATTTCGACGACGGCAGCGCGGACCAGTACAATCTCGGTCTGTGCGCGATCAACGAACACGGCGTCCCGGCAACGTATTATATCGCGCCATCCAATCTTGGGACCAGCGGGTACTACATGACCAAGGACAACGTCCAGAATCTATTTGAGCTTGGTCACGACATCGCTGCTCACACCCTGGTCCACGCTCGTCTTAGCGACCTGTCATACGAAGACCAGGAAACCGAGATCCTTGGCTCCAAGGTGGCGCTAGAGAACATGGGATACACGGTGACGACGTTCGCCTACCCTTACGGGGACTACAACGACGATACCCTCGATATTCTCAGGGCGAGTGACTACGTTCTCACGAGGGACACGTCTCAAGACAGCTCCTGGAAGGATATTCGGGCGCCACTGGTCAGCTTCGATCCGGATACATTGCTCCACTACTACTACATTAAGCCGGAGGGACTGTCGGGGAGTCAACTCGCGGATAAGATCAAGTACACTGGGTTCTGGCAATTCGAGGGAGAGTTCATCACAATCAACGATTCAGATGGAGACGTCAGGATCAGGTCCTCTGAAATCTACAGGGCAACGGACACTTCGTATGCTGTTTTGTCGATGTATGACGTGGGCGATGAAATCTCGGTAAAGTTCATCACCAAGTACTCGGGTGGATTCACGCTGGACATGTTTTTGTACACGACATCCGCTACTGGAGGATTCGATGTTTCGGTCGATGGTGTCACGTACACCCCGGAAGCATTCCAACCGACGGATACAGGATACCTCCAGGCGACTTCTTCAGGCGGCTTCGACTTTCACAATTACTACGTGAACGTCCCGTCTCTGTCTCCTGGGATCCACACATTGAACATCGTCAACACGGAAGGCGTGACCATACACCTGGACAAGTTCAGGTTGTGGTCGAATGTGGATCAAGATTTCTCAGCGCCATCTGAATACAACCAATGTGACCCGGAAACCGATGAGTACTGTACATGTGATAGTACTGGGACTACTCCTACACCTGCTGGGGTCCCAGATCCGACATGTTCAGAGGGGATCATCACACAAAATATCTGTTGTAACCCCGGGTGCAGTGCATGTGGAGGTTCGTCATGTGGAACGGACCCGCTTATGGGGGAAAACTGCTGTGGCGGGCCGATCATCGCGTCTGGTCGCCTGTGTGACGAGACTGGATTTCCTTGTGTCATCAGTGATCCCCCTACACCTGCTCCCGTAGAGGCTTCACCAAGTCCGGCTGACCCTACGTGTGCCAACGGCGTTAGTTCTCAAAACGTCTGTTGCCCTGCCTCGTGTGGGACATGTGGGGGCACGGGATGTAGTTCGCGCCCAGGGGCGAGCCTGTGTTGTGGGGGTACAGTTCTCAGTCTTGGTTTGAGCTGTGACGATTCCGGCCCCCCGTGCACTATTTCCCCTGCTTCGACGTCAACAACTCCAGCACCTATCACACCATCTGACCCAGACCCGGATTGCCTGACCGGGGTACTGAAGGATAATATTTGTTATGATTCTGGGTGTCAAACAGTAGGTGGATCAGGATGTGGTGCGGATCCTCTCGGGGGTCATTTTTGCTGTGGCGGTGTGATTGCTTCTTCAGGGAGAGATTGTAGCGTAGTGGGTACTCCGTGTGTCATTGAGACTATTGTTGATTCACCTTCTGATCCAGACTGCAGCTTCGGAATGTTAAAAAATGATATCTGTTGTAGCGCGGATTGCACCGTGTGCACTGGGAAAGGCTGTGGGAGTGGTGTAGGACCTGACTACTGTTGCGCGACACAGATTCGGGCTTCGGGATTATCATGTGATAATAATTTGGCGCCGTGCGTAATTGGTCTTTAAAGTTTTGGTTTAGAATATTTGTGTTATTATTCAGATACTTGTTCATCATCGATATGGTACTTACCATTGAGAACACTCGACATTGCGACCAGAAATCCGTCAAAGTATGACACGGTACCTCGTTCGTATTTGATTGATTCGAACCTGTTGTCAATTAGGAAAGACGTTTATTCTCTAAAATACTAAAACACACATATCACACCATCATCAACACTTCTCTTCCCCCCACTCTGAAATATCCGAATCACTAAAGGACAAAGAATACAACGACGACGGCCGTACACAAACGAGGTCCCTTTTATGATATATGAAAATACCATTCTCACGAAACTCTATTCCAATATCTTCTAGACCTGGATGAATCACTTGAAACTTCTTTTTGCCTAGACTAGGAACAGGTTTATCGGTTCCACTACTCGCATCCACCATACCTCCCCGGTTATGGTACTCGAACGTCTCTTCCGAGGTGTCTGCAAATTCTGAGAATTCCAACCCAGTACGAGGAGTCCTCCGAGAGGGGGTTCGAAATCTATTGGGGGCACTCGAGAATAAAGAAATTCCCCTGCTAACCTCCTTAGCCTCCCCGGCATTTGTAGGAATCTTTTCTCTCGCGCCCCATGCGAAATTCGTAGCCGTAAGATACATCTTGCTCACAGACACAATAGAAAGGAAGGGCATGAGTATCTTGTTCAACAAAAATCCAGCAAACAAACTTGGCCACTCCGGGGTGATGAAAAATATCCAAACCATTGAATACATATATGGAACGCCCAGGAAAAGGCTGGAAAATATGATGTTCAACGTCGAAAACTTGTCCAAGAAGATCCAGAAGCAAAAGTAGGAGAAGAACCTGAAGATGGTCGAGAATATCTTACAGATGTCAATGAAGGTAGACATCTTGATGTACAAAGGGATGTTGTTGGAATACATAAGAACAACGGAATTGAAGAAAGAATTCGAAGCCCAACGACGACGCTGATTAACAAAGCTAGTTGCACCCAGAGGTGGCTCGGTGTAGACTGACGCCCTCCAGTTCATCTGAAGGTTCGCCCCCTGCTTCAGAAGAAGGGTTGTATAACGCCTATCGGTACCCTGCATCCGTGTAATCGTTTGCAACAGATTTACATCCCTCACGGGTAGACTCATGTACTTCGCAAGAGACGTGTCGGTCTTCTCCCCCATCCGAATCATGTTACAACACCCGGGGAGGCAAGTGGTAGAATTCATCAAGCTTTCCGTTTGCCTCCTGACGAGAAGTGAAAATTGATACTGGAACGACTGCATCGCCACGAAAGCCCTTTGTGTAATCGTGTTGGAGCTTTTCCCGTATGCCCGAAGCATCCCTGAGACACCGTCGAGGTTCTCATCATTCACCAGAGACTTTAGAAGTTCGTTGAGACAGTTTTCGTCGGATATGCTGTCTCCATCGGTGTGATAAATGAAACCGATCTCGTCCATGGGAAGGTCTTCGACTCCCGAAATCTCCGAGCAGAACTTTTCACCCATGATCAGTGAGTCTTTCTTGCCAGAATTCACAGATTTGTACGCCAGAACAACTTTTACACCATTGTAAGTACCGATCTTGTACAGAAGCTTGGTGTTCTTCTTGCTCTTCCAGTTCTCGAAAAACTTATTGTACGCCTTGTCTTTTTCAAACGAGATGATTTTCTCAATGTACCCAAACAATTTCCTGTTTTTTCCTGTCAATCCGTCAAAGATCATCATCAGAAAAACATTCGTCCCCTTTGAGAGTTTCTGTGTAGTCAGGCTGATCATGTTCTTCTCGACAAGGAGTTCGTCCTCATTGTATACGGGAATGAGACAACACATGTCAATCTTTTTGTCCTCTGGTATCTCTGGGAGTTTTTTTACGACCTTGAACATAAACAAGACCTGGATAAGGACGCTAATGAAATCCCTCACGTGGCCAGATAGAATGAAGAACGACACGTAAATGAATCCATTATCAACCAAGAGGAGTACCACACCAAGGAGAATATTGAAAAGAATGTACACAAGAAATAGGATATTCTTCTTCACGTTGATGCTCACCATGTTTTAATGGTTTTGTGGCAAAGTGACTGTGGGGGGAGGGGATTATGTTATTTGTTAATATTTTTGAATCGATCCCATTTGTTTTGGTTCGAATCTTTTTCTTAACGAACGTTATCAGGAAATGTTTTGAGTTTCGGGACATATACAACCTCACAATAACTTGATCGTACCAGTCATAAATTCTAGTTATGTTTACTGAAAAAAAAACTCTTCTTGTTGGAATCCTTGGGAACGGTGAGATCGGGTCTTCGTTGCACAGGGTGCACGAGATGGCTGGATACAAGGATGTTGTCATCCGCGACCCATTTGTTGGACTCACCAACTCTCTGGAAGATTGCGACGTCGTCAACGTGTGCATCCCCTTCTTTGGATACAAGGAGTTCGTCAATTCTATCCTAGACCTGGATCTCAAGAAGGGATGTATCGTAATCATCCAGTCTACTATAGGGATCAATGCGACCGATAAGGTGCAGGAAGACATGCCCGACCTCGTCTGCGTGCAGTCTCCCGTTCGCGGTGTCCACCCCAATCTTACGGAGGGGATGCTTACTTTCGAAAAGTACATCGGCATCAGCGAGAGGTACTTTGACAACAAGGACATCACCGAGTACATCAGGAGCCACGTGGTGTCTCTCAATATGAAGCCCGTGGTCTGCAGGGCCAAGGAGTCGGAGCTGGCGAAGATGGTTTCTACTACTCTCTACGGGATCAACATCGCCGCGGTCAGTGACGTGGCTTCTCTTTGTGAAGAACACAATGTCGATTTCGAGACCGTCTTCACCAAGTGGCAGAAGGGGTACAACGAGGGCTACAAGGCTCTCGGGAAGCCAAACGTTTGTAGACCCGTGCTCACGCCTATCCCCAAGAACAAGGACGGGAAGCGCATCATCGGCGGGCACTGTGTCGTACCCAATAGTGTTATTCTTAAGGGGATGGGAGAGAAGAGCCTCTC
>CALKLP010000200.1 GCA_937991965.1 uncultured Verrucomicrobiales bacterium
TAGCGTCCCAATATCGCTGATTTTGAGCTGAGGGTTATCCTTCTGGAGCTTATCAAACTCGGAGATGGGGAGGAAAAATTCGTCTGAGGTCTCGGCAAGGTCGAGGTGGATCGCGCCTTTGTCTAAGTTGTGTCCATGAGCAGCGCTCGCCGAGGGATTTTCCTCGAGCAGGGTATCTAGCACATTGAGCGGAAGGGTATGGTGCCCTTTTGGGATCGTGAGAGCGATGCGGGTGTAAGTCTCGATCACTTCCTTTCCTTCGCCAAACTTTGCTGTCCCAGTGTCAGCGAGGTAGGCCTGGTATTCCGCAGGTTTGAGGAGCACGGTCTGCTCGCGTGGAATGAGGAGTGGCATGAGTTCATTCGGCTTATCATCAGCGGTATCAGTGAGGTTTCCGTAGAGCTTATAAATCAGCGAAGAGCGAGAGAGGGTGACGATCGTTTTAGCCTGCATTTCGCAATCTTTGGAGAAGAAGATGACTTCGTGTGACTTGTCTTCTAGTTCCAGTGTTTCAGAGGGAAGGGCCTTGATTTCGGGCGACTGGGCGCTCAGCTGCGCGTAGGTCTCCGGCTTGAGGAGGAGTCGGGTGTCATTTGCCAACTCAAAGCCTACGGGGGCGCTTTTGTCGCGCTTGAGATACTTGCCACTGAAGTCATTGTAGACCTCGATGCTGGTCAGGTAGCCATCGCCAACAATGCTTCCCGGTTCGATGCGGAAGGTGCGGTAATCGGTGCTTTTGGTGGTGTCCTTGATGTCGGTGAAAATGCCTTCTGCTGGATTGTAAGTGCGCAGAGTCTTGAAGCTTTCGGCGGGGATTTCCAGTTTTTCACTGGCGTCGAAAGCGACGATTTCGAGCGACTCTGGTTTGCGCTCGATAAACTCCCAGCCGTATTGCTTCAGTACGGGCGCGCCACGCCAGATGATAAGCCCAAAGACGAAGAGCGTGAACACCAGAATAGAATAGGTAGCGGTCATGAGCACCGCCCGTTGCGCGATCTCTTTTCCGACGATGCCGTTCTTACTGGGAGCAAATGGATTGGGTTCTGTTGCCATAATCGTAATTTTTTTAAGGTTAGGCTTTGTTTCCGAAGCGTTTGATGAAGCTCTGAGCGAGCGAGTTTAGGACGAGTGAGATCAGGAAGAGAACGAGACCGACCAGGAAAAGAGCGCGGTATTGGATACTACCCGGAGCGGCTTCACCCGTGGATTGGGCAATGAGACCTGTCATCGTGTGCACGGGTGATGTCCATTTCTCTGGCCAGTTGATCGTTCCTCCTGCCACGAGGAGCACGACCATGGTTTCCCCAATGATGCGGCCGAAACCAAGAATGACGGCAGCGACGATACCGGAGAGCGCAGATGGGATAATGACGCGGAAGACGGTCTGGAGCTTAGTCGCTCCCATAGCGAGAGAGGCCTCGTAATACGATTTCGGGACGTTGTTGATGGCGTCTTCTGCGAGGGTGAACATGGTAGGGATGGCCATGAAGGCGAGGAGAACACCAGCTGTGAGCATCATTTGTTCACCTAAAGCCGGGAAGCCGGGAACCCACTCGAGCCAAGAGATGTAAGAGATTTTTAAGATCGTTTGCCCCACGATGACCACTCCGAGGAAGGCTAAGACGACCGATGGAATGGCTTGGATAAACTCTAGAATGGGCTTGATGATGGTTTGCTCTAGTGGGGTGGAGAGACGGTTCACGTAGATGGCTGCTCCAACTGCGAATGGGGTCGCGAGCGAAATGGCGATAATGGTGATGAAGAGCGATCCCCCGAAGAGTGGGCGAAGGCCGAAGAAGTTATGCCAGGAGCTGTTGGCAACCCATTCCTTTCCGAAGATAAAGCCGCCGATGGTTTGCAGAAGGCCTACTTTTTTATCGTGACGCCAGTCGGCCAGCTTTTGATTCTGGGTAGTCATGAAGCTCTGGTATTCTTCGGTCGCTTCCTGGAGTTCGCTGTAGAATTGGCGAGCGGTGCGGTTCGTGAACTCGCTTTTCGGCGGGAGCTTAGCAAACTCTGGGGTGGTCACTGCCATCATGTCTTTGATAAGCTGATCGTGCTCTGGTAGGGTTTGGTAAACTTTGTCCGCGAGCATGTCGTAGTCTTGGTCTTCTGTGACGAGGCGCTCTAGGTCGGTTTGGAGTCTCTTTTTGATTTCAGGGGCGGCTTCTGGAATCCCTTCTTCGATCGCCTTTTTTCGAGCGGAGGAGGAGAGGAAGGCCTCGGCTCGGTTACTGACGGCTAGAGTTTGTGCGCGGAGGTTTTCGATGTAGGTCGTGTATTCCTTATCTGAGCCTCGGAGGACTTTTTCGATCGCGCTGAGATCTTGGAAGAGAGGTTCTTTGGCGATTTCAGCACGCTTCGCGCGGCCAACTTTGTTGGCGTTATTGATGTATTCCGGTTTGGAAGTGCTAGTGGAATAGTTGGAGTATAGGGTGATCAGCGCTTCCTTAATCTTACTCTCGACTTCTGGTTGGTCTCGCTTGACGAGCATCGCTCGGCTTCGGAGTTGGGAGGTGAGCTCGGAGACTTCGATCTTCTTCACGACTTCCTTCACCTTGGCAGTAAGGTCTGCTTGAGCTTGCACGAGTTTCTGATCGGCTTCGGATTTTTGCTTTTCGGCCAGTGCTTTTTTCTCGGCATCCTCTCCATCAAGCCAGATAGACCAGATGATTTCTTTACTGGAGATGCGGTCTTTAGCGATTTTGACGTTGAGTATTTCCTCGCGCAGCTGGATTTTGGCAACGTTCTGGAAGCCGACAAAGACTTGAGGAATGTAGGCCTCCACTCCGGCGCGGTGGTAGAGCTCGTATTGCTTTAAATTCGTAGTGAGGGAGGCGATGTTTTCCTGATACTTGAGTTGATCTTTTGCGATGTCGGCAAATTCCTTCCCGGATTGACGGTAGATGTTGAGGTTTGTCTTATATTCTGGGAAAAAGAGGAAGGCTTCCTTAGCGAGAAGCAGGGTGATCAGCACAAGTGCGATGATGGAAATGACAGCATTCCCTCCGAAGAAGAACTTAATGAATTCCTGTTTCCCAAGCCCGAGAATTTTCAGGCCTTTGTTTTTAGAAAAGGGGGAGTCTGTAGGAGTGTTTTTCATCGATTTGATTATGCCGCGAGGCAGGGCTGATTTGCTGTCATAGATTTGCTCTAAAATAACGCGTCTTGTCACGTGTTAATTTCTCTTTAATGCCACGAAATTTTGTTTTTCGTGCGTTCAGTATTAGGATTTAACCACGAAGGCGCGAAGACGCAAAGAAGGGTAGATAGTTTGCATCCGCATGGTGAAATTCATAAGCCTTGATTTAACTGTTAACAACCGCAAAGGCGCTAAGACGCTAAGTTTTGTAAGGATGCAGGAAGGGATTTATTCGGTTTCACCTAATGGAGGAAAGAGATGAGTGCTATCTCAGAAAAGAATTAAAAATCTTTAAAGTCTGCGGATAACAATCCATCCCTTCTTTGCGGTTAATCTAATTGCAGGTTTTTGGGCGTCTCCCTGGATGTTGGATGGGAAGCGATAACTCACTCGTGGCTAAAAATTAAAAGCTCCACACCATGTAAGCGTGGAGCTTTCTGCTAGGCTAATATCTATTCAGAAATTACTTCGCGAGTGGGATGAAACCTACTTTCTTCACCACTGCACCAGCGAGCGGATCTGTGGTAGCCCAGTCGAGAAATTTCTTCGCCTCACCAGTTGGTTCACCGATGGTGTAGTAGTAGAGGTTACGTGAGAGTGGGTATTCGTCCGCGCTCTCTGGAGTAGCTTCTACTCCGTCAACGGTGATGGAGGTTACTCCTTCCGCTTTTGCGTATGCGAGGCCAACATAACCGATGCCATTCGCGTTCTTGGAGACCTGCTCTACGATCTGAGTGTTACCTGCTTGTTTCTGGCAGTTAGCGCCGTAGTCTACCTTGTCCATAGCGAGCTTCTGGAAGGTTTTGTATGTTCCAGAGGTTTCATTACGGGTGAAGATCGCGATTTCACCAGGAGTGCCACCGACTTCTGACCAGTCTGTGATTGAGCCGGTGAAGATAGCTTTCACATCGTCCTTGGAAAGATCTGTTACACCATTCGCATTGTTCACGATCACGCAGATCATATCGACTCCTGCAACCGTTTCGGTAAGCTCTTGGCCTTTCGCAGTGAATTTATCTTTTTCCTCATCTTTGGCGGAGCGTGAGCTCATGCCAATGTTAGCGGTGCCGTCGAGGAGAGCCTTGAATGCTACCGAAGATCCTTCCGCCGCGATGTTAAACTTAACCGAGTGACCAGAGGCAACATACGCTTCCGCGAGTTGTGGAGCCATTTTACAGCCAATGGTGTCAGAACCCTTGAAGGTTAGAGTTTCACTTCCTGAACCGAGTTCGATCGTTTCCCCTTTTTTAATAGAGATGTCTTTTCCTGATACTGAAGCAAGAGTGGCCATTGCGAGAACAGCGATAGTTTTGATCATTTTCATGAATTTGTATTGGTTATGTTTTGTATTAAAGGTGTGAGGGTTAAAGTCACACGTGCATCCTTGTGTCAGATCTTTCGGTTTCTGTCAAAAGCTCCGCGGTGACAATCTTGTCACATTCGGAGAACTCTCAATACGAAAAAGGCGCGAGCTCATGCCCGCGCCAGTGATTTACGCTATGATTTTTTTAGCTTAGAATTTCATGCGGTATGCGGCGGAGAGCGTAATTGCTGAGTCGTCAGCAAGACCTGCTCCGTCAACTTGGTCGTAGTCAACTCCGACCATAACCTTCGCGTTGTCTCCAATGAAGTAGTAATTCAGTCCAGCGTAAGCACTGAATGCTGAAGTGCCACCGTCTAGGCCAACACCTGAGCTGAATTTGTCTAGGTCACGGGCGTAACGGCTGTTAGCTTCAGCGTCGGAGTCGTGATCGAAGTAGCTTAAGCGTCCTACGATTTCTAGTTGCTCGGTAAGGTTAGTGTATGCAAGGACGGTTCCTCCAAAGAATGAATCACCGTCTAATTCTTCACCACCAGCGACATTAAATACGGTAGTGATATCTCCGAATTCAGTAACGTATGCGACAGACCATCCGTAGTCGAGTGATGTAGCAGCATCTCCATCGATGTCCCCCTCGTCACCTGTTGTGAAAACACCATCGATGATGAAATCGCCATTACCAACTGCAAATTCGGTAGATGCGTAGACGAATCCTGCGCCATTGCTTTTTTGCCACCAGTCGAACTCGCTATCTTCCACGTTTGAAAAGTAACCGAGATCAAACCCAATACCAGAAGTTTCCCCGCTGAGGAGGACCCCAGTAGAGTTAGCTGGACGGAGTTTTCCATCAGTTAGGCGTGAACGCTCTATTGTTTTGATCTTAGTTGAAGAGGTGTGCACGTCTTGTCCAATCTTAATCTTTTTCTTGCCAACGGTTAGTGAGAGTTTGTCGAATCCTTGAATATCAAAGAGTCCCAAAAGGTCTGCTGAAATTCCTGCGTCATCCCATCCTGTGAAACCACCAAAATCGACTGAGTTTGTGCCACCGTTTTCTAAGTCAGCATTCCCTTTAAATTTAAAGTTGTTGAGGAACTTAATCTCTGCGCCAAGACGTGTGCGACGAAGTTCAACTGCATTGTATGACTCGCTGTCATTAAAGACTGTTGCAACTTGGTATTGGGCGCGTCCGTAAAAACGAGCTTTCTGGATAAATGGATTATCGGAATCGGAGTAAAACGTTCCACCGTTTTTCAGAAGATCCTTATAATCATATCCGCCTTCGAAGGCACTTAGAGATGCAACACTGAGAAGCCCTGCAATCGATGTTAATTTGAGTGTATTCATAATTATGTGAATGTGCGCCTCCATTAATCACATCACGGATTTCCTGACAACATCGTCATGGTTACATTGTTGTCACAATTCTATGGGTGGTGTCCTGTGTATTCTCACGCAAAGACGATTACGTTCTTGCTCATGATCCTTGATCCGACAGTTAGAAAACCGCAAAGGCGCGAAGACGCTAAGTTTTATAAGGATGCAGGAAGGAACTCTATCTGGATTCACCCAATGGCTGAAAGAATTTTTAGAGGATGATTTAGAAAGGACAGAATTCAATAGGTTTGCAATCAACGAGGATAAGAAGTGTGCCTTAGGTTTGCTTTATAAATTCACCTTTGCGTCTTCGAGTCTTTACGGTTGAAATTTAAATGCGGAGTAATCTTCCTCTGTGTCTTTGCCTAGGGGCTATCTTGTGCTACGCTTATATTGCGGATTACAACCCATCCTTCTTGCTTTAGGATTGCGCGCGATAAATAAAGTTTCAGGCACGTATCATGTCTACGTCGCGATGAACTCGGCAGGGAAGATCTTTTGCATGAGTAGACTAAGGAAGAAGTTCACGATGAGCACCGCAAGGGAGGAATACACCATCGCCTTGGTGGTGCCTCGGCCTACTCCGACCGCGCCATTGCTGGCCTTTAGGCCTTGGTGGCAGGAGATCAGCACGATCAAGACCCCAAAGACAAGCCCCTTAGACATTGCGACAATAATATCATCTAAACTCGTGAATGACTCTACGTTGTAGGTCCAGTAAGGTGCATCGATCTTGAAAATGTGCACTCCGACCACATAAGACGCGAGGTTCGCAAAGCCACAAGAGGCCGCGATTAGTAGAGGGGTAGAGATGACGATGGCGAGAAAGCGAGGCGTAACGAGATAGTCAATGGGATGGACACTCATTGAGCGCAGGGCGTCGATCTGCTCCGTGACTTTCATGGTGCCGATTTCAGCCGCGATGGACGAGCCAACCCGACCTGCTAACATGAGCGCTGTGATCGTGGGGCCCAGCTCCCGGAACATGGAGGTGCTGACCAGTCCGCCGCCGATGGTCTCCATGTTGACGAGCTTAAACTGAAAGAGGGATTGCACCGCCAGAACCGCTCCGGTGAAGGCTCCCGTAACGATGACTACTGGTTGGGAGCGAAATCCGATTTCGGCGAGTTGCTCAATGAACTGCTTGGCGCGGAACTTCCCGCGGAAGAGGGAAATGAAGATGTCGATCAGGAGGAAGACGAGTTCTCCTAAGTATTCGATCGGTGCTTTGATGGCCTTAATCACATCCGCAACATAATGAGTATGTAAGATAAATCGACAAAAATCATCGGTTTTCCTGAAGGCCGCGATGATCTAGATTATTTTCGCTTCGAATACCTTAACCTCTCAGTCCTACAAAGCGTATATCAGTTGCTACGTTTTTCCAGATCATTAAGGAAACTTCAGTAAACTTGTAGCCCATACTTTCTTCTTGAGTAGTCGTATAAATCTATATAAATACTTATCTTAACTGATGATCGATCCTTTACAACCAGCTCAATAGCAAAGTGCGTATATCAGCACGGGGGGAGTGATCTAATACTTTTACATCTAAAATGCGCCATCTACTAACACTAATAATTCCTATGCTCCTCCTTGTTTCATGTGCTCAACAAGGAATACCAGTTCAACCGCAAGGTGAGTTCGCAGAAATTCAGATTGAACCTTCATTTTCACTGACGAAAAAAATCCTTAACGGAGACTTAGCGTCTGCTAATTTAATATCTAAAAGCCCAGGGAGTTATAATCCTCCAGCCTTGGCAGCCGCAGCAAATACTCTTCTAAAATCAAATCCAGATAGAGCTATGTATCTGTTTTATCTTGGGCAACTAAGAGCTAGAAGTGACGCAAATAAATCCTTAGATCCGTCTGCAAAAGCAGGTATGGGTGTCTTCAATCAAAAATTCGGTTCCCAAATAAACCAACATGCATTCAAAGATATTACGAAACTCAAGACCATTGTGGAAAAAGTTGTTAAGGACGATAAAACTCTTGCGAGAAATTATGACCCAAGATGGATTTCTCTACATGGGATGGATGCATTCGATAAGGAGAGCATTAGGTTTGAACCAAAATCTAAGTGGAATGCCGTCAACAACAAGACCCGAAATGATTACTATTCAGGTTTCAAGTCGGCTTTAGGAATGTAGTAGATGTAACAAGCAGGAGGACTCAAAAATTACTGAGTCACAGTTTTTTGGGAAATCGAAGTTCACCCTTGCGGTATTTTTGAGTCACCTTTAACGTTCTTTGCATTTCCATTCTTGCCAATGGCTAGGAAACTTCCGAAGGTCAGAGGCATGATGAATAAAGAACATGCGAAGGAGTTAGAGCATTTCATGCAAGGGGTTAGAAAGCGGAATCCGCATGAGGCGGAGTTTCACCAAGCGGTGGAAGAGATTGCTGTAAGCCTGATTCCTTATATGGATGAGTTTCCGCAGTATAAGGAGTCGCAGTTACTAGAGCGGTTGACGGAGCCAGATCGGATTGTGTCCTTTCGGGTCACATGGCAGACGGATGACGGGCAGTTCCGCGCGAACCGAGGCTACCGGGTGCAGTTTAATAATTCGATCGGGCCGTATAAGGGCGGGCTCCGCTTTCACCCCTCGGTGAACCAAAGCGTGCTGAAATTCCTAGGCTTTGAGCAAATCTTTAAGAACAGCCTGACTGGCCTACCGATGGGCGGCGGAAAGGGTGGCTCGAACTTTAACCCGAAGGGCAAGAGCGAGCTGGAAGTGATGCGCTTTTGCCAATCGTTTATGACGGAACTCTCGCGCCATATTGGTGAAGATACGGACATTCCTGCCGGTGACATCGGAGTCGGTGCGCGGGAGATTAGCTACATGTTCGGTCAGTATAAGCGCTTAGAGAATCGCTTTGTGGGCGCCATTACGGGCAAAGGGCTTTCGTTCGGAGGATCTCTGGGGCGCAAGGAGGCGACGGGATATGGAGCGATCTATTTCCTGGAGAATATGCTGCAGCATCATGGGAACGAGTTATCTGGGAAGACGGTGTCTGTCTCTGGTTCTGGAAACGTTGCGCTTTATGCGATCAAAAAGGCTCTTACGCTCGGCGCGAAGGTTGTCACGGCCTCCGATTCATCTGGGTATATCCATGACCCTGAGGGCATCGATCTCGATAAGCTGGACTACCTCATTGACCTCAAGGAAGTGCGTCGAGGTCGCATCCACGAATACGCGGATAAGTTCGCCAGCGCGACGTTCTACAGCGAAGGCTCCGTCTGGGATGTGCCGACCGAGGTGGCCTTGCCATGTGCGACGCAGAACGAGCTCGATCAAGCTGATGCAGAAACCCTAGTGAAGAATGGCGTGATTGCAGTCGCAGAAGGAGCCAACATGCCGACTACACCGGCAGCCTATGAGGTCCTTCATGCCAATAAGGTGCTCTTCGGGCCCGGAAAGGCGGCCAATGCTGGTGGGGTTGCGGTCTCAGGGTTAGAGCAGTCCCAGAACTCGCTTCGCATCTCCTGGACGCGTGGAGAAGTGGACGCCAAGCTACAAAACATCATGCACGACATCCACAGTAAATGCGTGCAATACGGCACCGAAGGCGATATCGTGAACTACTCTAAGGGGGCGAACATAGGAGGGTTCGTAAAAGTCGCGGATGCGATGCTGGCTTATGGGGCGGTGTAAGATCTGGAATTTTAGTGTTTTTAAAAGCTGACGCCTGTCCTTTTGGAAATGGTGCAAAGTCTACTAGTTTAGCAACTTCACGTAATTTTTTCACATTCCTCCTAGGATCTTTCTACGCTTTTTGTTTAGGTATCAGAATGATGACTCAAAAATCAGTTTTTCGTATGCTCTTACTAGGGATTCTCTGCATTCTGTTTAGTGGTTGTGGAGGTCCTGTTTCCTCTGGAGGCGCGGCTTCGAGTGGAGGCGTTGCTTCAAATGGGGTTCCTGATTTTCCACGTGAATTCCGTGGAGCATGGTCGGCGTGTATTTATAATATCGATTGGCCGAGTGCGAAGGGACTGAGCGCAAGTGCGCAGAAAAGTCAGCTTATTAGTATTCTCAACAAGATGCAGGCCATGAATATGAATGCCCTCATTTTTCAAGTGCGCCCTCATGCGGATGCCGTCTACAAGTCTAATCTCGAGCCGTGGAGTCAGTGGTTAAGTGGGTCGATGGGGCGTTCGCCTGGTTATGATCCGCTTCAGTTTTGTTTAGAGCAGGCCCATGCTCGCGGGATCGAGGTCCATGCCTGGTTTAATCCCTTCCGTGCACTCTCGAATGCGAGTCATCCTACATCCTCGAACCACATCACGCGCACGAAGCCGCATCTCATTAAGCGCTATGCGAATTACAAGTGGATGGATATCTCGAAGAGCGAATCGAGCCGCACCGCGATCAATGTCATCATGGATGTCGTGAAGCGTTACGATATTGATGGGGTGCACCTCGATGATTACTTTTACCCGTATCCTAAGAAAGCGTATGGTAGTTTCCCTGACGGGAAGACACCGGCGCAACGCCGTAGCTATGTGAATTCCTTCGTCAGCGGTCTCTACCGTGATGTGAAGTCGACCAAGCCTTGGGTTCGGGTTGGGATTTCTCCCTTCGGAATTTGGCGCCCAGGAGTGCCGAGCCAAATTGAGGCCAATGTAGATGCCTATGAAGACCTCGCGGCGGACTCACGTAAGTGGCTGAAGAGTGGTTGGGTCGATTACATGATGCCGCAGCTCTATTGGAGAGATTACCCAGCGAAGCAGAGTTACTCTGCGCTCCTCAGCTGGTGGCGTAGCCAGGGTTCACGTCCGGTATGGCCAGGGATCGCGACTTCTAGAATTAATAGTTCCGATGATCCAGGTCGCCCGGCCTCGGAAATCACCAAGCAAGTGGCGCTCTCCCGTTCCATCGGACGTAACTGGAATGGCCATGCGCACTGGAGTGTGAAATCCCTCATGCAGAATCGAGGCGGAATTTCCTCATCTCTGAGCCGAGGAGCCTACGGCGCTCCTGCGCTCGTGCCTCCGATGCCGTGGGTAAATAGCAGTAGACCAGTGGCGCCAACCGGAAGTCGCTCGGGATCAACCGTTTCTTGGAATGCGAATGGAGCTAGCAAAGTAGCGATTCAAGTCCTCATCAATGGTCAGTGGGTTCCTTATGATGTCATGCCCGCTTATAAGAAGCGCACCGCGATTCCTGGTAATGCTCAATCAGTGGCGATTCGCTCGGTTGATCGTTTCGGGAATACCTCAGCGCCGATCGTGGTGCAGTGAATTCTTGTTAAATTACATCTCACGCAGTTCTGTTTTCGCAGGGTTGTGATTTTTATCTGGTGGACGGGTAGCGCACTCATCTTGGGTGCAAATATCGGCATTTTTCCGCATGTTCTCTTACCTAGCGAAGCTGGCTGCTTGAAATGCACTAAACTTAGCGTCTTCTTGCCTTTGCGGTTTTCTAACTGGGGAATTAAGGATCAACCTTCAACCCCCTCAATCACAGTTAGCAACTCTGCAGGGGGATTGTGCGATTTTAGGGAGCCTTCAGATGGGGCTCCGATTTCGATCCACCATTTTAGAATCGCCAGTTCTTCGTCCGTATGTTGCGTTTTCCCCTCAGGTGGCATGCGCTCATCGTCATCGAGAGGGAGGATCATGCGCTCGATTAAGTAGGATTTCTCCACATTATGAGGCTCGAAAGCTTCTCCGCTTTCTCCGCCTTTTACGAGCTCCGCGTAGGTGTCCATACGGAGCTTTCCTTTGCTTTTACTCTCCTTATGGCACTGAATGCACACGCGGTCAAAAATCGGTTGCACGGCGACTTCATAGACGTTTTCATCAACGAAGGTTGTCTCGGGCACGACGGGTTCAGGCGCTGGTTTTTCGTAGCCGGGTTCTAAGATCGGTTTCAGGGCCTCTGGTGCGTATTGGGAGAGGTATCCTTCGCCATGTGTCAGCGAGGCCCCATCGTGTGCCGAGATCGAGAGAGTGAGCATCGAGACCAAGGTCAATGGTGCTCCTATAAAACGAGAGGTCTTTTCCGAAGTGAGCCAAAGCTTTAGTAAGAAGATGATTCCAGCGAAGGTGAGGAAAAGGCAACCTCCGATGAGGTGGCTCTCGGCCAGTTCCGACCCTTCATACCCACCACTAGCGAAGAGGAGGATGCCATGCACCACCGCGCTGGTTGCGGTGAGAACGATCAAGCCGTGCAACCAAGTGGTCTTTGGAACCTGTTCTCTGAAGCGGGCTGGTAACAAATGCCCCAAATCCAGAAGAAGCGCTAGAACCATGAACCCAATCGGGAGGTGCAACACGAGCGGGTGAAAACGTCCCAAGAAAATCATGAGTTCGGGCGCGGCATAGTCCGTGAGTCCGAGCGACCAAGCCGCTAACACCCAGCTCGTAATGAGGGCGAGGAGGGTGAAAATACTAGAGATAATCCTAAGGAGTTTCATGAGTGGAATAGTGAGAGGTAGGGATTAATAGAGGTAATCGTCAATAAATCTCCATATTTGAGTGAATGGGATCTACTTTCGGCACGTCTGTTCTTTACGTCTTTGAAATAATAACTATAATCTAACTGCATGAAACTTCATTCTTTAATTTGCTCCGTCTTTTTTATTACGTTGATAAACGCCCAAACTTACACTGTTCAAAAAGGTGATTCGTTGCATAGGATCGCGAGTAAGCATGGAATGACTGTTTCTGAACTCATAAAGCTCAATGGAATTAAAGACCCTAACAAGCTTGCGATCGGGCAAAAATTAAAGACGAAGAAGACTGCTTCTGCACCAGCCTCATCAGCCAATACAAAATCGCATAAGGTGGTTAGCGGCGATACCTTTTATCGTATCGCTGATAAATATAGTCTCAGTTTTGCGCAACTGAAGGCGGCGAATCCTGGAGTGGATCCTAGTCGGCTTGCGATCGGGCAGGTCATTAATCTCACCTCTTCGGCGAAACAAGCTACCCCACCCGCACCAGTGCAGCAGGTGCAAAAACCAGCTCCTCCAGCTACTCCGCCTGCAGCGCCCGTAAAAGAAGAGGCCGCTCCTCTTCAGCAACAGGTCATGGATGCCCCGACTCAATTAGTTAAAGTGGTTATTACAGAGCCCATCTCCCTTGCTAACTTCTCTGAGATGTATGGGATGACCCCTGCGGAGGTGAATAAGCTCAATAATTGGAGTTACGACTCTGAGCAATTGTTCGATACAGGTTCAGTGGCTTTCATCATCAAGAAGTAAGGGCCACTCTGCTGAAAGTAATAGAGTAAATTCCCAAAGGAGATTAATTTCCCAATATTAGCTCTGCAACTAGGGGGTGAAAATTGTTCCCAGAAAATGGCACAAGA
Organism: uncultured Verrucomicrobiales bacterium; assembly: GCA_937991965.1. GTDB lineage: Bacteria > Verrucomicrobiota > Verrucomicrobiia > Verrucomicrobiales > Akkermansiaceae > WTJZ01. Next base: position 13,157 of record CALKLP010000200.1, read on the forward strand.
AATCCTTCTTAAATAGAATTGCTTTCTCACAGTAAGCGGGCGTAAACACTGAGTATGAAACACACTGGGGTTAAGTCGGTAGATATCATTTTACCACTACAGGAATCCGAGGATCGCGAGCGCCAGAAGCGTGCGATTTCGCGTAAGCTGAAGATTCCGCCAGCTGCCATTAATGAGTGGAAGCTCGTGAAGCATTCCATTGATGCCCGAAAAGCGGAGATTAAAATTCAGCTCCGTCTCGATGTGGCTCTGGGGGAGGCTACGTTGCCAAAGGAGCCGGAATACACTTATTCACTTCCTAGAATTGCGGAGAGTTCACGTTCTGTCGTGATCGTCGGTTGTGGCCCTGCGGGGATTTTCGCCGCGCTAGCGTGTCTGAAGAATGGTGTGAAACCGATCATCATCGAGCGCGGAAAAGATGCCTCTGCGCGTCGTTTCGATCTCGCACCGATTTTACGACAGGGTAAGGTTATTGAGGATTCTAACTACTGTTTCGGCGAAGGCGGAGCAGGGACGTTCTCGGACGGGAAGCTCTACACCCGTGCTACGAAACGCGGCATCGTGCGCGATATCTATGATATTCTGGTCGCTCATGGAGCGCCTGCTAATATCCTCACTGATGCGCACCCACACGTTGGTTCCAACTTACTCCCGAATGTCGTAAAAGCCTTGCGCGCGACGATTATCGAGGCGGGGGGAGAAGTCCACTTTCAGTCGAAGGTCTGTAATTTCCTGCTGACAGGAGATGACGGAGATACCGAGCGTGAGATTACAGGGGTGACCTTGACCGATGGACGCGAGTTCACGGGCGATGCGGTGATATTGGCAACGGGGCACTCGGCGCGTGATATTTATGCGTTGCTAAACGAGCGAAAGATCGCGCTGGTACAAAAGCCGTTCGCGGTCGGGTTTCGTATTGAGCATCCGCAACCTCTCATCGATAGCATCCAGTATCATCACGATCGTGCAACCCCACGTCATGAGCTTCTGCCCGCTTCACGTTACCGTCTCGCCACGAAGATCGAAAACCGTGGTGTGCATTCGTTCTGCATGTGCCCGGGTGGGTTCATCGTCCCTGCGGCGACCGAGAATGACGAAGTCGTGGTCAATGGGATGTCTCTCGCACGACGAGATTCACCCTTCGCGAACAGCGGCCTAGTCGTCACGATCGAGCCTGAGGATACGCAGAAATACCAGAAGGAGCATGGCGTGCTCGCGGGGATTGCTCTGCAACGTGATTTAGAGACCTCGGCCAAGAAAGAAGGCGGTGGCGGACAAGTGGCTCCCGCGCAACGCTTGACCGATTACCTCGCCGGAAAGCTCTCGAGTGATTTGCCGAAGACGAGCTACTTCCCCGGTTGTAACCCTGCGCGTCTTGATACCATGCTGCCGAAAGGCCATACTTCGCGCATCCAAAAGGGGCTCAAGCTCTTCGGAAAACAGATGAAAGGCTTCGAGACGGAAGAGGCGCTGCTGATTGGGTTTGAGACCCGCACCAGTTCCCCGGTTAGAATCCCTCGCGATGAGGAAACGCTCATGCACCCAGAGGTAGAAAATCTCTTTCCTTGCGCTGAGGGTGCAGGCTACGCCGGTGGAATCGTCTCCGCTGCTATGGATGGAGTCAAATGCGCTGAGTCAGCGGTTGCGAAGATCAGGGGATAGGTTTTCACCTCACAAAAAGATGCAGAGAACACAGAGCTTTTTGTTTTGATCGTGGTGTCTTTGATAACCAACTTACGCCTTTGCGGTGGCTAAAAATTCGCCTCATTTCTTCCCAAAAAGATGCTAGCTTTTCTGTAGAAACTATTTCATGTTTGAGCGATATGAATGTTATTGCGCAAAACATGGTAGAGACTGTGGGGAATACACCACTGATTAAGCTGAATCAAATCGCGAGAGATTGTCGTGCTGATATTTTCTTAAAGGCCGAGTTCTTTAACCCCCTTTTTAGTGTCAAAGATCGGATCGGAAAAGCTATGATCGAAAAGGCAGAATGGGACGGACTCCTTAAGCCAGGCGGAACGATCATCGAGCCAACTTCTGGCAACACTGGGATCGCATTGGCCTTTGTTTGTCGTGCTAAAGGGTACCGTTGTGTGCTTACGATGCCTGAGTCGATGTCGATTGAGCGTCGCGTTCTTCTCCGTTCTCTCGGAGCTGAAATCGTCCTTACTCCAGCCGCCAAAGGCATGGGAGGAGCGATCGCAAAGGCTAAACAACTTCTCGAGGAATACGGTGACCGCGCCTTTGGGCCGAGCCAGTTTGATAATCCAGCGAATCCAGAAGTTCACCGCCAAACAACAGCTGAAGAAATCTGGGAAGCGACGAAAGGGGAGATCGACGTCTTCGTCTCTGGTGTAGGAACTGGTGGAACGATCACCGGAGTTTCTGAGGTGATTAAAGGTCGTCGTAATCTTCACACTGTTGCAGTAGAGCCTACGAACAGTCCTGTAATTTCAGGCGGTAGCCCTGGACCCCATAAGATTCAAGGAATCGGCGCGGGATTCATCCCAGGAAACCTTAATACAGAGATCATTGATGAAGTCGTGACTGTGACGAACGAAGATGCCTTCGAGACCGCGCGCCAGCTTGCCACCTTTGAGGGGATTCCTGCAGGGATCTCAACGGGGGCAAACGTCTATGCCGCGATTCAAATCGCAAAACGTCCAGAAATGGTTGGTAAGAAGATCGTTACGATCGGTTGTTCATCGACCGAGCGTTACCTCTCGACTCCGCTCTCTGAGTCCGTGCGTGAAGAAGTCGCAAACCTACCCGTGCACGACGTTTAATCGTAGAATAACAAAACTCCTGACTAACTGTCGAGGCTTCAAAAAGCGACCTATCACGGTCGCTTTTTTCTCTTTTAAACTAGGCGAATGAGCCCCATTGATTTCGATACTAAAATTCGCGAAGGTTATTATAATCAGCTACCAAGAACTTGTCCGACAACAAGAGGATATAATTTACGCTCTTCCTCTTGAATGCGCGTATGGAGGCTCTTAGCGGTGTCGCCAATTACGACAGGCACTTTAGCCTGAGCGATGATTTCTCCCGTATCCATTCCGGCATCGACATAATGCACGGTGCAGCCAGATTCGGTCGCGCCGTCTGTAATCGCTTGCTCCCAAGCGTGTAACCCTGGGTAGGCAGGTAAGAGGGAAGGATGGATATTCAGAATACGATTGGGGAAGTGGTCGAGCAAGGGCTGGCCAACGAGGCGCATGAACCCAGCAAGGCAGATGAGATCGACTCCCATGTTCTTGAGTTTTTGCGCGAGGGCGGCTTGGGCTTCCTGAGGGAATTTTTGCTTAAACCCATGGCAGTCGATGAGCTCGCATGGGAGGCCAAATTTTTCGGCACGCTCAAAGATATAGGCACCTTCGATATCGCATCCGACATAGATGATTTCGGCCTCAAGAGAGCCCGCAGCGATGGCATCAGCGATCGCTTGCATGTTACTTCCTGATCCCGATCCTAAGATGGCAATTTTTTTCATACGGAGGTGTTAAACTAGTTCCCGGAAAAAGAGGAATGTTAAATTTGCCTTTTTCTGAACTCTTGTTCACTGTTTGGCTATGCACGACCCACGTATTGATGCTCTCGCCAGCCAGCTCATTTCTTATTCCGTTGATCTCCAAAAGGGAGAAAAGATTCTGATCGAGTTGTTCGATGTCCCTGAATCGGTAGGGCTATCTCTGATTCGCAAGGTGCGTGAAGCCGGAGGAACACCGTTTATTCGTCTGCACAGCGCGCGTATTTCCCGTGAATTGCTCATGCACGCCACAGATGAGCAGTATGAGTTATCCAGCGCGCTCCTGCTGGATGAAATGCAGAAGATGGACGCTTATATTGCGATTCGTGGTAGTTACAATACGTCTGAGACCAGTGATGTCACGAGCGATAAGAATAAGCTGGTGATGAAGCACATGCGCCCTGTCCTAGATCACCGTGTGAAGAAGACGAAGTGGTGTGTCCTCCGCTGGCCACATCCAGCGATGGCGCAGCAAGCGAGCATGAGCACTGAGGCCTTTGAGAACTTCTACTTTGATGTCTGTCTCTATGATTATCGCTCTCTTCTACCCGGTATGAATGCGCTTAAGGAGCTTATGGACCGCACCGATCAGGTTCGTATCGTGGGCACGGAGACGGACCTAACCTTCTCGATCAAAGACATCCCAGCCATCGTCTGTGCTGGTAACTACAACCTTCCCGATGGAGAGGTGTTCTCCGCTCCCGTAAAGGATTCGATCAACGGCACGATTACCCATAACGCTCCAACCGTGTATCGCGGGATTCACTTCGATGGCATTAAGCTGGTTTTCAAAGATGGCAAGATCATCGAGGCAACGGCCGCAGGTGGTAAATCTAAGGAACTTAATGAGATCTTAGACTCCGATGATGGAGCACGCTTCGTCGGTGAATTTGCGATTGCGATGAACCCTGTCATTAAGGAGCCGATGCGTGACATCCTCTTTGATGAGAAGATCGATGGCTCCTTCCACTTCACTCCTGGACAAGCGTATGAAGAGGCCGATAATGGCAACCGCTCACAAGTGCATTGGGATATGGTATCGATCCAGCGTCCTGATTATGGTGGTGGCGAAATCTGGTTCGATGGCGTCTGCATTCGTAAGGATGGGCTCTTTACAGTTGAGGAACTTAAGAGTCTAAATCCGTAGATTATTAATGGTTAATGTGGATTTAATCGTTAAAAACACTTTATACTCCCCTATATTTAACGGTTATTTCCACCTTAGTCGTTAAATAATTTGTTTAAAATTATTTTTTAACGTTTAAATTGCTTTTAATCGTTAACTTGTTCCTGTAAGCTACGCTTGTTATGAGCAAGCAATCCGAAGTTTACGAGCGCATCGCCTCTCTCCAAGAGCAATACCTTTCCCTTCGCGGAGGGAAAAAGGCCTTATTGGATATGATCGATGAGGCGGAAGTGTCTGAGCATGTCTATAACTCGAACGCGATTGAAAACAGCACTCTCACGCTAGAGGAAACGGATAAGATCCTCCTGCAGGTTGATCTAGATCGCTTTATCTCTGAGCGCGAAATGTTTGAGGCGCGGAACCTGGCTCGGGTCGTAAAGTATATCTCCGAAACCGCATTGCGCGAGGATCTCTCTCTCGACTTGGTTTTACTTCTACATAAAATGCTGATCAGCAACATTCGGGATGAGATCGCAGGGCGTTTTAGAGAAGGCAATGAGTGGGTGAAAGTCGGGAGTCACATCGCTGCGGATCCGCAACATGTCTTAGGTCTCTTGAGCGAGGCGCTCAATGCCTACTTCGCCTCTGGACAAGAGCATATGGTCACGCGGATTGCGAAATTTCATCTGAGCTTTGAGCACATTCATCCCTTCGTGGACGGTAATGGCCGCATTGGGCGTGTGCTGAACAATTTTCTGCTGATCAGAGATCGCCATGTCCCCATCAACATTAAGTTCCTAGACCGAGCTCGATATTATGATGCCTTCCAGGAATTCGATGCTAAAGGAAGCACGAAAATTATGGAAGAGATCATCGGAAATGCGCTCTGCAGTTCCTATCATAAGCGTATCACGTATCTACAGGGCCAGAGAATCATCCCACTCAAAGACTACGCGAAGACTGCGAGCACGTCCCATGCAAACCTCATTAACAAGGCTAAACGCCAGACGATTCCGGCCTTCTGGGAAAAGGGAATGTGGAAGATTGGGGTGGAAGTATAAATGAATTGGTTTTGACAGAATTCTGTCACATGTGGTATTGTTCTCGTATGAAACTGATGAATTATACAGATGCGAGGAATGGGCTGGCCGAGGCTATGAGGCATACGGTTGAAGATCGAGATCCTATTACGATTACTAGAAATGGCTTAGGAGCTGTCGTCATGATGGCGGAGGAGGAGTATCGATCGATTCAAGAAACCCTGCACCTTCTCTCCACGCCTGCGAACGCAGAGAGAATCAGACGCGGTCTCGCTGAATATGAAGAAGGAAAACTGATCGAAAGAGAGCTATGCGACTAATGTGGCTGTCGGATGCCTGGGAGGAATATCTGTATTGCAAAGTCAGGATAAGAAAACTCTCGAGCGCGTAAATACTCTGATAAAAGAGACGATGAGGCAACCATTCACAGGGATAGGCAAACCAGAACCACTGAAAAGTAACCTCTCAGGATGGTGGTCACGTAGAATCACGAGAGAACATAGGCTCGTTTATAAAGTCGAAAATAATATATTGGTGATTCTCCAATGCCGATTCCACTATGATGATAGATGAATTCATCCAAGCGAGGAGAACCCTCCGCTAGAGGAAATATTAAGATGCTAAGAATGCATTAGGCACGATCGTGAATCTAATTCGAGTAATTCGTGGTACCTATAGCTCCTTCTCTTTCAGGTCGAGGAAAAGCCCCTCGATATACTCACAGACAGAGCATAATGCAGCGCTGTAGTTTTTGTTGGGCAGGGCGTTTGCAGTCTCGATGCATTTGGTAATGAGCGAGAGGGCATAGTCGAGAGAATATTTGATCGCTGCTTCGTATTCTTCCGTGCCGACGATCAGAGGGAGGTCGAGTGGTTCTTCGTTCAGGATGTGCTCTTGGAGCTTCTTGCGCTTATCCTCAGAGGTTTCCTCCAGCAAATAGAGGAGAGGGAGGGTGAGCTTTCCTTTTTCGAGATCGGTGCCTAGCGTTTTACCGAATTGCTTTTCGGTGCCGACCATGTCGAGACAGTCGTCATAAATTTGGTAAGCGGTGCCTAGATCGAGACCTAATTGAGTAAGCGCCGTGACATCGGTTTCGTTTGCTCCGGAGATATAGGCGGAGAGTCCTGTGGCAGCGCCAAAGAGCGCTCCCGTTTTCATCTCGATGACCTTGAAATAATCTTTCTTGGTCATCGTGAGGTCGAATCTTCTCTGGGTTTGGAGAATTTCACCTTGGCATACATCTCGTGCTGCTTCTGAAATACGGCGAGAGAGGAACAGGTCATCGAAGCTCGTGGAGAGCGTCATGGCGTGTGAGAAGAGAGCGTCACCTAAAAGCACAGCTAAGCCTTCACCCCACTTAGCGTTCGCGGTAGGGACGTTTCTGCGGTCAGCGGCGCCGTCGATGATGTCATCGTGCACGAGAGATGCGATATGAATGAGCTCTAGGATCGCGCCCAGCTTAATGTGCTTATCGTTCAGGTCACAGATCGCTCCACCAGCCAGAAAGGTGAGGGCTGGACGGATGCGTTTGCCTTCGGTTTCACAAACATAAGCCACATATGGTGCAACCCCTGGATCAAAGGCATGCATTTGGTCCGCAAGGATTTTCTCCACAGATTCGATCTCACCTTTGATGAGATTAAAGCTATCTTTCAAAGATGCAGAACGCTTACGACGACCGATTAACATAGTTGCACAAAAGTTTCCACATCTTGACCGAATACGCAAACGAAGTTTTCATAAATATGGGATTCACTGAAAGAGTGCTGTATTACGTTTGATCTGAGCCAGCTTTCTTAATCACTTCACGGTAATGTTCAACCTCACTCGTCGGCACTCGTTTCAGCTCTGGGTCACCATCGAGATCGACAAAGTAGAGCCCGAAATCAGTGTTGTTATCAAAGGCATGGCCCCATTCTCGGTTCGAGGTTAGAGACCACAGGAGATAGGCCTTTACGGGGACCCCTTCTTCACAGGCCTTTTCGACCTGTGCGAGGTGGAGGTTCAGGTAATCCTTCCTACGAATCCCATCTGCGAGCGGGACGCACCCATTCTCGATGATGAACTGTTCTTGATCTGGGAACCAGCGGTGGAACTGGCGCATCGCATGGCCGAGACCCTCGGGCCACACGGGAGCGGTTAGGAACCTGCCTTCGGCAGCATCCAGGAGGTGCTGGAAGTGGTGAAGTCGCTTGGTTGGTAAGCCCCAATAGTAGTCGAATCCGATAAAGTCATGTGCGCCATAGGCCTCCTCTGGGCAGAGTTCTTTCGGCAGTTTTCCGCGAGATCCTAGATACCACCAGTTCGCATTAGCGATGAGGCTGGCGGCTCCGAAAAAGTGCCACGCACGGTTGAGGACCGAGAGTTTTGTATTGAGAGCCTTCGTATGGGCTTCTCCTGATAGCTTGACGAATTCGACCCGCCTATTATCGCCAAAAATTTCGCGCGAGATTTCGGCGGCGATTTCGCGCTCGACCTCTTCACGTCGGGTGTCGCCGGGCGTACCAGAATCGACCTCTTGAATGCCAATCGTTACGATTCCTCTTCGTCTGATCCGCTTGAGCCCTTCGTCATTTTTGACCTTACAGGCAGAGCCATCCTCTGTTCTCGCGAAGTAGTCGGCGAGGGAGAGGGGGCGTTGACAGACTTCCTCCGTTGCAGAGGTAGGAAGGTCCAGGCTTTGCTGAATAGCCTTATTAACGATTTGCAACAGCCCTCCATGGCCAGCGGGCAGGGCGACATGATCGGTATGCTCCGTGTCCCAGTGGTATTCTTGGCTGTAGTGAATCGTACTTTCGCGCTTGGGGGTGACACCGCCCATGACGAGATCAACCTTGGCGTTCTCGATGACTAGGGGGCGCTTGAAGCTGAAGGTATACATCGCCTTGAGTAACCAGTTCGCGCGGAATTGGTTGTCCATGAGCCACTGGAGCCAGGGCGGAAATCCTGTGACGAGCGGATTCACGCCCACCTTCGCGCTGGACTTATGTTCCTTGATCGCGACTCGTGCCTTGGCGTGTGCAGAGAATAGGTTGTAAATGAGTTTCCCCACCGCTTCTGCTTCCCCTGAGGTGCTCGTACCTTCAGGCATTCCGGGCGGCATGTAGTAGTTCTCCTGCCACCATGGCTTAATGTATCCATGCACCAGCTGCGTTGGCTCGTTAAAGGAGATCCAATAACTCACTAAATCCCCGAAGCTCTCCGCCAGCTTATCGGCATACGCCTGGAAGCGCAGCGGAAAGTCCTCCGCGATCAGTCCACCTTCCTTCTCTAACCACACGGGCCACACAAAGTGGATCAGCGTAACCATCACCTCCATATCGTGATCTCTCACACACTGCGCGACGGCGCGGTAGTGGTCGAGTGCTTCTTGATTCCAGAAGCCATCCGCTTGCTGCACCTTTGCCCAAGAGACAGAAAAGCGAAAAATCTTAGTCCCTAGCTCGGCCGCCCGCGCGATGTCTTCAGGGTAATTCTCTTGGAACTTGCACGCTTCTTTTCGTGTCGTTTTATTCTGCGTGCGCTCCCATAAGTCCCACACATCCTCATACCGCGAGTCATGCGATTCCACCTGATGATCAGCATTTGCCAGTCCGAATAAAAAGCCCTTAGGAAATTTCACATTACCAGAGTAAGCACGATTTCTTATCAAATCGATGCTTTTTTATCAGGAATTGGGTTTGATTTGGTTTCTATGAATTTATCGATAACGATGATCTTAAAGAAAGGAGTCTTGGCATCCTGCCAAGTTCGTGGAGAAGGACTTCCAGCCTTCTCTCTCACCCTCTACAAAGGCAAAGCCTGCTTCTCCCCAAGAAACTTCGGACCTGTTTTCGTAATATAGAGGTCGAGCATTACGCGAATCCTCGCAAGGACTTCCCTGAACTGAATGCGTGCTTTATCTTCCTCTACGTCTTGGGCTTCATAAGCACTGGCGGTGAGATCAATGTGGTCTGCGATGAACAGAGCGCGGTGGTTATGGAAGGCTTGGCTCACGATGATGACATTCGTGACTCCGAACACTTCCTTAGCGCGCACCACGGAATCCAAGGTGCGCAAACCGGCGTAATCTAGAACGATCTTGTCTTTTGGAATCCCGCGTTCGACCAGCGCCTCCAGCATTTTAAGGGGCTCGTTATAATACAGTGATGGGTTCGCACCCGAGAGTAGGAGGCACTTAATCTTCCCTGACTTGTAGAGCTTTTCCGCGGCATCGATACGATAGGTGAAATACCGGTTAGCGCGTTGCCCTACCTTTGGGGAGGTTCCTAAGACGAGCCCCACATCAGCTGCAGGCAACTCCAAGAGTTCTGTTGTACTGCGAGACTGCGTTTTGAGCCGAACAATGGCATTAGGCATAAAGAAGCATAGAATCCCAAGCCCAATCACGGCATACGTGATGATCTGCAAATTTCGGAATGAAAGTCTAAGTGCCAAAGCGGTGGCGGAACTCTTACGCCAATAACGGTGCTTTGTCTCTTAAAAATTGTGAAATTTAGAGGGCGTAGGCGCGGAGTTCATGCGCTAAGCGGGCATAGGGCAGTCCCATAATGGTCTCGTATTCGCCCTCATATTTTGCGATAATACGGTCTCCACCGTCTTGGATCGCGTATGATCCCGCCTTGTCCATGACGGGAATGTCGCGAATGTAAGAGCGAATATCGGCCTCGGTCAGTGGCTTGAAGGTGACGTGTGCGACCTCGCAGAAGGTTTTCGTGCCGTTCTGCGTCGTGATGGCTACTCCCGTGCCTACTTGGTGGGTCTTGCCAGCGAGTTCGCTGAGGAACTGGAGCGAATGTGCTTCATCTTTTGGTTTCCCGTAGGCCTTCCCATCCAGCCATACAACGGTGTCTGAACCGATGACGACGGCCTGATTATCGTCGATTTGCGCGTAGACCGCTTCTGCCTTGAGTTCGGCGTTTAAGATACTTAGCCCTTCGAGTCCGAGGCTTTCGTCCTCAGATTCCTCCAGTCCTGGAACGGTGATGACCTCAAAGTCATACCCCATTTTTCCAAGGATTTCTTTTCGCCGGGGGGAGCCTGATCCTAAAATTAATTTCATGTGTTACGTGGTGAGGTTAAAGAATTGATTCGCAGTGGCCTCGGTCGCGGCGGAGAGTTTCTCGATGCTGATTTCCTTCAGTTCAGCCACATGTTGCGCGATGGAGGCGACGTGCATGGGCTCGTTCCGCGTGCCTCTATGTGGTTCTGGCGTCAGGTAGGGTGCGTCTGTTTCGAGCATGAAGGTGCCGAGCGGAAGCTCTGTCGCGGTAGCTTTCACTTTTCGGGCGTTCTTGAAGGTGATATTGCCGGTGAAGGACACGAGGCCGCCCATCTTGATGACTGTTTTCGCCTTCTCGATATTCCCCGGGAAGCAGTGGAAGACGGCGCGCACGCGGTCAGCATATTGCGCGTAGATGGCGAGACAATCCTCGAAGGACGCGGAACCCGATTGGTCGCGGGTATGCAGGCAAATGTTGAGATTATGAGCGGCTGCGAGCTCGAACTGTTGCGTCAGGAAGTCGCGTTGTCGCGCATGGTAATCCGCCTCGCTCCAGCCCTCTGGCGCAGGGTGGAAGTAATCAAGCCCACTTTCTCCAATCGCCACGACCTTGGGGTGCGTGACCTTCGGGGCGATTTGCGCAATGGCATCATCAGGGGCTTCCGTGACGTCACAAGGGTGGATTCCCAGACAAGCGTAAACGGAGTCATGCGTCTCCGCGAGCGCCACGGTGGCGGCGATATCATCCATCCCCGTCGCGAGGGTGATTTGGCGCGTGATACCAGAGTTGAGCGAACGAGCCACGATGTCTGGTAGCTCGTCGGGCTGGTATTTATAAGAAGCGAGGTGGCAGTGGGTATCCGTGAACATAGCGATGTTGTGACATGAATACGCCCGAAATACAGAATTTTTTTACGAAAGGATGGGTAGCGTAGGCTTCTAGCCAGTAATCCGAAACTCTTCCGTTAGGGTGTGATTTTGTCTGGTAGATAGCCATGGGGTAGCACACCCATCTTGGGTGTATTCTTAGGCATCTTGCCGAAGAACCTAAACAATAGCACGAATGAAATGAGTCTTAATATTGGCCCTGTTTTTGAATTTGCTGGCTTTGCCGGGTATGATTTGCCTGGTGGATTTTAAGGCAGCCAGCTTTGCTGGGTAAGAGAACATACGGCAAGGATGCCGATGTTTGCACCCAAGATGGGTGCGCTACCCGTCCACCAGATAAAATCACCCTTCGTTAAGATACACTTGCCCTGCTTAAAACTTCTTCATAAGACTCGGGCAATATGATCGAACGACTAGAGACAAAACAGCGCATGAGCCGCATCGTAAAGCATAATGGCACCATCTATCTCTGCGGACAAGTCTGCGCAGACGCGGAGCAAGGCATCACGGAGCAAACCCAAACAATGTTAGATAAGGTCGATGCGCTCTTACAACAGGCCGGGAGTGACCGAAACCATATTCTCAGCGCCACGATCTACATTAAGGATATGCAATATTTCCAAGAAATGAACGCTGTTTGGGACGCCTGGGTGCCAGAAGGACATGCTCCTGCCCGCGCCTGTGTCACCGCAGACATGGCCCGCGAAGCCTTACTCGTTGAGATCTCCGTGATTGCGGCGGAAAAAGAGGAGTGACGCAGGGTCGAAATAGAGCCTCAAGTTCGGTGTTAAGAGAGATCTGGTTTGTATTACTAACGTTATAAGCCACCCATCCACTACCAGAGGGCGAGCTTTGATTTCAGGTTAGGGTTCATAACTATCATTAAAATTTCGACTTAAGACGCGGTAGTAGATTGGTGTGCGCTGTCTTGTTCGAGAAAAGCTATGAACCGGGTAAATAAACGCCATCGGGTGTGTATACACCAGGCACATAACCTCGACCAGAATCTAAAGACATCACGGAACGGGGATACTGGTTAGTTATTTTGACCACAGAATTTGTGGTTAAATTGTAAACAAATGGCATCCAGTAAAACTGTAGGCCTCGCTGAGATATTATTGCCGAAACACTATAATGGTTTGAATCTTTAGCAAAAAAAGATATTTCAGTTTCTTCATAAGAAGGAATTTTCCAGTGATTTGGCTTAATTTTTAGTAGAATTTTCCCGGGTCTGATAGATTCAGCGAGGCTCCCATTTGACATCGCATTGTATGCCCCTCGACGATCATACCAAGTTCCATCTCCAAATTGGCCGTTAATTGAAAGCACAATAGCCTCGTTTACCCGAATGCCTTTCATCTGCGGATACCCTAAGGCAAGAGAACTGGCAGCTGATTTACTTTCCTTGGTAGTTTTGGAAGTGATTGCAGTGCCAACAAGATTTCGGGTGGACACTCCACATGAAACAAGCAAAGCAGCTATTGAACTAAGGAGTATAGTGTAGTTAGGTTTAGTCATCATATCATCGTCGAACAGTATTAGATAACTCCCCCCGTGCTGATATACGCACTTTGCTTTTGGGCTGGTTGTAAAGTATTGATCATCAACTTAGATTAAGGTTTTATATAGGTTTATACGACTACTCAAGAAGAAAATAGGGACTGCGAATTTACTGAATTTTTCTTAATGATCTGGAAAAACGTAATGACTGATATACGCTTTGTATAACTGAGATGTTAAGATATACAAAGTTTCAAGAAAATCGGAGGGGTAAGGCCGGGTTTCTGGTTCGCAAAATAGCACGGCCTCTATAACCGCAGCGATTCCAGAGGTGTAACCTGAAACAAACATCGCTGCCGAGCGTGACGGAACTGCGCCTCAGTGGAGCGAATGCAAGATCGCTACTTCCTCAACGTTGTTTTTTTGGCCAATTCAGCAAGCCCAGCACTTAGAGCTTCTTTCGCTGGCGCTTAAGAATCCTCCTGACTGGGCTAACCAATAATGACCTGTTGGGCCATCTTGTGAATCGTAGGGGGTTTTAGGGATTTTCAGAGGGTAGGGTAGCCTCGCCGAGGCTACCGCTCAGGCGCGCGTCCACACACTATGCGTCACTTTCTCTCTCATCCAATTTCTGATATTTGTAACGCAGAAAGGGCTGAGGGTTCTCATGTTGTTCCCTCTCATTGGTTGCGGTGCTTTCGGCGAAAGCACCCTACCCTTTGAGCATAAAGTCCCAGACACGAATGGCACGAACTTAAGGGGCATTTCGCTTCATACCCCCAGATGGCCTGAAAGGTCATTAGAAATCAGCAACTATATTCCATGAATTTCATTTTTGACGATTGAGTTCAGATGAATGAGGAGCTTCCGAGCGGCCGCAATCATTGCTACTTTATGGGGTTTACCTTCCTTTTTCAGCGATTGATAAAAGGCCCTTATCACGGGATTA
>CALKLP010000201.1 GCA_937991965.1 uncultured Verrucomicrobiales bacterium
CGTTGACGTGGAGAGAAATAAATTGGATGTGGCGATCGCTTTGTTGGTGTCTATATAAAAATCAAATTTTTCCACAAAATGTTCACGTCGTCCGTGACATTGCTCAGGAGCCTTCCTCGAACAAAGGCTCTGATAGGGGGAGCATCATGCGTACGCATTGTCGTTTTCCATATGGTTTTGACCGTTGACCGTGCACCTCGTTCGAGACGCAGCACCGTTCCTACTCCATAAATAGACACCTCTAACATTTGGGCGCCCAGTACGTATTGTCTCTAAATATATGCCATAAGTTTACTTTCAAGGATTCCATTTTCAGTGGCTTAGATCCACCTACTATGCGAGTGTCAGTGCCTTCCTGCGTTTCGGGTCTCGATACGAATATCCGTCGAATAGGACGTATTCTATTTAGCGGCGCCAACAAAGTTGTGTTTGACTCCGGTGGTTTTGGGTGAAACAACAAAGGGAATACGCCCATACCGTATCCTTGATCTGCGATGCACCATGCCACGATTGAGGAAAACCAGAGTGTAGTCGCCGTAATATTTGGCCTCAATATGACAAAGCGTCACAACAAATAAAGTGCTTGGATAACGCGAAGAACAAGATAACGACGGCGAAACGATCGAACAAGAAACGCTGTGCAAGTAATCCCGTTCGCCACACGGGCCTCGAATCGAACCGATACGCTAACGTCCATCGACCGAGATTTAATCCCAAACCCAGATACACATCAAACCATCCTCCATATCCTGAAGCAGGCTACTTACATTCAGCTCATGGCTAACTACGGTAGACACATGGGCCCTATACACAAACTTTGCAGGATTGGGACAACTCTATCATGGACGTCAAATTATGAAAATCAGGGCCGCCCAGCGCGCAACACCAGTGACGCCGACGTATCGAACTCAAAAATTACATCTGATAGTTACGAAACACTTTTTGGTTGGCTTTATGATGGATATCTGTCATAGTGTCGACCTTCTAACGAAAACCGAGTCATGCTCTCCTAGTGTTCTAACGTTCCCTGGGGGCCATCGAAACTCGCGCCAAAATAGTCGCATGAAGCTCACCGACCGCGTTGGTGGTAACCGTTCCAATTTTAACGATGTATTCCCAGTCGTCGCAATTTGATCGTTACATTACGGGTCTCACGAGAAGTGCTATGGGTAACTGCACGTGCTTCTATTCTTCCGCTGCTATGCTTTTCAGCGCATTCGTTGCCCCGCAGCCCAAGTCTTTTGAACGTCCGCTACGGCCTTGGTGCACCACAGCAGGGGTCTACGGAAGTGGGGGGGATGGGGGTGGGGCATTTAGGGCATTCTATTGCACGAGAGAGTCATCCCGTCAGGTGACAACAGTTTCGTGTTGCCTGGGAAGTTTCAAGCGTTTGCGCATACTATACGAGCGACCCACCAGCGCTGGTGAATCTGGCTACCCCAGGCCTTTGCTAAGATTAGTTTTGAGGCGTTGTTGCGCCCATCGAGGGCGCATGCCACGGTAGGCCTGCCATACTTGGTTCATGAGGTTCCTCAGTTCATAACTCAACATCTCACCTAAAACAAGGTCTTGGAAAAGAACAAGGTGTAACCCGAATAAACAAATCCCATGGCCTTGGTATACAACCACCGCCCTGAGTATATCATTCCAAAAACAAGAACGACTTGCTGACGATTTAGGGTGGAGTAGCTCATCCAATTCAGTCAATGCCTTAGCCGAAGAGTGCTAACGATAGCGCTGCACAAACGTCCGACTCGTTTGCTCCGCTGCATAGAGTGAAAAGTGACGTACGCCGTAGTACCGTAGACTTCGTGCAGGTGACTCCTACCTGAAAGAGAACGCCGTGTCCGACATCTACGCGCTCGTTGGCGTTCATCCAGTGAGCATCTGAATTGATTGATGCTTTGGGTCAAGAGCTGACCTCCCGATTCGCCCTGAAACGGTGGAAAATAGTGCGGAGAACATACACAAGGGTAGCTCAAGGACTGATACATCAACAACGTCATGGACCGACAAACTCAATCTAAAACATACTTGGGAAGGGAAGGAACCTACGTGATACATGGCAATAACAACCCAAGAGCCGGAGACAAAAACGGGAACACCTCGTCAACAGTGTGATTCCCATAACACAACGCCTAGTGTAGGTTGGCGCATTACTGTTTGACAACATAGGCACGTCCACTTTCGGGACAATAGCAACACTGCTATCACGGCAGGCAAAAGCGTTGCGCCATGAACCTTTGACGCGTGCTGCAGTATGGGTAGAACTGTTTAACAAAATATTTCCGAATGACGAGGGCTCCTTATCAAAAATCCGTCGGAATGTTACTATTCTCTTGAAAATTATGTTTTTACGTTAATTGCCGAGGCCGTGGGATTGTTCACCGGGATGAACTCCAAATTAGTTCATTGGCGAGGGAAGTGTAAAGCTCCGGAAGTGAGGACCCTCAGGAACTAACTAATGCACCTCTTTAGAAGTGTGCGTAGCTTCACATATTGTAGTGACACGCATGGCACCCGCTGGTTAGCGTCTATATTCGGGGAGCTGCTCATCTATCAGCTATAAACATGCTATATATAACCAAACCAATTATTTCTGCCCAACACTGGAAGATGAACCCGGTGGACAACAACAATAACATGGACCGGTCGATGTATAGAACGATTATATACTGTACTTCAGACACATGCTACGCTGGGGGTGCACCAATGAATATCTGGGGCTCCTCACTAGAGGACTGCAAGACCTCTTCCACACCTCCTTTTGATAACATATTCGGCGTTTTGAGTATACTGAGAACGAAACCAGACGAACAAACCAATGGCCTGGGTACGCCAAAAAACACACTAAGAAACCAACACCTACTCCATCCAGCTGTAAGATCAAAAATAAAACAAATGGCAAAGAAAGGGTGTTTCGAAGATAAAACATGCTGCAAAACAAGGATGACACTCCGGCGGTTTCGAGTTAAGAAGCCACGGTTGAAGTAACATCACTACATCTTCTAATACCCCAGGTTCAGGCCACTAGCGCAAACGGACCTGTACCTTAGTCAAACACTTGAACGAATGTACTCATTGCCAATTTACCATGTCGGCGCGTGTCACGAAACCAACATTGCACCCGCGCTTACGACTAACGATTGAAAGGAGTAGAGGCTCGGGCGAGAGGGCGTCGGATTAGATTGTCAAATGTCAAGGCGCATTTCTCAACAAAGCGGCAGCCGAGAGTGCATACGACGAGCGACGCTGCGATGGCAATATCTCGATGATATCGATCTCCCCAAAGCCGCCATTTTCGTTGTTTGCGCCCCCCAACAATTGAAAAAAATCGGCCCGGTAATTCGTCCCAGGGGGGGGGTTATATTAGGTACGTGTAGATGTATGGCGTGGCATGTTGGCTACTGACGTGCCAGATATATATCGAGTGGCATGTTTGCTACAGACAAACGGAAAAAAAAATCACCGAGCGGAATGGATGCGTTCTCGCCGCTGCTTCCTCGAAGCTGTAAAAAGCCCAGCAACAGAACAACGTCTTGACCGCGAACAGTCTCATGGTCCCAACTTAGCACACAACCTGGCAAATTTCGGTGCGCGTAGCGTGCATGGAAGGGTGTATTACCCATTATTAAGCCCCACCCACGTTTTTGAGATAAAACAATAACACACCCAGCGTTAACTTCGGAAAGTAGTTACGGTGCTTATAGACGCGGGCTGCTATAGATGTAACATGTTTACCGGGACCAATTTCTGGCAGACTTGCTCGTGAACTTTGAATGAAGGAACTAGTATATAAACTGTAGACCACAATACCCAACATCGTTGGAATGGGATGATTTGGGATCTACGTCTAATCTAGAGGCCACTTACTTTATACACCGGTTTGACCCTTCAGATTTCCCAAAAGACCGAGGACATTATGTGGAGGTTATGTGTGTTGGGGCCTTTCTCTGCAGTGGCTCGGGGTCACCCACGCAAGTGACCGTCGTGTTCGTTTCTAGTCTCAAGCCCTAGCATTCTGTTTCACTTTTTTTGCGATGTGAGTGCACGATGGGACGTAAGATAGCTACCCCAAAAATAACGGCCTGAAGTAGTTTTGCCCGTGAGGTAGAGTCTCTCGTGCGAGTGCCGCAAGACCTGTATTGGAAGGTGGGATACCCCCCGTACCGTAGATATGACCCTGGAGTCATCGAAAGGGCTGATAGGCAGCATTTATCGCGGCAAGCGTCAAAACTTCAGATCCGCCCCCATGGATTTTTGTGGGTACAGCATAAGGAACTAGAGAGGGGAGGTGATTCCCGCTCCACGAAGATTACTTCCCGATACGGGGAACAATTGCAGGCGTTTCTCCCCGAATGTGATCTCTGGTCGAGCAAGACGCGTAATTGGGGCGTGCTACCCTAGGTAGCACGCTTCGGCTGGTAGTGTTTTTCCTAATGACGGAGCCTCTATTACCAATAACGTCAGAACGTAAGTTTTGTGGAAGCTGTGGTGGTTGGTATACCTAAACGATAGCATTATTAAAAAGGTTTTGCACACAATACTTCTCAAACTAAGGGTGTAGATGAGATGTACAGCTCTTCGTGTGAGAAGCGCCTTTCATATCAGATATAAAAACCCGTGCACCCTTCCCGTACGTATCGTGCGTCCGTGCTGCGATAGGGGTACACAAGGTACCCCGATTCAAGAGCGGGTGCCCTTTGACTAACTGAAACAAGTGCTCCAAACTGTACATTGCTCTTGATTGTGGTGGGAAATGTATAGAGTAAAGTGAAGGCGAGACACACCGACTTGACCACTCATATATCGCGAACGCTTTTATCCTGCACGCTGTTACATCAAGGTACGCACTGTCTCACGTTTTTGCACACGTTTTCGCCCCAAAACGTGTTTTTTGAAGGACGGATCTGCTGAACCCAACCAAACCGTCCGAATATTATGTATGTACAAGGGCTCCGCATGGGCGCCGGCGAATGCCGGCGCCCATGCTTCGGGTAGGGCAGGGCAGCATTTCGACAACTTAAGGTGTAGCTGTCCGATTTGGCATGCATTGAACTTTAAAGTAATGCCAAGAGTTTAATACGAACATGGGATTATGAAAGTCATGATTT
>CALKLP010000202.1 GCA_937991965.1 uncultured Verrucomicrobiales bacterium
GCGCAGCTGTACCTGTCACGAGTATCCCTGTTCCAATACATAGGTTTCTCAAGATACGAATCAATCTCAAGCATCGGATCGTCCCCTATTTTTTTTCCGAAACCCACACTTCTTTCAGCAATCCGCCTGCTCTTCCTCTGGGCCATCGTTTGCACACATACCAACAATATTAGTACCATTAACTACCTTTTTAACGTACGTATAAATACTACAAAGTACATGCTCTCCGAATCATGGCATGGGATGGAACCCGTGCGTTGTTTGTAAACTCCACGAGTCCTTCCTCTTCGAATTCGTCTTGGATTTGGAACAGGACTTCGCTCCAGTAGTCCGGCCTCATAATGACGTACATGTCAAAATTTTTCCCAGCGACGCAGGTTGTCGCCGAAGAGTTCCTGAACATCTTGAAAGGTGTCTTCTGAAGTAGGCGTGCAAAGTCTGAGTGAGGCATCCTCCCGGGCATGTTGTCGCGGTCGAAGCTACACATGAGGAATCCTTCCACATCAACGTCCTGCAGTGTGGGGTCGTACAGGTGTAGCAGGAACTTGGTAGCAGGGATAGAAAGCACAATGACGCTCTCACCGGATTCCCGTACTACTTCCACCCAACTCGGGATCGTCGGGTGGGCGTTGTTCAAGAAAGGTAAAACGCGGTATACCCTTTGCCCGACGTCGTTGTCGTAGAGGAGACTTGAGAGCGGGAGTCTTGGATCGGTAACGCTCATCTTTTTCAGGAGGGTGAAGGTTAGAGGTAGTAGTGAAGAATGACGTTGTGTGGGGGTTCAAAAAAATTAATGCCTCTTTCGATCTAACTCCAAAAGTAGACATAATTTTAATATTTTTGTTTTGCAAGTACATAAAACCTAGGATTAAATGACGGTTTCTAAAAAGAACATGGGCTACCTCGTGGCGGGAGTCTTCGTAGTGTACGCCCTCAAGTACAAGATCCCTCTGCCTTGCTTCGGTTGCGACAGGGGCGGCTTTTGGTACCGCTGCGTGATGGACACCGGGGAAGGGACGTCTTCGTGTGATGCCCACAATGCGGCGAAAGAGCGGGTGGATACTGCGGGAAAGATCATGGACCAGGCGGGCGTCTACGTCGAAAACCTTTGGGATTTCACAAGAACTGAACTCCCGGAGGTCATCCAAGACTTCATCGCGACCTTGAAGGATCAGATCCTCGGCCTCAAGGATAGGATGGCAGAAAAGATCAACGCCATTATCACTTTCCTCCGGGAAAAAATTGCGTTGTTCGTGTCCAAGATAAAGGATGCCGTGGTTTCTACATACGAACTCTTCATGACCAACGTGATCAATCCCGTCATAACCTTCTTCTTGAACAATATCCTCAACCCTATCGTGCGTGTATTCCACCAAATCATCGAATTCCGCAACCTCGTGTGGAACACTCTGTCTGGAGCACTCGAAAGCTTTGCGAACATCCCCATCACGTCGTTCGTCGGCGACGTCGTGGACGTCTTCAAGTCCATCCCGGAAGCGATGGATTCCATCAAGGACGCCGTTTTTACGCTCATCAATACGTTGAAGAACAGCATGATAGGCGTCGTCAACACTGGCATCAGGACATCGATCAACGGAATCGAGACTTCTGTCAACACTCTGTCTGGTGGGATCGACAACGGGGTGAACTTTGTGGTCGATGGGCTGAATGACGTGAAGAACACCTTGGTGGGGACTCTGAACTCTTCCATCAACGGCATGGCCGGTGGGATAGAGACCGCGGTCAACGAAACTACTGGGGGGATCGAGACTGCCGTGAATTCTTCTGTCAACGCTGTGACCGGAGTAGTCAACAGCAGCATGAATAAGGTAGAGACCGGCGTTAACGGAATCGTAGACGCCACGAACTCCATCATTTGCGGAGCGAACACCGCCGTCAACTCTGTAACGGGGTCCGTCAACACCGTCATGAATGGGATCGAAAAAGGAATCAACTCTATTTCTGACGGCGTTACCGATGGTATCAACGCCGTCATTAGCCCCGTGAATTCCGTCATCGGCGCGACACAAACCATAAGAGACGTCGACTTGGGCATCAACAAATGGGGTATCAATTGGAACGTCTCCCCGTTTTCTGGGCTACCTTCCATCGACGAAATCAGTGATTTTGGTGGTTATGAACTCGATGTTCCCGAAATCCCTGACTTGGAATTTGGCCAGATTGACGCTAGCTTGGACATCCCAGATGTTACATTCAACGACATCGACATCCCGGACCTGGATATACCGACAGTCGACATAGAAGCCCCCAAAGACATTAAACACATCGACATTCCTGATGTGGACATCAACGTAGGGGACGAAGATGGTAACGTAATTCCTGTACCTGACGACCTCGTCGCGGACGACTTTAACTTCCCGAGTATCCCTGGCTTTGGTTTTGTGAGTGACAAGATTGCCGAGATAAAAGAATCAATCAAAAATATCTTCGAGACGGCGATGGCCCCTCTGTACGACGGAGTGGCCACACTCGTCTCCCTCGTTGGTACGATCATTTCCGCCGTCAAGGAGTTTGTCCACGAGTATCTGACGTTCACAGCAATAAAGGCGAGGTTGGCAGCCCTCATTGGCCTTGCCAAGGACAAGATTGTAGCTGTCAAGAACTGGTTTGTGGACGAAATAATTCCCGGCTTCATAAACCTCATCTTGGCTATGAAGGAACCAGTGTTGGAATTCGTCAAAACAGTAGCCGAGAAAACGTGGTCGTTCTTGAAGAAGCTTGGTACCAGCGTGGGGACCATCTTCAACGAGGCGTACAAGACAGTCGTCAAGGTGACGGGAGTCGTCGCAAAGGGTGCCTTTCACACCGGATTGTACGTCGTGGGTTCAAGCGTCGAAAAGTACACGGCCATCGTACCGATACCGATCTCCGTTAAAATGCTTCTTCTTGTGACTACTGTTCTTTGGATGTTCTTCGGAGGGTTTTTCAGAAACGCTCAGAGCATTGTCAACTTGGCCTTCGGGTCCGTCAAGGCGGGTGCTACAGCTTTGTCAGATCTGGACCGCGTCGTCGATTCCATGTTTGGAATAAGTGGAGGCGCCGCGTCGTTCCTTGCTTCGTCCTTGTTGGCATAAATTATAAGTTATATTAATATATAAATATATTATCACTTCATGAAATTCATATTCCTACTGTCCATTTTGTCGACAGCTCTTGTGCTTTACATAGCCTTGTGCAAAAACGTCGAAAACGTCGAAAACGTCCAAAATGCAACGGTCGGAAACGCGGTGACGCTTCGACGAAAATTGGCAGCGTCAGAAACACAAAAACTTGGTAGCGTCAGAAACTCAAAAACTCCTAACCCTGACCTGAAACCCCTCGGGTCTTTGGCTAACCTAATCAGTAGCTCGATCTCGTCGGCGGTCTCCGCCATAACCTCCGCGACTTCCACGAGTTCCACGAGTTCCACCAGCTCCGTAACCACTCTGGCAAGCGGCAGTCTTGAAGCCGTCCCCAGTATCCCTTCGGCCCCGGGCGTTTCCTCGAAGGGCTGTGGTTGAACCATATATAACACTACAATACAAACCTAGAGGACCCACGTGTCCTTGTTTTGCTGTCGGAGGTCTTCGACAACCTCGTTTTGCTGCAAAATCTTCATGTTTGTGTAGATACCGAACCCGAACACAAGCACGTACAGCAGTAGCAGGTGTTTGTCCCGTGCGTCCATGATATCGGTAAGAGTACCGAAACATTTTTGTTCGTCAAAGTGTCAGTTTCACCAATAATGTTGTTGGATGAGTATTACGTAAACACAAATAACAATAAAATGATTCTCTTTGGCTTCCTTGCAATGGCAATGCTTCTGTGGACCCTCAACGTCAGCTTCCAACTGAAACAACTCGAAGCTAACACACAGTCTCTCCAGGAAGAGATCGAGAACGCTGCGAGCTCTTGCGGCCAATCTCTCAACTAATTTAACGAAATGTTCCTTCTTTCACTTTCTTCGACGCAGTTTCGAAAATGTTCTCGATATGCTTCAAGGTCAGGCCTGGCTTGGCAATATCTACCATAATGATAACACGAGGCCGGTTTCCCTCGTAGAATCCCGCATGTAGGTAAGAGTCGTCCAGGATGAAAATTTCACCAACTCTCCAGTACCTTGTCCCGTAGGCCGTCACGATCCCTCCCTCGCCGTCGATGTCCAGGCAGAGGTGAATCCTGTACTTGTAGTTGGTAGGGCCGAAGTGTGGGCGGATGGATGCACCGGGGTACAAGACGGTGAACGTCGTCGACAACACGTTGTACCCGGCGTGCTTGTTGAACACTTGTGTTCGAACGTAGTCGATCGATGACCCGAGGACTCTGCGGGTCTTGGTGAACATGGTTTCGTCGCCTTCGTTTATGTCTATCTTACCGTAACGATTGCCGTATCCGAGTTTCTCTGGGTTCTCAACAAATCCTTGCTTGTACATGTTGAACTCTGACGTGAAAGACTCCGTGTTTTCTTTCATCAACTTGCACAGCGCTTCCAATCGACAAGTCTTCACCGAAGGGAATGCTCCGTTCATATCGAGGTCTCCATAAGTGGGCGGAAGACACCACGGGATTTTATCCCTGAAGGTCGAATTGAGGTGTTTCTCTTGCTGTTGGAGTTGGGGATTTACGGCCACAAGCTTACCGTTCTTTCTCTCGTAATTACCGGGAGTTTCGTACAACCCCGTCATAGCGCCTTGTGCCTCTCGTGCCTCGTGGTACGCGTCCTTGTCCGTGACGGAAGGTTTTGAACGTTTCACACGTTTCAGTTCCAAACGATACCAAATAAACAAGAAGAAGAAGCCGGATACCGCGGTAGCAAGTACGGTTGCGTAGAAATTCAATTTAGTATTTATTACCATTTTCCAAGCGGTAATTTAGTATTTATCTGTAATATTAATTTATCAGCTCGAACTCTTTGTTCAACTTCTCGTACAGCTCCTCCATCTCGGCCATGTCCGTGTCGAGATCATCGTCTGATTGTTTTTTCTTACTGAGACGGTCGAGGCTGACGTAAAAATCTGAAATACCCATCTCGCGGTCGATGAGGTACTTTGCAAGTCTCTTATCCAAGTCGGGATCCAAGTTGCTGTTCACGTGATCCACACGGCCTTTGGGGCGTACCAAGGCAGCCTTGTCACGATACGACAGAGCCTTGCTGAACTTGCTGAACTGGGACAGGTCGACGTCAGACATGAAACGCATCGTGGTTGCGAAGTCTAATTCCTGTTTTAAGGTCGGTATCTTTAAGGAAGAAGGAGACGCCGTCAGGATTTCCCCGCCTTCCAATCTTCTTGAAGCTACCAGGAAAGTCTCACCGTTGTCGTACGATATACGAAGACAAGTTGGAATCTCGGCACACTTGTCTTGGAAAATACCGAGCGTCTTGAAAATGAAAGGTTGGTTTGTTCGATTGTGGGTGTAAAGGGCAAGCGCGAGCTTCTCGGAAATACCTCTCTTGTACTCTGTGCGAAAGACGTAGTCAAAGAATACCTTGACATCCTCACTCGGAGCCTCTTGATTGAACGCGCAGGGGAAGAGGAATTCTCCGCCGTAAACACACTGCATTGTGTACCTCAGAGTGTCGATCTTTGTATTCTTTCCCGTTGACCTGACCGGAATCTCGTAACAAACGATTTCTCCCTCTTCGACAGGGCCATCGCACACTGCATGTACCAGACCGTCTTCTGGAAGTCGCCTAAACTTTACACTAGAGTTCACGTAGCACCGGTTGCACCTGTTCATCACCTGTTCGTTCTAACCCTATAAAGATCAAAGAAAAAATATATAATCTAAAATAACAACAACAAGAAACAAATATGAAGTTGCAGGGAGGTCGACGCGTCTACATGCCTTCCACCAAGACTTTCGGAACGATCGTCAGAGAAGGGGGTATTCTCGGACTCGCCTCGTCGTACGCCATCGTCGACGATGTCGGGAAGAGATCAGTCTTCGTCGGTGACAACATCGACTTTGTCGACGTTGGCTCGTCAAAAAAGCTTGACGGGAACGAGGTCGAGATTCCTCCGGACGTCGTACCTACCTTGAAAGCTCGTTACTGTGAAAAAGAGAGCAGGCAAATGACGCAAGACTTGTACAAAACCAACCTAGAAGACAGAGAAAACGCCTGTCACACACTTAACACACTCATGCAAGGTTCCGGTTCAGGGCAAGGTACAGGGCAAGGTTCAGAGCAGCAAGGTTCACGGCAAGGTTCAAAGCAAGGTTCAGGGAAGTCGAAGGAGACGTCAAAATCTGCGAAAACGAAATCTTCTAGGAAGGCACCTCCAATCACGACGGAGGACAAGCGTCCGGAGACAAGGAGAAAGAGAAACGCTCTAAGCATCCCAAGAGGACAGAGTCTTCCTGTACCTCTCCGTCAGGAATCCGACAAACTCTGATGGGTTGTGGACGTGCACAAATGTCTCGTACGTCTGTTGTCCGACCTTGGACGAACCATCCTTCAACAATCCGTGGAAGAAACTCTCGGCGTCGGGCGAACGGAATTCAACCTCGACGTCTACCCGGTGCCTCGTGTCCAGCGCACCGAGAACCCTGACAGTCTCAGCTGACTCGTGAGTCCTCAACGCCCGGATAGCCAGCAGGGGGGTTCGTGAACTCGAGCCGACGAACATGGTGTAGGTTGTGGGCGTGAAGCAAATCACGTTGTTGGGGTTGTCCGCCGACACATCGCCCACGTCATCTGGCCAGATGTGGTACTTCTGGAAGCACGGGTGACAAGCTTCAATGGACTGGTATTTGACGTAATCTTCCCACGAATTCTTCACATTGACGTTACGAAGACACAAGACTTCACGCTGAAGGTCGGCCAGGGACTTCTCCAAATACGTCAAGCGTTGTAGCAGCAGCTGCTGATCGCTCATCTTCTTCTATTTTAGTTTTTTCTCTTTGGACTGGTCGGCTCTTGGAAACTTTGCCATTTTGTTTTGTCCAGTTTGACCTGGTCGGCTCTGCCACAACTTTGCCACAACTTTGCCACAACTCGTTTCGATCCAAAAAACTTATTTGTTACTCCAATTACATAAATTACAACATGGCAGCTAAGTCCTACGACGCCATCGACCTCTCTTCCATCAAGCTTGCCCCGCCGAAGGTCAGCAAAGCCGCCTCAGGATGCAAGACGTCCAAGATTCAAGGGTTCGGGGCCCGAAGCGTGTTGATCCAGACTCCCCCCATGACTCTCCCTTGGGACATCGCGCCCAGGCAGATGGACGAGAATTCCAACGTCAGCGCCAACCTGTCGCTGTCCTTCCTGGGCATGGACGACAAAGACGACGACAACGAACTCTACAAGTTCAACATGTTTATGAGAGACTTCGACATCAAGATTAAGACACTCATCGGCGAAATGGGGGGCACCCTCGGCAAGAAGTCGGAGGACAAGAACATTGACGCAAACTTCAAGGATTCTATCAAGGAATCATCCAACGGCGACTACCCTTCAACGATCCAGCCCAAGATCTGGCTGAACATGCGGGATGGAGGGGACAACAAGTGCGTCGAAGACTTCACCATGGACATCACCGTCTACAACTTCGACGGCGAAGAGATTGGCTGCAACGAGCTTCGTAAGGGATGCCCGGCGGCTGCTATCATCGAACCTTCGTACGTATGGTGCTCGGCCCTCGGACTCGGAATCACCTGGGTGGCCAAGCAGGTTGCGGTGAAGCCAGCTGTGGAGAAGAAGTTCGGCTTCACGCTAGGACCCACGTTTGATCACCTCAAGGAAAGTCCCGCCAAGAGGGCTAGGGTAGGTTCTAGCCATGAAGACGAGGGAGAAGATGGTTCCCAAGGTTCTAGCCACGAAGACGGTTCCCAAGGTTCTTCCACCCGTGGTCCTGCTGATGCTGCTGAAGAACAACAGGAAGAGGAGGAAGTGGAATTTTAAGAACAATTTAACGTATTAGACGGACGTCTCCAGTACCACAAGTGGCCAGAGAGAGACTTTGATTAAGAAGGCGCAGTCTTGGTTATATGTGCAAAAGATATCGTACACAAGACCTACTGAATTTTCAGATGTATTAACTGCAATGCTACGGATGGTTTCATGACCCTCGTGTTGATCTTTCGATTGTTGCAAGTCGTAGGCAAGTGCTCTAGCCTGTTCGAAGCTCTCGGGCAAAAGCCTTTCGTAGCCGTGCGGAATGTATTCGAAGTAATTTTGGAATTCTTTTCCAAGTTCGAACTTGAAACTGGAAGGAGAAGTTGGAAGCCCTGCGAATAACGTGAAGAGAGTGACTTGTTCTAGGAACCACCCACGTCGACCCCGCCACCCAAGCGGAACAGAAAGTCTCAATGGAACAATGGGAGTTATATTGATAAAAGACACTGTCAAAGGCGGATTCACACCTTGCACACCTTCAGGTAGGGCATCGTACTCCGAGTGACTGATTAGAGGGCCGAATTCTACGACGTCCATCACTACCCTCCCGACGGACTGCGACGGGTCTGACCGCCCCACCCTGCCTATGTATCTGGTTTCGCCGAGAAAAAGGTTTGTAAACTTGAAAGGCATTACATCACCTTGGACGGTGTGGTCAACCAGGACATCGATTGAAGTGCCACTGGATCGCAAGGATTGAACGAGGTCGGGGACAAGTAAAAAGTCTCGGTTCGACATCGAAACCGTTGCTCTTCTGACGCTACCTAAACCATCAAGATTGCGCAGCCAGTTTTCAAATCTCGGCGACATCTGTCGATGAGGATGTTCTATAAAATGCTTGAACATTTCCAAAAGCTGGATGTCACGGTCATACTGCAAGACACAGCATCCATTTTCCCTCTTAAGAAGTCTACAATCACCATTTATGTATTCATTGATGTCTGCTCGCCATGTGGTTTCGTCGGAGACACATCCTTGTGCCTGTTGTTGTACCACGGGTCTACCGCGCTCCGGTGGGGCACGACGAGCTGTCATCGGGCGACGTCTCCGACCAATTCGTTCTCTGTTGAGGGAGTCACGCGGCATTACTCTAAACTAGCTATGTATATTTAATTAACCACATAAAAATCCTGTGCATTGGGCATATTTTTCAAGGACCACTATCTTAATTATCTTAATTATCTTCATTATCTTAACTTCTACTCTTCGGCCATCCACAATCGGTGTTTGTGTTGCACGTTGTCGGCTACGGATTCCACTAGTTCGATCCTTCGGACTGGTTTGGCGATACACTTTACCATGCCGACTTTTCGACATTCGGCTTCCATCATACCGGCGTTCGTCCCCGTGAGTGCAATAATAGGGGTATTCTTGTTAAAGGGGCAACTATTCTTGATTTTCTCGGTGGCTTCAATGCCTCCCATATTGGGCATTGAAATATCCATCAAAATAAGGTCGAACTTCTTCTCACGACAAGCTTCGACAGCTTCCACTCCGTCTACCGCTGTTGCTACAATGACATGTACGTCCGCCATCAGGCGCGACATGATCGTCCGGACTAATTGAACATCTTCCACCAATAAGATGTCGGGCATCTTACCCTTTTCGTCAGTCAACTCGTCCACGATAGAGGAGCTTAGAACACGCTCGCTCCTATCTGTGTCAACTCCGGTATCGATATTTAGAGGACTCATCTTTGTCCTCCTACGATGCAGAGTCCTCGAATAGGTCACGACGCCACCTCGATTCCAATTGCTTGCAGAGATTGGGAACCACGCGTGAAACGAAGACCCGTTCTGCATTTCTTCAGAGTTAAGGCTTTCTTCCAGTACGAGGTCTCCGCCCAAGACTTCACACATGGATCTCGACACGGCGAGGCCCATCCCGACTCCGCCCTCGATTGACTCGGCGTGAGCCTT
Source organism: uncultured Verrucomicrobiales bacterium (assembly GCA_937991965.1). Taxonomy (GTDB): domain Bacteria; phylum Verrucomicrobiota; class Verrucomicrobiia; order Verrucomicrobiales; family Akkermansiaceae; genus WTJZ01. The sequence goes on from CALKLP010000202.1 coordinate 9,817, forward strand.
CCTTAACGGCTCGAAGATGGCATGTCGGGCCTCACGGGGGATCCCTACACCGGTGTCTGAAACGACAATGTGAAGGATCCCGTTTTTCTTACTTTCGCCCGTATACTCTGAGAATATCTCCACAGAAACAATTCCTTCCAGCGTGAAGCGGATCGCGTTCTCCACGAGAGACTTGAATATTTTCAACACGCACGAGCTGTCGCTCTCAACGAATCCACCGGGGACATCCTTGGTGAACTCCAAATTCATCCGTATACCACCTTCAATATCGGTATCCCCTGTCTTCCACAACCGTTCAGTATCGTCGATCAACGATTCCCACACAGACAAGATATCGCTACGTAAAATAAACGGAGACTTCGTAACCTCGTACAAATCTGCAGAAAGCGTGTAGAAGAGTCTCATGTTCTCGATCATGTCGGCAAGGATAATCCCACACCTGTTCATAATCTTCGCATGTTGATAAATTGGAGAATCCTCGGGTATGTCCTCCATGATATTTTTGAGACCGCACAGATCCGAAACTGGGGCTTGGATCTCGCGAATACACGCAGACATCATTCTCATATTCTTCTTCGTAGTTACGCTCGGACGACGCGCCGGAGAAGTACGAGACGAAGTAGAAGACGCGTCCGCCGGATCCTCTTCTACGACTACTTTTGCGCCTCTGTCGTTTTTCAACCTAAAGAAGCGTCTAAAACCTAGAACACCCATAGTGTAAGGACCATATAACAACTACAAAAGAACGAACAAAATATTTCAAAAATATAAAAATGTATACTTGGTATTTTTTGCGTGAAATTACAAAGATTTCACAGATTTCGATATTTTCATGGTCCCCACCCTGCTCATTCCAAGATGAACCCTAACCCTCCACTATCTTTCCAACAAGCCGTCCGGGTTGTCGTCGACTTCACCCAGCAGGACCCCGACGACTACCTTGACATCAGCCTCGTCAGACTCGTTTTCTTCGGGGAACCGGGCCGACGTTCGCTTCGGCATGACGGCTGCACTTGGCACATTTACCATGACGCTTCACAAGACATGTCCACCGTGACTTTTTCGGATCTCATACCGGACCCGACGCACTTGCGCGTGTACTACCTTCTCTTCCGCGGGGAAGGCGAGGCAAGGAAGAAAAAGGTACGCACCGGTACGGACACTGTCATTGAACACATCGGGCGCGTCACGTTGGACAAGGCGAAGACGATAGAGTCCCCGACACGGATGCGCAACGGAAAGAAGGGGAAGGAGTCTCCCAACATTGGGAAAGATACCATCTCCTACATGACTAGGGAGGAGTACTTCCACCACCTGTACGTCATGTTCACTCTTGACGGTTTCTTGAATCTTCTCAAGACGCCTCTACCAGGCTTCGACGATGACGGCAGGGTCTTGGACGGGTCGGGAGAAGAAGAACTCCGACTCCTCGGTGTGGACCAAGTGTGCAACCTTGACTCTAATACAGCCGATGTCTTCGTGTCCTTCCCCACCGTCGAACGTAAAAAAATATAGGGTTTTAGGAGCTTAGCATGAAGGTGTTGGTGGTTGGCGCAGGGTGGTACGGCTGCGAGGTCGCGAGGAAACTAGAGGAAGTTGGGGTAGACTTTGACATGGTCGATAGGAGGAACACGTTTTTCGCGGAATCGTCATCGAAGAATCAAAACAGGCTTCATTTCGGAGGGTTCCACTACAGTCGGTCTCATACGACGAGGGTTGAATGCCGCAGAGGGTACGACACGTTCGTCACAAAATACCCGCAATTTAGTCGGGAAGTCGATTCATACTACCTTGTTGCTCGTGAGAGCCTCTTGGACTTTGAGACATACGTCGCTATCTTCAAGCACGAGAGCTCACCGTTTACCGTCCAAACACTTGACACGCTGACTTCAAGAGGGATTTGCTTTTCACCCTCCGTGGTCGACGGCTCCAGCGTTCTCCTCGTGAAGGAGAGGTGGATCGATTTCAACCTAGTGAGGAGCCACTTTAAAACGAGATTTAGTCACAAGCTCAAGTCATTCTCGGAAGACATGTTGGCCGTTTCTCCCGATTTCGAGGACATTTACTTCGACGGATTCAAGTACGACCTCATGTTTGACGCTACCTACGGGAAAATGTTCCCCTTCAACAACTCCGTCTTCGAGTTCTGCCTGACGCTTGTGTACAGGAGAAAAGACTCAACGCAAAAACATTCTCCTTGTGTAACTGTAGTAGATGGAGACTTCTTCTCTCTCTACCCATACGACGTCGACTCCAACTTGTTCACACTCACGCACGTTCGGTATACGCCCCTCTTTTCGTCCAAGAGCATCGAAGAAGTAGAAAACTTCGAGAAAGACGCGAATATAGTAAAAATCATTTCGCAAAGAAAGGAACTCATCGAGAACGATGTCTGCAAATGGTGCCCCGACTTCCTCAACACACACCAATACACTGACTACTTCACGAGCACCAAGACAAAGTTCAACGACGTCAAGTGCGCCGACAGGTCGATGAGGGGCTGCAGGAGAGGAAACGTCGTTTCCGTGTGCGGGGGGAAAATTACGGGAGCATTTGACGTCGGCGACGTCGTCCAAAATCACATCTAGAAATTCGTTAATTTTCACGTTCTCCAAAGAACAATTTTAAATAATTTGTGATACTTGTGATACTGGTAGCGTTCGAAAATAAGGTCGGGAATCCCATGAGCCACTACGAGACACTGGGGATTCCCAGTAATGCCGATCTCACTGCCATCAAGAAAGCATACAAAAAGCTAAGCCTGAAAAACCACCCCGACCGCGGTGGCGACACTTGCGAATTCCAAAAGATATCCGAAGCATATGGCGTCTTGTCGGACCCCGAACAAAAACGGGCCTACGACAACCCATTCGCAAGCATTTTTTCTGGTCAAGGATTTTTCGACACGGCCAACAGCTCTTCGGAGCCCGCCTTCTTTGCAAACCTCTTTGGAGGAATACCCGGAGGAATACCTTTTCAACCACCGCAACAACAGCAACAACAACACAGAAACATCAACATGAACCACAAGGTGCTCCTCACGCTAGAAGACTTCTACTCCGGCAAGAACTGCAAGTTCGCCGTCTCGAGGAAGGAAACGTGCCAAGAGTGCGAGGGCGAAGGAGGCTGGGGAAAGAAAGAGCTCGACTGTATCGGATGCAATGGACAGGGTGTACGTGTCTCCCAGAGAGGATTCAATTCCGTCTCGAGGTCCACGTGCATAAAATGCCACGGCAAGGGCAAGTCTGTTATCTTTGAAAAAATGTGCAAGTCTTGCAAAACAATGGGAACCACGACCCAAAGACTCGTCGTGGAGGCAAAATTCGAACCGGGCTCTCTGCCGGGAGACAGGGTTATCCTCAAGGGCATGAGCGACTGTGTGAAAGGCTCGCCCCCGGGAGATGTCATCGTGACGGCGACAGAAAAAAGCCACAGAATCTTCAAGAGGAAGCTCAACACCCTCAAGTGCTCCATAGACATCACCCTCAGACAAAGCCTTTGCGGGTTCAGCGCCGAGATCACACACTTGGATGGACGGTCTCTCGAAGTCAAGTCGGCCCCTTACACCGTTACGCCTCACGGCCACAAGATTGTCTTGCACGGGGAAGGAATCCCTAAAGGAAAAGGTTGCCTTGAAATAACAACCAATGTGATTTTTCCAAGCTCAAATGTACTAGTCCCAGAATCCATCGCAGCACAATTGGAACAATGCTTGGATGTCCTCGAAAAACACTAATCCGACAAAAATTTTGTTTCCTTTCTTCATGTATTAGGATCATGACATCTGTGCTTTTGGATTCCATTACGGTCACGACGGATGCTTTGGCGGGCCTAGCGGTCGATAACGTTGCGTACACACACGCCGTAGTGAGCTGGCAGAACCCGTCGCAAACCCGAGCGGAATTTCGGGTCATAAGTGAGGATGGTAGTTACATACCTACCAGCGCGACTGCGGTGGAGCCGGGACAAACCGGTCAAGACACTATCTTTCCCCTTGTCCCAGGGACATCCACAAAGTTTTACCTTGAGAGGAGAGAGATCGACACATGGGTCAGGCAGACTTCAACCTCCAGCCTAGACTACGCCTTGGTATCCAACCCGACAACATCTATGACCGTGACATCGGGATCCACCACGGCAAAAGCGACATTCCAAGCCCCAGTTGCTGACGCAGACGTCTGGGTTAACTACTGGCCAACCGGAAGCAGAGGGGAGGTATTCTCCGCGACAGTCACCATCTCTGGATCCACTGGAGAAGCTCTTATCACCGGACTTACCGAAGGTCTCACTTACGACGTGGCTCTCGGAATCAACTACCCGCAGCACATCCTCGACAAATACAGCCCCGAATCTACGTATCAACACCTGCACAGCACCGCCTTTACGACCTCCTCCAACGCCGAGATGGTCATCACCGGACCCTTCGCTTCGTACATGGGCATCGACTGGTCGGCGTCCGTCGACGGCCAGGGATCCAACTACAGAATTGTCAACCGCGTAAACTCGTCAGACGACGTCTTGGCCGCTTCCTCTACGGCGACAGCGGCGACAATCCAAGATCTTCAGCCAGGGTCTCAGTACACGATCGTCTTGCAGAGAGAAGAACTTGACGGAAGCTGGTCAGACCAGAACGAAGTTGTAGCCAACACCTTGTCAAGCGCTATGACCATCAGCTCCGTTATGTCCCAGACCCTCGAAGTGTCTTGGCAACCTCTCTACTCCGGAGCCAACTTTGAAGTGCTCTACACCGCTTCCGGGAGCACCAAGGCATCGGGGCAGACTCAGGATACTACCACTATCCTTCGAGACCTGTCGCCGGGGACGTCCTACGAGCTGAACCTGGTCGTTTACGAACTCGGACAAGCAGTAGGACTCGCAAGGCTCGGAATGACTACAAACGAGGGCATCGCCTCCAAGCTCAAGATCGGAGCCGTCGCTCTAGTGGTTCTTCTCGTAGCGTATTTGCTACTGAAGAAGAAGAAGTAAGATGAAAAATACCTAATTTAATATAATATCATGTCATAAATCATATTTTATCATAAAAATGCCATAAGAAAATGATTCTAAGTATTTCTTTTCAACGGGGTGCCTTCAAGTGCCCACCTGTATCCACGCCACGCTTCCCCTCTTTCTATCTTCGCCTTGAAATATGTATTCAAATTGCCTTTGACACCAAAAGAACGAAAAACCTGTCCCATACTTCCCCACGTCTTGATGAATTTTCCGTCGAGGGTAAACTGTTTGACGGATAGAATACCTTTTTTTGGTGCTCTGTTTTGTCTTAGTTGTCTTCGCGCTTCGGAGAGTGGGCGGAGTATGTCGCCATGGAATGCCCATCTGAATCCATTCAACTCTCCTCCGTCTTTAATCCTTCGGGTCAAAGTATCGGGTGACGCGTTAACTGCTCTGGCGGCACTAGCAATAGTTGCGTAAGTTTTGGAAAGCTCACCTTCAAGGGTGTACTGGGACACACGAGCTGTAGAATTGTAACCATCGTAGTAATCATCGTACGGATATGATGGTTTGTGCCATGACCATCTAAATCCGCCAAGCTCTCCATCGTCGTGTACTTTTCTCGACAAAACGCTGTATGTCAGGTTATTTTCTCGGGACGCTTCTCGTAGAGACGGATATGTTCGATGAAGCACACCTCCAAGGGTGTACTGGTACACTTGAAGGCCCTGTTTCTGTCCTCTTCTTCTTGCTCTTTCTAGAGGCTTTGTTGCCTCCTGTATACCTTCTCCGTCGTATCCCCACCGGAAACCTCTGAATTGACCTCCTTGCGCGATGTCCCTTTTAATTCGATATTCCGCGGTATCTTGTGTCAGTTCACCACGAACTGCACGAGCGGCAGCTACTATGCCGTTGTGTGACTTGAACAGGGTTCCATCTAAGTTATACTGATTTACTCTTCTTCTCTTGTTCTGAGGAGAGATGACAATGACGTTGTTCTCATAATGTTCTATCTTGAAACCGTTGTACGTCATCGATTTTGTTGAAATTGATATCTTTGTACTACTCGGTGTTGGGTTAGCAACATGGAGAGAACGGGCGACGAGATTCAGAAACTGTTCAAAAGCAATTTTGATGTGATGGAAGCCCTGTACCGTAGACTCACCCCAAATTGGCGAAGTGGCGAAACGGATTTTTCGAAAGCCGCACGTGCTCGGTAGTTGCCTCATCATCTCGGCAAATATTTCATGCGGTGCACCCTGTGATATAAAGGAACGGTTCAACGTGAGAAATACCGGCTTCGAGTTTGAACTACCCTTGAGGATGAAACCCATCACCTCCTCCATCTTCACCGGGAGACTTTCCTGCCCCACAATGTCAACTTGAAGTGCGTTCACAAACGGTAGTCTAAAGTAATCCAGTGTGGGAAGAACGTTTATTTCTGCTCTCTTGACGCCAACTTGGCGTATTGCATTCAATGTCTTCACCGCGGCTCTCATGTCGGTGTACAATGTGACGCAGGCGCCTCCGTCGTGACATTTTCGATAAAGCTCTCGGTAGACTCCTTCTTCTGTAAAAACCCCGATCGTCCTCTTGCACACACTCATAACGGCAAATTTCAAGACGGTCGCCAGCCAAGAGGATTTCTCGGGCAGGAACAAAACTGAATTGTCCGCATTGTTGTATTCTTTGATCATGTTGGATGCTTGGTATTCGTTGATCCAACTTAGTGTTCTTTGAAGATCACCAGGAATGTTTTCTGGCGAGTCAGAAGACGTGTAAACGGTACGAAGCGCCAACAAGAAGAGTAAACTATCGGGGTGAGTCTCCGACCCTTCCAGGCGTGAGGTGCAACATAGGCCTCCTTCTTCCAGTATTTGGGCTTCCGCGGGGCAGGAGAGGTCCGGTCCTGCTGAAGTTCTGTACCTGGTCGGCGTGGGGGCACAATCTTCAAAATCTTCGTGGCAGAAAAGGTCCGGTTCTGCATCTTTACCTCCACCATCATTCATATCTCCAATATCTTCAGTATCTTCAGTATCGCCAATATCTTCAATGCCTTCATTGTCTTCAAATTCATCAGAGGAATTTCCCATTGCGTCTATCATAGCTTCGTCGAGGTCGTAGTAATGATCCTCGTAATGTTCCAAGTCCCATCTTGTTTCAAACTTGGGCAGAGAATCTTTCAAAATTGACGCCATATCGATTTCCATCGGCACATGTGTAATATGCCGTGTACCAGGAATCCTATTCAGCGCCTCACTTATGGCATCGTAGACTTCCACTACTTGATGGTATCCTTGCAAGATTTCACTCATAGTGTCTTTTATCGAGTGTCTGACACCACTCTTGTGTACGAACAGTGATCTTAAGATTTTGTGTTCGGCGCTCTGGTGTGTGGTCTTTTGATTATTGAGGTACGTAAAATCTTTCATGTTATTTTCCAGATGTGTCTCGGAAAACGACAATGCTTTTCCTTCTTTCGGGCCAGTCAAATCGTCCCACAACTTGTCCAAGGGACTGGGTTCAGAGTTCTCCGTTTTGGTCTTGAAACCAACCTTACGGTAAAATCCATAGACATTTGGGACTGCTTGTAGGGTAATCTTTGCAAAGTTGAGACGATTGGCAAGGATAAATACGCCTTCGATAACAACTCTACCCATTTGGCTGGCGCATACCATGTCGATGTTTAACGAGGTATTGTCTTTATTGATGCGCACGAAAGCAAATCCCAAGTGCTGCTGACTACGCTTCAGGACAACGACAAAGTCAAACTCGTAAAAACTTTCAACCGCTTCCCCATTGGCCCAGTTGATGTAAGGGCGAAGATCCGTTAAGGCGATTTCGTCTCTACACATCCCGCTACTAATGTTCTCCGTTTCCATAGGCAAGACCTCCCGCATCTTTCTTCTCCTGGAGTCGGCGTCTTTTCGAGGTATTGCTGTTATCAAGTATTGTAGATTCATGTTCTTCTGCCAAGCAGTATATACTGTTCATAACACAAAAAAGATGTTTAAAATTATCATATATATGTCATTGTCAAAACTTGACCGCTTGTGGATCAACGGGGGCCACACAGATGGGAACCATATTTGAGTGGGGGTACCCCCATTCCAAATAATACGATTTGGATGGGGTGGGGTGTCACCGACGACATTTCTGAAATGAAAATTAAGTAGCCCAGCAGGATTCTCGATTTCAAAAACAAAAAAAAAAAAAATCGATCGCAAAATTTTGCGCCCCGCGGTTTTTGCAATAAACCCTGACACTACGCCAAACGGAAGACTTTGCCTACTACATCTCCCAAGTATCATGTGTTATATTCTGAAAATGTCGCACTTAAAAGGGTGGCAAAGGGTGGCAAAAAACTGGTAATCTCGTGTGAGCACCCACATTGTACCTCTTTCAGTAGGTCACCAACTTTTTTTCGTTTTTTTGTTGTGGGTGACACAAATGCGCGGTTTTGCAACAAACCCTGACAGTACGTAAAACAGCACACTTTGCCAACTGCATCGCTCAAGTATCATGTGTTATATTCGGAGAGTGTCGTAAAAGGGTGGCAAAATACGAATAATCTCGCGTGAACGTCAAAATAGAACCTCATTTAGTAGGCCACAAACACTTTCCGTTGTGAGCGACACAAACGCGCATTTACCTACTTATACCTAAGTCTGTGACCTAACAATTACGGTCGTGTCGTACGGGGCCACGCGGATGGGAATTCAATTGGGGGGGTACCCCCATTCCAAATAATACGATTTGGATGGGGTGGGGTGTCACCGACGACATTTCTGAAATGAAAATTAAGTAGCCCAGCAGGATTCTCGATTTTGAAAACGAAAAAAAAAAAAATCGATCGCAAAATTTTGCGCCCCGCGGTTTTTGCAGTAAACCCTGACACTACGCCAAACGGAAGACTTTGCCTACTACATCTCTCAAGTATCATGTGTTATATTCTGAAAATGTCGCACTTAAAAGGGTGGCAAAGGGTGGCAAAAAACTGGTAATCTCGTGTAAGCACCCACATTGTACCTCTTTCAGTAGGTCACCAACTTTTTTTCGTTTTTTTGTTGTGGGTGACACAAATGCGCGGTTTTGCAATAAACCCTGACAGTACGTAAAACAGCACACTTTGCCTACTGCATCGCTCAAGTATCATGTGTTATATATTCGGAGAGTGTCGTAAAAGGGTGGCAAAATACGAATAATCTCGTGTGAACGTCAAAATAGATACAAATGAGCTGTCATTTTATCTTAATCGTTTATTTTGGTTATATTTGCTCACGTACCTTGTCACATTTGAGCTTTTTTCGCGAGGAAGATCATGGCTCTTCGATCTACCAAAATACGTGTCTCCTTTCAAGGAATACCTCAACTTGACTTCGGCGAGATGGTTTTTCAACTTTCGCAAGCCTACGATCTTGGATATGTCGGGAGCCATACCTGTGATGGATCCCTAGTGGTATTCCTTCAAACATCAAGCAGCGATGTTCGGATGGTCGATACAAAGATCAAGAAAGTTTGTGGAAATATGGCTGACGTCCAACAAGTATCGTCTTTCACGGTCCTACCTCTACAAGTGAAGTGTGTGTTTGGAGAAATCCGACACACGGGTAGGGTTAGGGCTAAGACGACGAAAGACACGGTGAAAACCTTCAAGAAGAAGAACCTCCAAATAAATACATTTGGTGAAGAGGACACTTCCCACATCACAACGGAGATGCTATCGGAAATAGTGGGAACGGAAGAGGAAGCCTTACAGGAAACTAGAGAATATTTTGAGTATAATGAAATCAATGGTCAGAAGTACACGGTTCTTCGGCTAAGGTGGATGACTCTTCGTGAGTGCCAAAACAACGCGGTCCTACCAAAGGAATACCTTCAGTACAGCGACTTCGATGTACACCAGTTCGTGCAAGACCACTCGCCAGTGTATGACGAAGATTCGGACAGCGAGCAAAACCTTCAACTCCAGAACGTGATTGAAAAGGAGTATTTACTTCGAAAAAATGTCCTGCGAAGATATGTCGACATCGTCTCAGAGTTCGAGAAGCTGTTGTATCAAAACCCTGCGAATTTGAACGTGAAGGCATCACTCAAACAAGGGTATTTCGAGTGTTTCGAGAACGAGTGTTGGGTCTCGAAATTGAACGACGAGTACTTCCACACAGTCATCAGAAACAGCGTCTTCCAGATGACGGAGGTCGCCAAATCGTTGGATTTGTCACCTTTTGTTAAAAGTCAACTGGAAGGGATGTCGTTGGCGTTTTCAGAAGTGGACAACAAAGAAATCATTTGGCGGGCG
>CALKLP010000203.1 GCA_937991965.1 uncultured Verrucomicrobiales bacterium
ATAAAGATCAAGTAATCTATTTTAGAGTGACAGCAAACGTACACGAATACCCCGGACCGTGGATTGTCGCGGTGAAGGTTGACATGTGTCAGATGCAGGGAGGCGTGGAAGTACTCGTGAAAAGCACAAATCGAGACGGAGAACATGTCTGAGATTTTGAATTAATGTCAATGGATATTTTGGAGAATTTTTAATAATGTCACATAACAACGGAGAGATTATGGCGGAAGTTCTACCCGGGATGGAAACCAAGTCTTATTCTGACGCAGACCTCGAAGAAATTGACGTTGAGCGAATGGGATCTACCACAGAAAACCTGTTTGGGGATGTTCACGGGCGGAAGCTCATGGCGCAGGCCAGCGAAAAGATTGGCGAAATGAGCAGAAAGAACCCAAACACGGGGCTGGAAATCACGACGAATGCGCGACTAAGCCGGTTTGAGGCCGAAACAATTTTCGCGAACGGGTGGAGCGACACGAGCCTAGACCTATTGGAGTCACTGTACAACGAGTGCAGAAAGAAAGCCATCGCGTACGCGGAGGCCGCGAGACAAAGCAGGAAGAAGCACCGCATGTTATCCATCCCGAGTTTGGTCATCGCAAGCGCGGCGACGGCGACGTCTTTCTTCGCCGCGGGTACGGAATGTGGAGAAGAAGATGACTCAGGTTCGTTGAAAGTGACAGTCGCGATGTTGACGTCGGTGACGGCCGTCCTCGCTGGTGTAGCCGCCCTTTACTCTTTCGACTCGAAAACCACCGCCTGTATTGCCGCCAGCGGGAGTTTCGATTCCTTGGCGAAGAAGACGCAGATCCAGATCTATCTCACAAACGAACTTCGAGGACCCGTCGAGGTCGTCATCAACGACGTCTCGGCGGAGTTCTGCCACCTAACCAACACCTCTCCACTCCTCTAAATACACTTTAAATAAAACCAACTTTTAGCCTCGATTTGTTTTGTTGTTTCCGATGTATCACAAGTACACAAAATGGGAAACGTTTGTGCGACCAAACAAGCCGCGTCCGACAGATTCCCAACAGACAATGAAGTAACCGAAGTATCAATCGAAGACATGTCGGACGTATTCGACGTATTCGACGACACTATGTTTATAGACTACATGGAGGGAAAACACGAACTTGTCGAGAACATGACCAACAGAGGATCCTCATTTTTTAGCAAGACCAAGTTACGGATCGAAATACCATCATTTTCAGACTCTCTCCCGCATCTGTGTACCAGAAGTGGTGGCGACCACTTGTTCTTTGGCGAACCATCTCCAGATGACTTAAACTTCGGCTTAAGAATCCAGAGTCCGCGACCAATGCCTCTTTGTTTCAGACGACAAAGGACTCCACCAGGGTCACCGCGCTGTTGTGATTCGGAGTGCAAATCTCAATTTTCTGACTCGTCGTTCGTTTTTGATTCGGATTGCAGATCTCAATTTTCGGACTCGTCGTCCGTTTTTCAATCCTCGCTCCAGTCCACCCCACCCCCTTCACAAGCTAGCATGAGCGGCTACGAAGACGGAAAGTCTCTAGGAGAACAAGAATTTGACAAATCTGTTTGGATTTGGCCTCCAGATCACGCAAGTTCCCGGGTACCACCAAAGCTGAACCTAGTACAAGAAGACAAGGGGTGGCTTTCGCCTAGACACCCCCAGTGTACACCATTGGTTAACAAAAACACAAGTAACTTCAATTCTTGAGATTTTGGATCAACCTATCCCGGGCTTCGATCAAGGATCGGTCGAGTCCCTGAAAATCTGGCCGAGTACTGCGGTAAAGTGAGAGTTCGCGATCCCCCGTCCGTATGAGGAATTTGGCTGCCTCGTTGTTTGTTTCAGCGGAGAACTTAAGAAGGTTGGCGAATTTCAAGGATTCTTCACGCGTTTCAAGCCAGCGTCGAGCCCAACCTCGGCTTTGGATCGGACTTCTTCCGATTCTAATTTTCATGTTTTTGGACACCATCTCTTCCAAGTTTAACGGTTGGAACTTCCCTGACCAGCGCATGACCGACTCACGCATCTCAACGTCGCCGTACGCTGATGCTTTCCTCGCCAACAAGAACTGCTCGACAGAGTAGAACTTTTCCCCGTCGTGGAAAAAAGGGTACTTCGTGGAGGATGCCGAAAGGGGACAATTAACGGCGCCGACAAGCGTTTTCTTGTCATCGCTCTTGCAGCCGCGATCGGTCAGCTGCTTCGACGTGAACTGCTTCATGGGTGCCGCTTTTTCATCGGTGTTCGCAAGAGTTTGAGATTCGTCATTGTCGTGTGGTAGTGGTTCAGCAATAGGGAGGAACTTTTCAGGTTGGTCATTGCCAAGTTCGTCGTATGGTACTTGCGGTTTCCGAGGAGGTTGAGGAATAGGTTGGACTTCCGGTTCGTCATCGTCGTGTGGTAGTGATAGTTTCAAGAATACCTTTGGATTCTCAGGAGGTCTAGCAACAGGGAGGAATTCCGGGTCGTCATTGTCAAGTTCATCGTATGCTAGTTGCGTCTTCGCGGGAGGTTCGGGTAACGGGAGGAATTCCGGTTCGTCATTGTCGTATGGTATTGAGATAGGCGCGAACTCCTGAGGCTTTCCCGGTTCGTCATTGTCGTATGGCATTGAGACAGGTGCGAATACCTTGGGGTTCGCAAGAGGTTCAGGGATTGATGCCTTTGAGAATACCTCCGTCTTCTCTGGTGGTGCAGGAATGGGTTGGTTGTTGTAAGGGGTTGAGACTATGGCGCGAGGAATACCTTCGGGGATGATGTACTGCGGCATTCGAAACGTTTCCGTGGACATTCGCTTCGCACGAGACTGTTTTCGAGCACACTTCATCAAGCACCGCTTTTTACTTTTTTTCTTTTTGCACTTCTGAACACACTTGATGGCCATTGACGTTACGCATTGTATGTTGTACATATAATAAAAATATGTCTCGTGATTAATTAATTGCATTTTGGTGACTTATTTTGTTTGGTTAGAGGAAAGCCCATGGCCGCACGTGCGACGAGCGAACGAGAGAGTGGGATTCGTGCCAATTTTACAGAAGTACATTGAACGTAGGAGCTGAAGTTTATATACAACCTCATGAATAGACGTTTCGGGGGAGATTTCTAGCTGAACATAGTTCGTTGAGGTTTCTCTTGATTAAATCAAATATAATTGCAAGACAAGTTGCCATCGGGATGGATCCTGATGCCTCCAT
>CALKLP010000204.1 GCA_937991965.1 uncultured Verrucomicrobiales bacterium
GACTAGATGGTGTCGGTGTTGGTGGCTACGGCGCTGTTGTTGGTATTGAAATATGATGTCTTGGTGCTGCCCGCTCCCCTCTTTCCCCGTCACTGGTCGCCACAAAAGAACTCTCTGACCGTTCGTGCGATGGCCCCTGCTTCTTTCCGCCCCTCAAAACCACCGGCCAAACCGGCGCGCAGGTCTGCGTCCACAGCACGGTGCGTGAGGCAAACGACCGCGGATACTCTTGCATCGTGGTGGACGAAGCTTGCGCCTCCTTCTTCCCAGAGTTCCACACTATTGGATTGGCGATGGTCAAGGCGCAGGGGGGGATTTTCGGCCGCGTCGCTGCAGTGGCGGACGTTATCAAGGGTTTGAAAAGCGTTGCGCCGGCGTCTGATTATGCATGTTAGACTACCTAAAAAAAACGTTTTGAATTTAGCCGAGTGTTTTCACGCGCGATAGACTGAAACTGCTCGGGTCTTGTCTTGGGCCGGCGTTCTGGTGCGAGATGATGCTCACGAGAGCTTCGGGTTATTTGTCCACGGACACCCCCGCGTTAGTTTTTTTTTTTGTCTCTTGGTCGATTCAACCCCACCCAGGCGATAATTTTTCGGTTGATGGCACTCTTGCTACCTTGACGGATTTCCGTCAGGGAGAGACGTCAAGGACAAACGTCAAGGAACTCTCAACACTAATTAGACATTAATATGACGTTTGACGGGGCTTTGTTTCTTGACGGAAAGCCAAGGAGAGTCAGCAAGGAACTCCGCACACTAAAATTAGTATGTCATGTATGTATGTAGTTGACGGCACTGTCTGTTGACGGACATCCGTCCAGGAAATTTCCGCACTAAATTTGGTATAGTAATATGATCGTCGTTTGGCGAAAAAAATGCCATTGACGGAGAGCCATCAAGGAAATCCGTCAAGCAACTCTTCACATATTAAAATAGTATGTTTATATGTCGGTTGACGACTGTCTTGGCCCTTGACGGATAGCCGGTGTAGCGATGTTTGAATGTTGATTGACGGCGCTCTTGCCCCTTGACGAACAAGGGCAGCCGTCAAGGCATCCTCCGCACCAATAATACTGAATATATTTTATGACGGTTTTCTTTTGGTCCTTGATGGACAGCCCATTTCCAACTCCTAAACATTTCACATTGTAATTCCAAGTGTTGTGTCCCCATATATATGTCGAGAGTGCGGTGCTGAAAAGGTTAAGAAAGCACATCCACACTAAAACTAGTACGAAGTACGTTCAGATGTCGGGTAACGGCACTCTTGACTGTTCGTGGAACTCTTCACACTACAATTTTAGTATATCAACATGTCGTTTGACGGCACTCCTGCCCCTTGACGAACAGCCGTCAAGCAAATATCGACACTATGACTAGTATATTCAGCTTCCGAATGACGATACTCTTGCCCCTTGACGGAGAGCCGTCAAGAAAGTCCCAACAACTCTAGAGAACTAGTATAGTCTAACGATGTATTGGCGTCGGTCATCGCGTTGGTCAATATTCCTATTTATATTGCTAGCGACAAGTAATACCGTAAATTGCATAGAACTAGGATGCTAAGTCTTACCATGTCTTGGCGTCGGTCATGGCGTTGGTCAACGTTTCTATTGATAGTACACGCTGCAACATGTAGTACAGTAGGTGGCCACGAGACTATTAAATAACGTCGTTAGAGAGCTAGAATTATGCGAAGTTTTCATTACGTTCCCTAAAATATATGGGCAAGATGTTTTCAATCGCTGTGCCTGCCTTGCCGGGGGTGCAAATCTTCGAAATATTGAAATATGCCGTAAACCGCAACTTCAAGGTGAAAAGAGGATGCTCCTAAAATAGTCAAAACACACAGAAAACAAAAGACTGAAGTGTTGTAGCCATTCGTGGACAAGATTATGTTGTCTGGCCCACAATCTACAGGAGAAGGGCACACACCAATGAATCCCGTCGTCGCATGGGAGATCTGTACTGAAAGGCGCGTAGACTTGTCACCTTTTTTCGTACAAAATTTCGTCCTATTAAAACAACGGATAATCTGCGCAACCCTATATAGATCATCAACCCGACATATTTGGCGCGAGGACAAAGTTCGTTTACGGCTGAGTTAAATCGACACACGACGCGTATGAAAATACGTGGAAGTGTGGTGAGCTAAAGCTTTATGTTTCCCCATCCGCCGGAGGATAAAAAAAAAAAAAAAAAAAGTGATTCTTGATCGAGAACTCCAGGTTTTGGTTTATAGTACGATATTGATGATTGATTTTGCAAACCTTTATGGAAGGATATTCGATTTACATCGGGACGAAATCTACGTTATGTTGTTGGAGGAGGGGCGTAGGGAACATAATATGTCGGCATATGGCTGTTGCCTACGTAAAACAACGGGGGGAAATATCAGATGCATACCATTCATTCCAGCAAAGCGTCGAACGTTATGCGATATGGGCCACGTGACGGGCTACTCGAAATCGCGTCTGAAGAAAAAAAGGAAGAGGCTCGCGCAATTCGGGTTGGTTCGTGAGGCTAATGCCGCAAGGAATCAATCTTCATGTGTTTCGAGGAAAAAAAAACGCTCGAAAAGTCCCAAAAGAGTAGCCAAATGTTTCAATTTAGCTCACGGCCTTCAGTGGTACTTCGTTCGGCGGCACTTCATTGGTGGCACTTCGTCGGTGGCACTTCGTCGGTGGCACTTACTTCAGCGGCTTCCGAATAATGCAAACAATGCCGAAGGCTTTTTTAAAAGGGAAACGTTGATTTTTCAGTTTACTTCAAGGACGCGGAACGTCAATATCCGACGATTTTCGCACACTACCACAACAAAAGCTATACTACTATTCGTAAACTACCAGGCACCAGGTACGTACTAATACTGCAACATCATGAAATAATGTTGCAGCTATGGACATTGCGGCCCATACTACATCCAACACTATCAGAACTTCCAATGCAGTGCTCCAGCAACACACCGGCAAAAGAAAAAACTGCTGCAGCTGCTGATACTGCTGTAGCACAGGTAAAGCAGCAACGGCGCTGCAACCGCAACACGGCGTAGTGGGCTAATATCGATCAAGCAGGACCCACTTCCAAACACGACCAATACTACGCTCCGAGCAAGCGCGTCTTCGAACCCCGCTCTCCCCCCCTCCCGAAAGCGCGATCGAGACAATTAATCACGAGGGTTAAACCAAAACTGTGAGGTCTAAACTATGCCGGATCTACTCTCCCACGCCTCCCCAAGCGCGTCAAGCGAAAACCGACCAACGAAAACGCCTTCCCAACCAACGAAAACGCCTCCCCAACGCGACAACCGAAAACCAATCATCGAAAACAAAAATTGCGAAAAGACAAAGCAAAGTGATAGTTACGCTGCTACGGATGCGACACCATAAAAGTGGATAACTCAAC
>CALKLP010000205.1 GCA_937991965.1 uncultured Verrucomicrobiales bacterium
TTCGTAGATATAGACTAGTCTAGTCTAGACTAGACTGTATATTTTCTTTATTATCGAAAGGATACCTCCGCATTTCCCCACTACACGAGGATGCAGTAAGTTTACCCTAAGGCAGTAAAAAATGCAGAAGCATGCTGTGGTGTTATCAACTTATGGATCTGTGTGATTCTGGGCAAAGTATAGTGATACTCCGCTGCTAGTGATAACAGGCTCAACAAGACAGTTTAGTAGTCATCTTGTGTGTCGGACCATACTATTTCTTCGTCATCCGTGGCTCCCTCTCTCCGATGGACGTTTCACGGCTATGAAGCTACATGTTCAATGAAAGAACACGACCTGTGTCAGCTTTTTGCCAAAGGATCTCTACGCAGACTTTGTCCTACTTTTGTTCTGTATGTGTGCCGCTGTGTGCTGGGTTTACCGTTGGACCTGCATGTGCAATCTCGGTTGCAGACTACAGTAGTGCCGGCCCAATCATGAGAGAATGGACTACAAGAAGGTCAGGCTGAGCTTCATTTTTTTTAAAGAAAGCTCCCAGGCTGGGCATGGCCTAGCGCAAAAGAAAGTGGATCCCTTCTCGGTTGGTCTGAGGTGGTGCGTCGTTATGTCGCAACGAGATATATCATGTGACAGGCAGGTATGTAAGCGATGTCGACAAACTTCATCCAATCCAACTACAAGGTTTTTCGGCGCTGCGCTCTGAAAAAACCGCCGCGGAATGACGGGTGCGGGCAACATGAGATATTTTGCGCGAAGCCCGGCGAACGTACTGACTACCCGGTTTTCTAAATGGGACCCTTCTTAATTGAACGAACGATCATAGCCGCCGTCTACCATCACAACATGCAACCAGCTCCTCTCCCGTTTCCCGACTTTCTGCAGCCCGACCACGATAACTCAATGAACGTCCAGGTCTCCTTTCGAAAAATCTTTCATCAATCTTCCTTTTCACGCCTTTTACGCTACGCCGGAAAAAAAAAGAACAACGTATTTTCCCATTAATATCCGCCGCAGAGACCTGAAAATTCTCACCTGAGGCGGGCGGCACCGACGCCCCATCCCCTCATCGTACGTACCCGTGACAAGGCAGAAAGACAGATTATCACCACCAAGCTGTATAATCTACCTGCTGAGTAGCGAATTTTGACGCTTTCGGTATTTTGGGCACCTACAAGTTGGCACCTGCAAAATGTGCATCACGTTTATATTTAGATTTATGGTGCTGCAGAGCGATAGCCTGGAGCATTTTCGGGTGTCAAAAAAAGAACGTGCTGTTCGGTATATTTCGCTCATGATATCACGATCTCGGATCTCGGGACCCGGGGCACGGCAGATGGTATGTCAGGAGATTTTGGTACTTTGGGTTGAGTGTGCCCCCTCGGGGAGATGCGCACTAACATGTCTATGTTCGAGTGCCGTGTACGTGTGCGTGAGGAAAGGAGGATAATGAAGAGACGTGAAGAAACAAGTGCTGAGGTTAGGGAGATATTCACAGGGCTCCCGGCCAGAACACCAAACAAGTACGATGTAAGAAATGTTTTTCGCTCGCAGTCGGTAAGACGTAGATTTCAGGTTTCTTGTGATTGGGCCGGTGCTACTGTAATCCACATGTTTGTTTTCTCACGTCTGGTATTGTGTGAACCATTCTGTTTGGGTGTGTTATTGTAGGACCAATCTGCGTGTGCAACGGGACATGTGCACCGTTCGTGCTGTGTGACAGTGAGTGCTCGAGGGACATCCAGTATGCACATGCTCGAATTTCTCTAAGATATCAAAGCCAAAACCGCAACCCAACCCCTGTCTAGCTATGTACACCTACACACGTCTGTTTGCCAACAATGCGTTCGAAATGAACGCAGTGGATGCTGCATCCTTTTCCTACAGATCGGCCTGGGTCGGTAGTGCGTCAACTTAGCATTCTCCATTGACGGCACAAGAAGCGTATCCCGTTATTTTCAGGTTGATTCTGACTGGCAGAAAGCACGAGAACATCTATCATCGTGATGAGGTCTGCTCGGCCCCGTGGAGGTGAAGGCGGCTCGAGCGCAGGACCGAGCAATAGGCACGTCATACGGGGGAGTTGTGTTCACGTAATCGCGACACGGCAAAAAATGGCATTCCACGTTAGAGCCGTGCTTGGTGTGTTACAAATAGAGGATAGTCGCATGTTTCAAATCATTCCGGTCGATCGAACCTCCGCCAGAGATATACGTTTCTTCAAAGCCCCCTTCTTGATCTATGCAGGTTCGGAGAAGCACACGAGGACAGCGTTGACAACGAATCGCAGCAAGAACTAATCGAGCGACTTCTTCGAAGGTAACGCCCGCGTGTACACATAATATATCCTAAATAGAATGAAGTCATTTTCTGCGCCAAATCCAATTCTCTGTTGAGATGAGGGTGTCCGGCCTTTTAACCCTTTATATCGTTAACGGCTTTTCCCATCTCTGGTACTATTATAAAACCAGTGCAGACGTCCACCCGAAAGTGCTTACCGCTTCTGATATCCTATTCATTTGTGTTTTACCAATCAAATAGACTGTTGACAAATACCTTGGTCTCACGAACTACAATTTTCAAGACTCGAGCGCCGGGATCGACCAATCGTGGTTTGGAAGTACACGACAGGAACGACACAATGTACGTAGGATGTAGCAATGCAGAAGGCCGAGCAACACCACGAACAGCGGCGCCACAACGACTGGAGGAGTAGTATTGAACTACAAGGCAACTCAAAAGGGTATCATGCCCTTCCAAATCACGCGACCCGCAGGGATCACGCAGACAATGAGGAGAAAAGCCGCCGCGAGCAGGCGCTTGGGAGACTGTGGTGCACAGAAGGTATGGGAACGGCGTGATGCAAGCAACTCTTAGAGCAGCAAACGTTCGTAGCAGATCCGAATGCTCACCAACTACCAGCACCTGTACAACGGACGTATACCGTGCTAGGGTAGAGAGCGTTCAGTTTTCCACGAGTCTCTCGCGTCGACGTATGCATACCTCCAGAAGGTGTGATTCGATCTGGTAGTTAGTAATGCAGTGCTGTTATTTCCACCCAGCCCAAGAAACGCAACGTCGCGAAGCAAAAACCAAAACTCCACTGTCGTCGCACATTTAACGGCTTTCATGACTTTCTTGCAGTCCTCTTTTAACAGTAGTGTCAGATGCCGTAGGTGACAATTTTCTAGAATTCATGGACTTTTTCTCAGTTGAAAACCGCCTTCTTCTTTTTCTGGTCTTGAACATTGTTGGGCGAAGTTATGACGTACGTCGTGACGCTTCATGACGCTTCATGACGGGTCACCGTGAAGTGGAGAAAAAAAAAATCCATTTATTTCCCCGCCGCGGCGTAGCCGCGGCCTAGGCGAACGAGAAAAAGTGGCGACCTAACACCTTTCCAGCGCTGAGCGACCTAGCACCTTCTTACCGTACAGCGACCTAGTACTAGGCCTAACCAGGGTCGGGTGGCGATCCGGGTCCGGGGTTGAAGGCTAGGGTTAGGGTTAGTGTAACAAACGAGGTTTAAGTCCGATTTAAGCTAGACTAACCATGTCTCTCTGGTTAGGACCGTCCTCCATGTTTGTTGGGGACAAATCTATCTCTCTAGACCATTCCTTGTGCATCAATCTGCTCATTCATGTTCTAGTCTAGGTCACTCATACCACCAGCGTTAGACATGACATCACTCACGGTAAGTTGGTGCTTAGGTCAGTCTCGGCACAAGCAAGCGTAACAAGCGTGGCTTCAGTCTCTTTCGTGGAAAGGGCAGCTTTTCGTAAAAACTTGGTGGGGGCGGGTTCCGCGCTATAGCTCAATGTCCTCTCTGGGCTCGGAAAAAAAAAAAAGTGAAAAATCGACTTCGCAGTCCGCTCTGACACCGGTTTTATGGGAGAGAAAAGTTGCGAGAAAAGTTGAAGTTTTTTTGCAACTTTTGTTCGCGAACTTTTGCCCTTGCAACTTTTGCTGCTCGCCCACTATGG
>CALKLP010000206.1 GCA_937991965.1 uncultured Verrucomicrobiales bacterium
GAGCTTACGATGGTGATTGGCTAATTCGCCTTTTTCGTTGAAGGTAAGAATGGAATTGAAGAGTGTTCCACTAGGAGTGGCACATCGTTCATTGATCCCAATAATGAGCGTTATCTTATATTTTTTGGCGGCAGCTGCAAGAATATCTGTGGTTTCACTTCCTACCTCAACACTATTAAGAAACATACGACCGAATAGTTTTTTCATCGGCTCGTTATCCCACCTTCCAATCTCTCCACAATGATCCAGAAATGCTGGATAACCAGCTAACCAAGATTCCCCAAAAACGATCAGTTGCGCGCCTTTTTGGGCAGCTTCTTCAATCAAGCAGATGGCTTTATCTAAGCACTTTTCTAGGTCGTAGAAAACGGGTTTTTCCTGGATAATGGCGATTCGAATTGGGCTCATATTTCGTTATTTAAAAAATCTAATGGTTTTTAAGAGGATCGAGACCCCAAAAATCAGATCAAATTTAATTGGATTTATTTTTATGAGAAAAGCATTTATCTTTGGCGTTTTTTAAATAAACTAGCATATAATCTGATGAAAAATTTAGCCAATAATTTATTGCTCCTTTTGTTCGTAGGAATTGCTTTTTCAGCCTGCGATAAAGATCAAATAGAGGCCGATGACTTCGGGATCTTCTCATCTCTAGATGATGAAACCGTGATCATTGAAGGATTAATTGATTCCGATATTCCTGAGTATTGGGATAATTATATTGCGAATTTCCCCAATACGAATCGAATGATCATGAAAGATTGTCCAGGATCAACAGATGATATTGCTAATTGGGAGGCTGCACGAGCAATTCGTAACCATGGACTAGCCACCCACCTTCCTTCTGATGCCGTCATAGCTTCAGGAGCCGTTGATTTGTTTCTTTGTGGTACCAGCCGAACTAGAGAAGCTGGTAGCCAAATCGGCGTCCACGCTTGGGCAAACGGAAACAATGATGAAGCTACCGATTTTCCAGTTGGGGACCCTGAACACCAAGGAGCCATCGACTATTATGTAGACATGGGCTTTACCCTAGAAGATGCAGAGGCATTCTATTATTTCACTATCAATGCTGCTTCAGCAGACGATATCCATTGGATGACCGATGAAGAGATTGATGAGTATAAATTATTGAAATAAAGCGATACCGCTTTTAAGAAATGGCTTGATGAGATGCATCAAGCCATTTCCATTTTTCTTAAATTGGGCGCAAATTGCTCCATCCCAACAGGCATTTCTACACCCTGCATCTTCAAGGTTTGAATACGGTAGAGGTAAGCAGCTCCTTGCATGATCTCCTCGGCTACGTCGGCCGCTTTACGGTTCGTATAAGGCTCTAAGTAACTTCCTTTCGCCCAATCGTTGAATGCGCCCATCGAAGGCCCACACCAGATCTGATAATCCACTGCTCTGCCATCCGTTCCTGCATTCGCCCAATTGGAGGAAAGTCCTAGGTACCAACGGAAGATCAAAGCCATTTTACGATGTGGATTCCCCTTGGCTCTTTCGATCTGCTCAGGGTCTCTTTTTTCAAAGAAGTCCACGCATGCTTGCCAGATTTCTTCTAGCGGCTTTTTGAAAACTTGCTTCTCCAATTTGGCTCGTTCCTCCGTAGGAATCTCGTCTATCGACTTATAGTTTTGGTAGTAATGATATAGCTTTTTGGCTCTAGGCCCGAATAAAGTACCACGCTTTAAAACTTGTAATTCTACGCCCATTTCAAACATGTCCGAAGCCGGTGCCATCATCACATCGGTGGAGGCAACGGTTTGTAATAATTTACGAACATGCTCCGAAGTGCCTGCTTCTACACAAGCCTGATTCACGGAACCTGTAACCACATAAGCGGCACCCATCATGAAGGCGCCCAAAGCGGATGCGGGTGTAGAAATTCCACCTGCTGCTCCGATTCTGATCTTCTGGTCGAATTGGTGTTTGGCTTGTAGTTCGTCTCTCAATTGAATGATGATCGGCAATAGTGCAACCAAAGGACGATTGTCTGTATGTCCACCTGAATCGGCTTCAACAGTGATGTCGTCACACATCGGAATCTGCTTGGCTAATTCGGCTTGTAAAGGCGTTATTTTCCCTTGACTCAATAATGAATCTAGGAAGGATTGTGGAGGAGATTGCATAAAATGCTTGGCTACTTCTTTCCTAGAGATTTTGGCGATCACTTTGTTGCCAATATGCACGCTTCCATCGGCATTTTGGCTCAAGCCAGCTACTCGGTAATGCACGATGTGTTCCGTCAATTTCAAGAAGGCAGAAGCTTCTACGATTTTCACGCCTCTTTCCAAAAATAACTTCACAGCACCCGATTCCAAAGCGGCTTCTACCGGTGAGTGTATGAGATTGAAAGCGTAGGATTCGTTCCCTAGGTTTCCTTGTATGGTTTCGATGGCTTCTAATACGCGAGTAGGTACCAATCCAGCGGCTCCAAAAGAACCTAAGAATCCTGCTTTTCCCATAGCAATGACCAATGCTTCGGAAGCAATTCCGTTGGCCATGGCTCCTGTTTTGTAGGCATATTTTAACTGGTAATCGGCACAGAAACTAGGGTCTCCCAATTGATTTGCAGACATCGGATTTGCCAAAGCCAATACTTGCAATCCTCTACCCGAAGAAACCAATTCGCCCGCATTACTCACGCCGATTCTCCCAGCAAAGTCGCGCATCACGTAACAAGGTTTGTCCGTCTGCATTAACTTTTCGCGTATGGCCGCCTCCTCGAAAACGATGTCTCTCGGCGATCCTTTCCAGAATAATTCTTGTCCTTTTCCTTGATATGAAATACTCATAAGTCTAGTGTTTAATGCCTCAATATTTATTGTTTAATGTTTGGCTTTTGGGCCATGCCCTCGTACCTCAGTCACCGCGCTTTCGGCTCATACTACTGCGTACCTTGTAGACCCGCCTCTATCGCTTGTCCGGGAACAATGATAGGATGATTCAATGGTTCGATGATTGAATGGTTGGGTTTTGAATGATTGAATGGTGATTTTTTTAGAAATTTACTTTCATTATTACCTTCTCATTCTCTCATTCTCTCATTCTCTCATTCTCTCATTCTCTCATTCTCTCATTCTCTCATTCTCTCATTCTCT
>CALKLP010000207.1 GCA_937991965.1 uncultured Verrucomicrobiales bacterium
CAGGCCGAGGGTGATGAGAGAAGGAATGAGAAGCGGGATGTTACGACGGTGGAGTAAGAGCCCAATGATGATTGCGATCGGGATTTGTAATAGGCAAGGAAAGATGGAGCTGGGATACATCTTAAAGACCGCCGCGATCACGAGGCCAAAGATGGCAAGAACGATCGTGAGCGAGAGGAAAAGAATCCCCAGAAAAAGCACTCTCGCCTTTGGGGAGAGGACCCGCCCTGCGATGTCACCCACAGTCTGCCCCTTATTCCGTAGAGATACTACCATCGACCCGAGGTCATGCACCGCTCCAATAAAAATAGAGCCAAAGATGACCCAAAGCACGGCAGGAACCCATCCCCAAATCACCGCCAGAGCAGGACCGACGATGGGGCCTGTGCCTGCAATAGAGGTGAAATGATGGCCGAAGATTACGCCCTTAGAAGTAGGGACAAAGTCGTTACCGTCCTCTAGCTCAATCGCGGGAGTGACACGATCTTTACTCAAGCGAAAGAGTTTACTCCCCAACCACTTGCCATACGTATGATATGCCACCAGGTAGAGAACTGCAGAGCCTAGCGCAATTAGGAGAACGAACATAAGTTAAATGAATCCAACCGAGGGATCTAGTGCCAGAAAAATCCTCAAATAATCGCGATTCCTGCTGGAAAGAAAGAGAAGAAATCCATGATTGATCTTGATGCAGAGTAGCCTATCGGAAAAGGTGTCTTATGAAACTGCCCCGCCGTCAGATGATGAATGCTCGTGCTGAGTTCCAGCGCGTCAAGCGTGATGGACAGTCTCGGGTGGGGAAATATGTGATCATCTCGACCTTGCCGTGTGAGGCGCTTAAGGAGTCCAAGTTCGCCTTTGTGACTTCTAAGAAAGTGGGGAAAGCGCATGAGCGGAATTTTGTGAGACGCCGCTTTCGGGACTTGATCTCTCGCCATGGAGATAACATCCAAGAGCATCGCTACGTGGTCATGATTGGACGTTACAGCAGTCCTAATGTGGAGTTCGAAACCCTGGAGGCAGAATTTCTGAAAATTTGCCGAAAGCTAGAAATCATTGAGAGTTAGAGAATCAATAGTTTTTGCTACGCATGGGACTGGACAGCACGAGGAATTCCCCTAAAGTGCCATTATGGAAGCAAGCGAAAGCGATGTAGCTGAAATTAAGCGTCTCGGTCAGTTTTTTAACGATTTTAAGATCGAGGTAGGGAAGGTGATTGTGGGCCAAGATGAGATTGTAGAACGTTTGGCGATTTCGATGTTTTCTGGCGGGCATGCACTGCTGATGGGCGTTCCGGGGCTAGCAAAGACACTCTTAGTTTCAACGATCGCGAAGACCCTCAAGCTCGACTTTAGCCGTATTCAGTTCACCCCTGATCTTATGCCCATGGATATCACGGGCACGGATATTATCCAAGAAGGGGAGGACGGCCGCCGATTTGAGTTTATCCAAGGCCCCATCTTCGGAAATATCGTTCTCGCCGATGAGATTAACAGAGCTCCCGCCAAAACTCAATCAGCGCTACTGGAAGGGATGCAGGAAAAGGAAGTCACCGTGATGGGCACGACCTACCAGTTACCGAAGCCTTTTTTCGTACTCGCCACTCAGAACCCCATTGAGCAGGAGGGAACTTACCGCCTACCTGAAGCCCAGCTCGACCGATTTATGTTCTTTCTCCATCTCGATTACCCGAGCGAGGCAGAAGAAATGAGCATCGCAATGCGCACCACCGGAGGAGCGAGCGAGGAACCGAACTCCTTACTCAATGCTGAGGAGATCATCCATTTTCAGCAACTCGTGCGTCGTATGCCGGTGCCAGATCACATATACGAAGACGCTGTTAAGCTGGTGCGTCTCACCCGGCCGAACGAGGAATCACCGAGTTGGGTAAAAGAGAGTATCAACTATGGAGCAGGACCACGAGCGGTGCAGAACTTAATCTTAGCGGCGAAATCTCGGGCCGCGCTTAATGGCAAGTATATGGTCACGGAGGCAGATTTGAAGGCAGTTTTAGAGCCTGTTTTGACGCACCGTATTGTCTTGAACTTTACCGCGCAAGCGAAGGGTGTGAAGGTCGCAGACCTCATCCCGAAACTACTCACTGAGGCCAAGATAGATTAGCTCCATTAAGATCCCTTGAACGCCACGAAATACATCGACTCGGAAGTCATTGAGAACCTGAAGGCGCTGATGTTAGAAGCGCGCTTTCCGGTTGCGGGAGCTTTCACTGGGGTGCACCGTTCGTTTCTAAAAGGGACTGCGATGGAGTTCGCGGAGTTACGGAATTACCTGCCCGGGGATGATCTGCGCCGTATGGACTGGAAGGCCTATGCACGGAGTGACAAGTTTTTCCTTAAGGAGTATGAGTCCGAGACTAATGCGCGGGCGTATTTCCTCCTCGATACTAGTGGTTCCATGCAGTTTCAGGGGCGAGATAAGGTCTCTCGCCTCTTTTTTGGGAAGCGATTGATCGCCCATTTAGCGATGTTATTCCTAACCCAAGGTGACAGTGTAGGCATCGCACAGGAGTTGAATGGCGAAGTCGTCGCACAGAGGGTTCGTGGGGAGTCTAACCTCCATCGCGTTCTGACTACCTTGGAGGAACAAAAGGCGGCGGGAAAGGAGGATTTGCCCACGCAACTCCATCAAATTTCACGGAACTTACCCCGGCGTTCCATGGTGATCATTGTCTCGGACTTCTTGACTCCGCTGAGCGAACTCGAGGACGCTCTCCAGCACTTGCGACATCATGCGCATGAGGTCACCTTTCTACAGGTGCTGTCGGAGCGTGAACTGACCTTTGATGAATCCCTTAGTGCGGCCTTTCGGGATCTAGAGTCAGACGAGGTTTTGGAAACAAACGCTCAAGCAATTCAAAAGCTATACTTGGAAAATTTGCAAAAGCACCTAGCAGAACTGAAAGCAATTTGTGAGCGCAACCAGACGCGATACCATCGCGTGATCTCAGAAGAGGCCTTGGAACAAACCCTATTGAATTTAATCGCTTAATGTCCCTTCTTTCGCCAATAGCCTTGCTTGGACTGCTCACTCTGCTAGTTCCGCTCATTTTACACTTCATCAAGAAGTCAAAAGTGAAGGAACTGGACTGGGCCGCAATGGAGTTTTTGGTCAAAAAAGACACGCAATCAATGCGCCGGAAATCGCTCAAAAATCTTCCACTTCTCTTTGCTCGGCTTGCAATTTTAATTTTTGTGGTTTTCGCCCTAGCGCGCCCAGTGGGTAACCTCCTAAACTTCGGAAGCAAGTCACCCGATAGTATCCTTATCCTACTCGATCGCTCGCCGGAGATGGGGGGGAGTGTGTCATCAGGAAAGACACATTTGCAGGTCGCCTTGGAAGAAGTGCAATCCGCCTTACAGGATTTTCCCGAGAGCACACGGGTGTATCTGATCGATAGCGCGAGCTTAGAGCTAACCCCTGTATTGTCCTCGGAGTATCTCCCACTGCTCTCAGAAGCTCAACCAGGAGATAATCCTTCCTCGATACCACAAATGATTTCGAAAGGCCTGAGTGAACTCGTAAGAGGAGAGTTTGGCCGAACCGAACTCTGGGTCGTTACCAGTGACCTCGCGGAAAGCTGGAACCCGCAAAACGTGGAGTGGAGCGCACTGAAAACCCTCGTGCAACAAGAGGCTCAAATCCGTCCTTTTGTGTATAAAACGAAGCAGGAAGAGGACTTG
>CALKLP010000208.1 GCA_937991965.1 uncultured Verrucomicrobiales bacterium
CCAACAACGTTGCATTGCAGAAGCATTCGCCGTGGTAAGATCAGCCACAACCATCGAGGCGGAAATGGTTTCTCTGTTTAAGGTGATGAAGAATCTACATTCGTTGACCTTTATTTTTACTTGGTCCAGCCCCGTCAGTGCACAATTCCATCTGCACACCGGCCACGTCCTACCCGCGGGCTACACTGGAGTGAGATTCCAACCTGGGGACATCCATACGATTGGACAAGCCATGGCTGATACCATAACAAAACCTACCCACTTGAATTTCGGCTCAAAACCAGGTGTGGCCGAGGATTTTTCGTTCCGGTACAGACACGGGCCTTCCTTTTGGATCCAGGTAGACCTTGGTTGGGACGTTGTGTTGGACACTTTAACATTGGGTTTAAGAAAAATAATCCCTTAAAAGAGTCATTACGATTTTGCGAACCAGTTTCATTTTTGCATCCATTATGAGCAAGGCTGCTGCACGGCGGCGCACCTCATCCTTCCGGGACCGGTGAGCACGTGGTTTCTCGTCAAAAATCTGTGCTGCCAGCACAGCGGCTGTCCCACACAGGCTCTCCTGGAACACAGTTCTCCCGACCGCAAGACGACGTCGCATCGCATTGACGGCGGAAACATCGTTCTGATCAAGCTCCGCTCAGCGTCTCTGAGAACGTTCGTGCGTTCAGCGACGTCCGCGGCGCTCACGATATCTCCCTCGTCGAGTGCAGGGTGTGAGTTCAAGTATTGCGTCTGGCGCTGCCGAAGCCTCAGTCTGCGCGCGACTCTAGCATGCGTGTTTTGCGGGGGACCGGGGAGTTGCGGAAAGTCCTGGAGAATCTGTAGCGCTTCCTGGCGTCGAGTGTGTCTCGTGTTGACCATGTCCGCGGTAACGACCGAGTTAGCGTATAAAGCGGGGAGCGTCCGAGTTTCTTGTGCAATGGCGGACATGTTGTTCATCCAATTCCACAGCCGCGACATGTGCGAGTGTGCGGGGTTGTCGGCCTCGGCGTCGAAACCATTGTAGTCATCGATTTCTTTCATAGCATTAACAATAATGTTCGCCACCACTTTTGGTTTCCCGATGCCAAAACGCGTGCACAGAACGGCGACCATCACGCAGTACAGCGCACAGTTTCCGCCCACGTCGTAGTGGTTCTCATCCAGAATCATTTGCATCGAATCTTCCAGATTTACCCACGCATCTTCGTTTCGGGTGGCGGGTCGGAAACCTGGCACAACAGGTACGTCTCTGTTTGCAAAGGCGATGTTGAGCCAGTGGCTTCTGTATCCCCACGGATTGAAGAAGTGTTGTTTTCTGGAGCGCGCATCAAAAACGAGAAGACACGCGTGCCGCTGGACGTGATCGCGTACCGACAGGTACACTACGCTGACTCCTCTCTTTCTTTGTAGCGTTTGTTCAATCGATGCAGCGTGTTGCTGATTCAAGCTAAAATCTTCGACTGTAGCCACATCTACCCCCAAACCTTGATGGCCATTCGTCAAGTCCTCAACATGCAAAAAATAACGTTCGCCGTTCGGCGGCGGGCGTGCCGAGCTGCAGAACGTTCGAGAAAGAAAATTAGTCAGGTGCGACGAGTTTTGCCCTAAATAGGTATCCTTCACCGCGTGCACGTTTGGTATGTGCTCAAGGTAGTTGCGAACGGCGGCTAGAAGCTCGGTCCTTCCTGTGTCGCTCAAGTAGACCATCTGTCACTAATTACTAATTTAAAAACACATAGAAAAAAAATTTGAATACGCATCATGAAGTCAGGACGTTCGTCGAGAAGTATTTTGGAGAGTTACAAATGCGTACATGCAACCAAGGCACCCCCGTTCCGTGCGTGCTAACGTATACAGCGTGGTTTTGCTTCAGCTTCTTTTTAATTTCTACGGCAACCTTTTTCCACAAAGCGCGGATCTCATCCTGGGTAGCGTTCTTGTAAAATAATCCCAAGTGAGAGAAGTTCTTGCCCGTGTCAGGCGGGGCCACCAACGTACAAGAACCTGCCAGATTACTGAAAGCTACCGGTGATGTCTTGTTGTTCAGATGTGTGCGGAAGGTTGAACTGTCGCCAGGAAGAGTCATTGGCAACGCAGCTGAAGCAGACATTGTTTGTTCCTTGTACTTCACATCCCCCCCTTTCTTGATGGCCGACGTCTCCCAGAAAACGCTCCCGTTTATTTTCGGCAAGTGCTTACCTACGTTCCATGCTTTGATAACATCGTTCCAAGTTTTCTCTGTTGACCGTGCCGGTGCGGGCGCCTTTCGTGGTGTGTTTCTCGGACGATTTGCGGGCGTGTTTCTCGGACGCTTTGCGGGCGCTTCCCGTGGTGTGTTTCTCTTTGCGGGCGCCTTCCGTGCCGGTGGCTTTTGCTTTGCGGGCGCCTTCCGTGGTGTGTTCTTATGACGTGGCTTCATCGCAGGTGCCTTCTTTCTGCAGCGATTTGTCAGGGGGTTCCTGACATACCCAGGCTTGCATGGCTTCAGTGGACGTCCGGTTTTGGTACTGTATTCCGTTGTTGTCATTATAAGGTTTGTATATGCCTACATTTTATTTATTGATGTTTGCTGGTTGTTGTGTTAACCCTAACCCTTAGAAGGGATAATACGCAACGTGAAACCCCTCGATGTTTCTATTCATCATGTCCACAAACTCAGACACTTCCAATTTCTGTAGTGGCTGATCGACTTCGGTGTTTCTCATCCTTATATGCTCATCGCTCTGTATCGAGGCTGCATAATACTGGAAGTTGAATATCTCGTCATTCAATTGCTCTTGTGGTAAGCCGACTACAACATCAAACCTTGTGTATAGGTTCCACAAGCCCTTGCGCGTGACAATCAACTGGTCTACATCGACCCTCATATCAAGGGCCGCCTTCCACCCCACGTAGCAATCCAGGACGCTCGGCGGCAAGTGGATGATTTCTGGGTCGGGATAGTCGGGATGTGTGTGCCACATAAGCGCTTGCTGCTGCGCCGCTTTGTAGATCAATTCTGGAGGCCAGTGTATAACCACTTCAGATTCTTCACCGATGACAACGTCAGAAAGGCCACACGTGTAGAGGCCTTGTGCGTCCAAGTATGCCGCCGGGGTCGCGGGCAGGTCGGCACATGGCTTGAAGCTATGGCGCGGAGAGTACAGGCCCCCTATTTCTCTTTGGACCGACAATGCGCCGCTGAGTGCTACGCCTTTCATTACTGCGATGTCGTTTTCGGTCAGGGATTGCCTTTTAAACGAGTTATTCATTTTTTTCCGTCCTACCCACGTGTCATCACCGAAGTATTGTCTTTCGGATTCCCTGTTTATATGATTGTCGTCCATTGATGTTGTTACACTCGTTACACTCCCGCAACATTTTTCATTCGAATTGTTACCTTTTCACGGACCATTGCCGGGCCGAATTGTGTTAGAAGCTTCCAAATTAACTGGCGTTCGTCAGTTCGAACGGAAGCTAAGTCGTCGGATTGCATCTGTAAATACTACGAAAGGCACTGTCGGATGGCAAAGGAAATACAAATATGCGGCAATGTAAAGTATCGATTGTTCTGCAGCCCGCAGCCCCCAGGACGCTACGTGATGAAGGTAGACAAAGCCGCAAGTGGGCATGATAAACTTGCAAATTTGAAGTGAACCGGGTAGACGTAGTGAAAAAGAGACACAAGGGCGCTAATGATATTTTCTCGCGAACACTTTCGTCGAGGAAGTAATCAATACAGCTGCAGCCCTAGAGCAACTCGCAAAGTGAGGTGGAACGGCGGTAGGCTATGAGCTGTGTGTTACAGGCGCTTATTGTGCAACCCTAGAGTAACTCGTGTGGGTTTCGGGAAAAACATCTGGCTTATGCCAAAAAAATCAAAAAGGAATTGCTTGGTTTTGTGTCTATTGTTCACGAAGTACCTCATCCAGAACTTGTTTCACCTTTTCAAACAACCAGAATGGCCTCCCCCATACTAAGTC
Source organism: uncultured Verrucomicrobiales bacterium (assembly GCA_937991965.1). Lineage (GTDB taxonomy): Bacteria > Verrucomicrobiota > Verrucomicrobiia > Verrucomicrobiales > Akkermansiaceae > WTJZ01. Next base: position 3,951 of record CALKLP010000208.1, read on the forward strand.
GACTATATTAACTAGGAGAGCATCATTTTGGACCAATTCTTGGCACGCAGAACTTTGCAACACATGTGAAACTTCCGGTAAAAGATTCAATAAAGGTTCTTCTAAAGTTTCAGTTGCCATCGGAATATTAGTGAAAAAATCAGGTTCATCTTCAGGCCCTTGCTGGTACATAGTGACATTAATATAATGTATGAATTGATCAGGAGGAGATTCACCAGGTACACCGATAAAAAAGTCAACACCATCAATCAACCTCATTTTGTTAGAGAATTCTTCATACAGGCCTTCTGGTATCATACCCCTAATATACGCTCTCTGCCACTTTGTTACAGGCGGCACAATCGGTTCTCCATTGTCCGCACGATGAGTAACCAGTTTCTTCGCTCCCATTTGAGAATCTGTCGTAACAATACCCTTCTCGTTTATTCCTGACAAATGAGGTCTGGCTTGTGCCATTGAGGGGTCTTCCCCATCCCCAACGCGTGCTGTCGTCAACATAGCGACGGCACTTAGTCTTCCCAAAGCCTGTACGGGAGATAATTCCTCGGAACCGTGGTTTCCGAAACAGTCGTGTATGTGTTGTCTATGAAGACGACGACTGCTACGACGAGGCGAGTACATTCCAAACTTTCTTATTATCTCGAAACATTAAAAAATGAACAAATATGTATTCAACAAAGCTACGAGCAGTCAGAGGCAACACAAATACGCCGTGGAGTGCAGTGGCTATCGCTCACTTTGCGGGGCATGCCCCCGGTCAGGGTTTCATCCCGATTGTCAGAGAACGTTACACAAATGGTTTGATTTAACAATATCAAAATTTTAATATTGACAATAAGAAATAATCCCGTCCACCATGAATTTTCGTTACCAAAACGACCCCCCTGTGAACGATGCCATAGCCTCTCTTCGGGTAAAAGACTTAATATCCCTTTCTGATGGAGACACCGTTGCCGCGTGGGGTACATCTACTCTGACAAGCAGCTCAATTCCAATCTATAAAAACGATTATTCCTTCCCCTATGTGGATGTTAATGGTGG